>JAFGJQ010000436.1 GCA_016929015.1 Phycisphaerae bacterium | reverse complement strand
TACCTGCTGCTGTTCATGCAGGGCAAGAGCATCACGGAGCAGTTCTGAGAGGCGGCGCCGCGGTCGTCGAGTCAGTCGGCGAAGACCGGTGTGGCCGGCAGGTCGTCATCGAGAGGCGTGGCGGGGGCATCGCAGAGAGGCTCGCCTTCCACCTCGCCGGCGAGGGCACGGGCGTACATTTCCCGGACGGTGATGCGCTGCAGGCAAGTGGGAAGCGCCAGGACCCACCACATAGACTCCGTGTAGAAACGCTCCGTGAACTGCCCGGCGGCAACGTAGATGACCAGCGAAACGAGCACGGCGAACGCCCAGATGCGCGTCCCCTTGGGGTCGTCCGTTTGATCCGCGCGCCAGTACACCATGTGGAGTTGCAGCAGCGACACCAGGATGATCAGGACATAGACGGTCAGGCCCGGAACGCCGATCTCCGCCGCACAGAGCAGCAGCGTGTTGTGGGCCGCCCGCCTGTGGAGCGCCGGGTTCCATTCGGCAATCCGAAACCCGAATGCGCCGATGCCCACGCCCAGCGGCTCGTCCGCCACCATGGCCAGCCCGGCCTCCCAAATCTGGTAGCGCAGGCTGATGGCCGCGTCCGCCTGCCGCGATTCCGGCGTCTTCATGGTCTCCATGCGTTCCACGAAGTGCGGATCGATCAGCAAGTAGCCTCCGATCACGGCGACAACGAGTCCCGGATAGATTTTCCATCGCCACGACCGCGGCACCATCAACGCGGCCGTCAGGATGCCCGCGATCAACCCGATAAACGCCGACCGCGTGCGACACAGCACAATCGCATTGAAGGTGAAAACGCCCGCAAGCAGGGGAATGGCTCGAAGCCACCATGTCCGCGTGACGAGAAACGCGGCGCCGATCAGCGGAAGCATGGCCGCCATGTGGGCGGCAAATCCCGACGACGCTCGGAAGTCCGTGCCGCCGATGCTCTGAAGGCGGCCGGTCACGAACTCCTGCGACGGTGTGTTGTACGCCTCATGACCCAGCAGCAGGCTGCCCACCACGAACACCCACATCACAGCCATGAAGCTCCGCCGGTTCGTTAGCAGCCGGACAAAGCAGAAGACGAACAGAATCATCTTCAGAAACTTGTCCAGCATCATGGTCTGGACCGGTACGACGTCGCTGGTCGTGAAGAAGCTGATCACCGTCAACAGCACGAGAACGGCCACCAGCACCTCCCAGAACGTCAGGCAGGGCCGGTTTTCCGGAAAGCGCCCGGTGACCACACACATCGCCATGCCCACGAGCATCGAAACGCCCGCCCACAGTGAATACCGGATGCCCAGCGGCAGCAGGGGCAGACCCCACCAATGACTCTCCGGATACATCTGGTAGATCGCCACGTAGTTGGCCAGGCCGATGATGGGGTAGTACGCGGCCGCGAGACACGCGGTGACGAACAAGCCCAGAAACCCCATGGTGCGCAGTGGCCACATAGCGTTGTGACATCGCTCCCGCCCGCACGGCCGGCGTGCGGGCCTGCTGTACCGGTTGCCCCGGCAGGATCGCCGGTCGGCCGTCTTCAAGGCATCGGTTGTTGCGGGTTGCAGATTGACCTTATTATCGGCGGCGTTCGGCGGGGGCGTTCGAGCACCGCCGGAATGCGGGGAAATATCGGACCTGCACCATGCGAAGGCCTGCGCCGCGATTCGCGAATGCGTCTGGACGGACCGCGCGGGGACCGGACGCTCAAGGGGTGGAGAGCTCCTTCCAGAGTGCGGACTCGGCTTCCGTAAACCGGGTGAAGGTCTCCTGGAGCCGGGCCTTGATGGCCAGCAGCTCGGGGTCATCGGCGGCGACCTGGCCGCCGTACGCGTCCAGCAGGGCCCGCAATTGCGTCGCCGAATCGTCCAGGTGGGCCGCGGCCGTGGCGAACTCCCGCGACGCGTCAAAGATGTTCAGCTCGCGCGTCTCCTCGAGGCTCGGCCGGTACAGCAGCCGCCACGGGCTGTGGCGGATTTCCTTGGATGCCGCCTTCAGGTGCGCGCTCGTCTCGTTCACGTTGGCAAATATGCCGTTGAGCCGCTCCTTGTTCAGCACCAGCACCTGCCGGGTCTCGCCCGTCACGACGGTCAGGTCCGCCAGCGACTGATTGAGCCGGTCGAACGACACGTGCAGCCTGTTCAGCAGGCTGGTGTCGGACGCGGCGTCCAACTGCTCGGCCAGGGGCGTGGCAATGCCGTGCTCCACCGTGTCCACCGTTCGGCTCAGGCCGGCCAGGGTGCCGTCGATGTGCGGTCGGTTGTCCTGAATCACGGCGAGCACGGCTTCCAGGTCCGCGTTCAGCGTGTCCAGGCCCTTGTGCAGCTTGCCCAGGACCACGTCCTCCGACTGCAGGGTGAGTTGGTCGCGCAGCGAGCCGGTGGCCTCGTTGAC
The DNA here is from genome assembly GCA_016929015.1 of Phycisphaerae bacterium. Taxonomy (GTDB): domain Bacteria; phylum Planctomycetota; class Phycisphaerae; order UBA1845; family UBA1845; genus JAFGJQ01. The sequence continues at coordinate 24,514 of JAFGJQ010000436.1, read as the reverse complement.
GTGATCGAGAATCTGCCCCAGTTTGGCCAGCAGCGCTTCGCGGTCGCGCGTGTCCATCTGCCGGGCCAGGCTCTTCGTGATCAGGTTCAGATCCTCGACGGACCGGTGGATCTTCGCCATCACGGAGCGGGCGTTCCCCGCGTCGAGTTCCGTTTTCACCAGGGCCACGAGCCCGGCCGGGTTGTGCGGGTCCAGCTCGCCCGCCAGAGTGTCCAGCGCCGCGTCAAACGTGCTGGCGGGCATCCCGTCGATCACCGCCCCGGGCGCCACCGGCTGCCCTTGCGGCCCCGGGTCGACGATCACCAGTTTGCCGCCGCCGCCCAACAGCGGCCCGCGCGCGACGATCCGGCAATCGCTTCGCAGCGGCACGAGCTTGTCCACCCGGATGTCCAGACGCACGAACAACCGGTCGGGCCGGTCGTCCGCACCCGGTTCGAGCTCATGCGACACACGCTCCACCGAACCCACCTGCAGCAGGCCGCAGAAGACCGGCGCACCGGCCGCGATCTCGTCCGGCAGCGGAGATGACGCGGGGAATCGCACGGCGTACCCGTTCCGGGCGGGCCCGAACAGATCGCTGCCGCCGATAAACACCAACGTGCCGAAGAACAGGGCCAGCATGATGATCACGGTCAGGCCCAGAGCAAACGTGTTCGTCGGTTTGGCCATTGCTGGAAACGCTCCTCGCCCCGTCAGCCGGCGGTAATCAATCGTTCAAACTCGCTCGTGCCGGTCGCGTCCGTCAGCGGGCCTCGACCGTATCCGTTGAGGAACTGGTTCATCAGCCGCTCTTCGTGCCGCGTCAACGTGTCCGGCGGGGCGTTCCGCAGGGCCTCAAAGTCCGCCCGCGAGCCGACCTTGAGCACCCGGCCCCGATCCAGCATCACCATCCGATCCGCGATGCGAAACGCCGAGTCCATCTCGTGCGTCACCACCACGCTGGTCACCAGAAGCTTCTTGGACAGGTCCATGATCAGCTCGTCGATGGCCGCGGACGTCACCGGATCCAGACCGGCCGACGGCTCGTCATAAAACAGAATCTCCGGGTCCAGCGCCGTGGCCCGGGCCAACCCTACCCGTTTCTTCTGCCCGCCGGAGAGTTGGCTGGGCATCTTGTCGCGATGCTCCAGCATCCGTACCTGCTCCAGCTTCAGCGTCACAATGGTCTCGATCAGCCGGGCCGGTACGCTGGAGTGCTCGCGGATGGGCAGGGCAATGTTGTCCGCGACGGACATCGAGTTGAACAGCGCGCCGCTCTGAAACAGGATGCCGAGATGCTTGCGAAGCTCGTTCAGTTCCGACTCGCTCATGCCGGAGATGTCCCGAGACGACGGCATGCGCGCCGTGTGGTAGAGGATGCGTCCGCCGTCCACCGGAAGCTCGCCGATCAGGCAATTCAGCAGCGTGCTCTTGCCGCAGCCGCTGCCGCCCATCACTACGATCGTCTCACCGCGATGCACGTCAAAGGTCACCCCGTCCAGCACGCGAGCCGGCGTGCCGTCCGCGCGCGGGAACGTCTTGACCACCTCCTGCACCGAGATGACAACATCCGACTCCATCGCCCGTCCTGCCGGGGGCCGCGCCCCTCAGATGCCGAGCACGTAGAACACGGTCGTGAACACGGCATCCACGCCGATCAACGCCACAATGGATTTGACCACCGTCGACGTGGTCGCCAGGCCCACGCCCTCCGCACCCCCCGTCACGTTGAGCCCTTCGCAGCACGCAATCAGCGCAATCAACACGCCGAACACCCCCGCCTTGAACAGGCCCGTCAGATAATCCGTGGGGTCCAGCGCCGCCTGCGTGATGTCCAGGTACGTCTGCGGCGGGATGTCCAGCACCAGCCAACTCGTCATGAAGCCGCCGAATACTCCGACCACGTCCGCAATCACCGCCAGCCCGCCCAGCATGATCACGGTGGCCAGAAAACGCGGCATGATCAGAAAATGGTACGGACTCAGCGCGTGGGCACGCAGCGCCTTGATCTCCTCCGTCTCCTTCATCGCCCCGATCTCTGCGGCAATCGATGCGCCCGCGAATCCGCTCAGCACGATGGCCGTGATCAGCGGGCCCAGCTCCCGCACCGTGGCGATGGCCACCACCGTGGCCACCTGTTCAATCTGCCCATAGCTCTCGAGCGTCGGCGCCAATTGCAGCACCAGGATGATCCCGATGAACACCTGCACCAGCGCCACGATGCCGATGCTCCGCACGCCCACCCGCACCATCTGGGCCGCCAGAGCGTCCCGCCGGAAACGAACCCCCGGCCGCAACAGGCTGCGGGCGATCCAGCGGGCCGTCTCCCCCAGCACGACCGTCATCTCACCTGCAAAGCGCACGGTCGCCGCGCCGCGCCTTCCCACGGCCAGGACCGCCTCTCCGACCGCCTCCACGGCCGTTCGCAACCGCGAACCGGGCGGAACCGGCGATCCACTGGACGGCGAATCAGCCATCACGCAGCGCCTCTTTCTCGGTGTCGACAATCGTGAAAAACTGGTCCAGCTTGGCGATCTGGAACATGGCCCGCACCCGCTCCGTCGGCGCCAACAGCACGAGCACGCCGCCGTACGCGTTCACACTCCGAAACACCTCAACCAGCGTGCTGACGCCGGAAGAATCCATGTAGCTGACCTGACGCAGGTCCACCACCAGCCGCGGCGGCCTCGTGCGGCAGATCGCCATCATCTCCCGGTACAGCTCCGGCGACCGCTGCAGATCCACTTCGCCCGACGGCACCACCACGGTCGTCGAACCCACCTGACGCATTTCCTTCAACGCCCTAGTCATCGCTTTTCCACTTCAGCATGCTCAGGCAGGTGCCGCCCCCGACCGCCGGCTCGTAACACACCTCGTCCATCACGGTGCGAATGATGTGAACCCCGAGCCCGCCCGGTCGAACCTCCTCCAAGTCTCGTCCGCTGATGGTCGCGGGATCCACCGTCCGACCATAGTCACGCACCACGAACCGCAGACCCGTACGCCGCTTCTCCGAAACCGCCTCGATGCGCAGTCGAATCGGTCGGCCCGTCTGCATCCCATAGCCGTGCTTGATGACGTTGGCCAGGGCCTCGTCCACGGCCAGCGCGATCTGTTCTGCATCCGCGTCCGCAAACCCCGCATCCACGGACGCTTGTCGTACCGTCGCTCGCACCTTGGCCAGGTTTGCCGGATCGCTCAGCAGACGCAGTTCCAGCGGAGGGGACACGCTCACAGGGGTCCGTCTCCTTGCGCGTCGGGGCTGTCCGTCTCTTCAGCGCGAACGGATGTCGGCGCGCCTTGCTCCGCCGCACCGGCTACGAAGGCCCGCCAGCGGTTCACCGCCGTCCGCCGCTGGTCGGCCGAGTCCCCATATCGATAGCCCAGACGCGTGCCCGTCAGCTTCTCCAGCCCCAAAATGGCGTAAAAACGCACGCCCTCGTCCTCGTCCTCCAGACGATCCACCAGGCGGGGAATCAGGTCCGCCGCCTGCGCCCGGTCCATCGAAGCCAACGAGGTCTGGGTCGCCCGGTTTGTCAGGTCCACAATGCTCGCGATGCGCTGCCCCGGGTCCCTGGATTCGAGCCGGTCCATCCCGCTGCGCGGAGCACCGCAGGTGCACAACGCCAGGCATCCCGCTGCGACGGCGACAAACACGATCCGTTGGTACCACTTGTCAGTCACGGGGCCCCGCCACAAGAATCGCTGCAAACAGTGGTTGAGATTATAGAGGAGCACCGACCCCATGCAACTGCCGGCTGTCCACAGGCCGCCATCCACCCTACAATGCCGCCAATCGCTTCCGGTCCGGGTCCAGTATCCCCGGAATTCGGAACCGGGTTTCGCAGATCGTTCGGCAACGATGGCAGATCGGCAACCAGGAGAACTCCGCTGGCCGGCCCCGGGAGACCCGGATTACCTGCGCGCGCTGCGCTTTATTGTGTCCGGCCACACCGTTCCCGACGCGGAAACCGAGCGCCGTGTGAACAACCTGCTGGAGTTCATTGCCCAACTCACCCTCGAAATCAATCCGCTGGCTGCGTGCTACCAGGGCCGGCGTCTGGTGTGCGCCTGCGCCACCATCCTGTCGCCCGGTCGGACTGCACTGCTGTACCTCCCCCCGGATCACGTCGCGAGGCGTCGACCGGCAGAGATGGGGACCCTGCTCCGTGCTCTCCAGCAGCGATTGTGGCCGCAGGCGCTGGTGATCATCCAAGCCATGGTGCCGCCGGGGGCCGTGGATACGGAGGAAGTGCTTGTCGCATCGGGGTTTCGGTTTCTCGCGGAACTGGTCTATCTTGAGCGACCCGTCCACGCGCCGCCGGGTTCCGCTCGCGTGCGGTCCGATCTGACCTTCGTATCCTACTCGCCCGAACGACACTCGCTCTTCATCGACGCGCTGGAGCGAACCTACGTCGACAGCCTGGACTGTCCGCCGCTGACCGGTATGCGACAGACGGAAGACGTACTGGCCACCCATCGCGCGGCCGGCGTGTTCAACCCATCGCTCTGGTGGGTCGCTCTTCAGGGCGAGCGCCCCGTCGGAGTGCTTCTGCTCTCCCAGGTATTGCGTCGACCGGCGCTGGAGGTCGTCTATATGGGTGTGGCGGCCGACGCACGGCAGGCCGGGGTGGGCCATGCTCTGCTCGCGCGGGCCGCGGAAACCTGCGCCGCCCGCCATGACGCCTGTTTGACCTTGGCGGTGGACAGTCACAATGAGCCGGCCATCGTGCTCTACCATCGATGGGGCTTCACCGAGACCGGACGACGCCGGGCGTGGATTGCGTCAACCCCGCTCGCGAGCCGTGAATAACCGGTCGCGTTTTCCAGAATTTGTTCACATCGCGGCCGCATCCGTGTGTCCAAAAAAAACTTTTCCCTTTTTCTCGGCGCCTAACTCTCGGCGCGGCGGAACGTATGTGATTGTGCACAAGATTTCGTGCAGGAGTTTTTGTTGACGCTTCATGACGCCGGCGTTAGACTTCACTCCGTGATGAGACGTTCAGATCGACGCGGTCAGGGACGATAGCTCGCACGATTCCGACCCGAAGACCTACCTATCCGAATAGTTCGAAAAACGCGACCCTGCAGGGGAGGAGTATGCAGTGAGCGTCTGCGCTACGGACACCGTTTGCCTGCTCGAAAGCCGCATCGCGGAAAAAGTCGGGCCCCAACGGTTTAAAGTGTGGTTCAAGAATGCAACTCGTTTCACGCTGACCGATGGGTTCCTTAAGGTTGACGTGCCCAACCAGTTCGTTGGCAGTTGGATTGAAAAGCACTTCTCCGAAACGATTGAAGCCGCGACGGAGGAAGTGACCGGACGGCGCCTGGCCGTGTCGTTCGCGATCGATCCATCGCTGGCTCGCACGCTTCGCAAGAAGCAGCCGGACTCCCAGGTGGACTTTGCCGCGAACAATCCGGAGCGACTTGCCCGCATCCACCGGCGAAGGGGTGGACCGCCGCCGGGCCCGCCGCTACGCGGCAGGTTTGAGGACTTTGTCGTGGGTGACTCCAACCGCCTGGCTTATCACGCGGCCAGGACGGTGGCGGAGCAGCCGGCACGGCAGTACAACCCGCTGTTCCTGCACGGCGGTTGCGGCGTGGGCAAAACACACCTGCTTCAGGCCATCTGCAACGATGCCAAGGAACGCCACGCCGAACTGAACTGGGTCTACGTGTCCGGCGAGGACTTCACCAACCAGTTCGTTTACGCGATCAAGACGGGCGAGCTCGACGCGTTCCGCCATCGCTATCGCTGCGTGGACCTGCTGGTGGTGGACGACATCCACTTCTTCGCCAACAAGCGGGCGACGCAGGACGAGTTCCTCCACACGTTCAATGCAATCGATGGTGCCGGCAAGCAACTCGTGATGGCCTCCGACGCGCCGCCCATGATGATCGGGCACCTGTCCGAATCGCTGGTCAACCGATTCGTCTCCGGCATGGTCGTGCAGATCCAGGCGCCCGACCTCGAAACCCGAACCGCCTTCCTCCGCAAACGCGCGGCCGCCCTGAAGATGGATGTGCCCGAACCCGTCATCCAGCACGTGGCCGAGGCGTTCCAGGCGAATATCCGCGAGTTGGAAGGCGCCCTGCTCAAGCTGGTGGCCATGGCCCGGCTGACCAATCAGTCGCTTACGCTGTCACTGGCCGAACGCGGCCTGCGCGACCTGGTGCAGCACGCCGTGCCGGTGGTCCGGCTGTCCGACATCGAGAGCATCAGCGCTATCTTCTTCGGGCTGACGCCGGCCGACCTGCATACCTCACGCAAGACCCGCACCATTGCCCTCTCTCGCGGAGTGGCGATGTATTTGGCGCGCAAGCACACGGACATGAGCTTTCCCGAGATCGCCCGCCACATGGGCAACAAGAACCATACGACGGTCATCCTGGCCGCCCGTCGCATCAACAAGATGCTCAACGAGGACGGGACCGCCCAGTGGATGACCCCCGCGGGCGAAAAAGAGATGCCGATCCGGACCGTCGTGGCGCAGCTTGAGTCACAACTCGGCGGCGCCAAGACTGCCGGCCACGCACCGGCGCCGTCGCCGGCCATAGCCACCGGCTGAGGCGGCGGCAACCGAACACGCTTGGGTCGCCGCCGGCCGGCCGCTTCCAAGGAAACGGCCGGCCGGCGCCGGACGGCGACCCCGGGGGACGGAAGGAAGGCAGACCTTCCCGACAGCGCCCGGCCAGGGCCGACGATACGCAACGAATCTACGGGAGACCCCTTCGCGGGTCAGACATGGCGCGGTTGTGTCGGATGCGGAAGCCCAGTGGCTTCCGCATCGGCACTTTTACGGACACCCATACGCGTTCGATGCCCGCTGGACCGAGATTCCCATCTCGGTCCCGCCTTCGCGGGAATCCTTTCCCGCGGACATGAGTCCCCAGGTCGCAGTGGCCTGTTTCTCCATCACCCGCCTTGGGAAACGGGTTTGCCAGTTTCCTCTGTCGTCCGGCTTCACCCGGCTGACAACGGCCCCCAGTGAGAACGGCGCGTAAGCGGTTCCGGGCGCTTTCTCTTCTGCACGATCAGCCAGCTTTCGACGTTGCGTCCGATTGCCTGTGTGCCGAGCCTTGTGGAAGTGGATTGCCGCCCGCCGCCATATCCTGAACCCGAACACTGGCCTGGTTGAATCGCGCCGACCCCTGCGCCTCAATCGTGACTGTGCCCATGTCGCAGGGCTTCCAGAGGTTGACTCAGTGACTCGATTTCTGTACGCGCCCGCCTGATTAGGAATCGCATCGCCCAGATTCCAGCTATGATCGACACGGGTACCAGAATCAGGGCTGCGATCTTGTCCACGCGGCTGGTGCTGGGCCACAGGGCGACACGAACGATCTGAACGGGAGTGCCGAAGAAAGCCACCGCGAGAACGGCCATTCCCAAAAGGCTGGGAACGCCTGCAAGCACACGGAAGCGCACTTCTGCACCACAAGAATTCGGCACGACGGAGGCTTTCGCTACCAGGGCCGGGCGTTGAAGAAGGGCACCCAGTGGGCTCTCCGTGAGAGCGAACGAGCCGACACAGCAATACGTGATACACTCATCGCGCTTTCGCAACAACGCCAGCCGCCCGGCGTCAGCAACCGCTCGTTCCAACGCCTTGGCGCATTCCTTCGGCGACGCTGCAACGACGAATCTTCGTGATGTTACTCGGAGGCGCATCAGCACTTCTCACCGCACTCGGGACATCTTCCATCCACTGTGCCACGCAGATCATAGTTGCATTTCCGGCAGACCCGAATCCCCCTGGTAGCGAAGTCATCGAGAATCCGGTCGCGGATCATACGCCGGTGCACCAGCGCTGGAATCCACATCGTGCCCATCACACAAACCGCAACCAACACCATCTTGGCAGGCAGTGCAAGCCGCCCGAGCTCACAGTTCTTCTCGGTAATGACCAGGGCCATCGAACACAGAAAGCAGACAGGGCCCAACACGCTCCACGTTCGAAGCGATGCGAATGTCCCTTCCATTGCCCTGTCGAGCACGCGCCTTCGTTCCTTCGCGTCGGCCAGATGCTGCAACTGAGGGAAAAGGGCCCCGATCATCATGCGATCTCGCTCCCAACGAGAGAAGAGAACCAGACCTCAGCCGACAAACGCAAGCTGGCCGAGAACCCGCTGGGATTCCCATCTCGGTCCCGCCAGGGTGCCCGTAGGCTTCAGCCTCGGGCATGTTTCGCGTGTGCGTGTCGGCCGCGTTTCGCCATGCCCGCTCCGCCTTCGGCGGAAACGGGCATGCCACTCCCAGCCGAACTCGTGCCTCCAACCCTCATTCGTTTCTGGCGTCGGCCTCTGCTGTCCCCTCGGCGACCGTCTTTGCGCTTCGCCCGTCGTCGGCCATGCAGCAACGCTTCGTCGGGTCCGCCGCGCAAGCCGTTTCCGTCTGGTCCCCCACGGGGCGTGACTTGGCGAACCGGCCATCGCACGCGATGCCCGCGCAGCCGCAGCGCCCGTCAGGCCTCCGGCAGGCCGGCATCGCGCCCGGGTTGTTCGACCCCCGCTCCGACACCACGCACCTTTTCTATGGGCAAGTCATGGTGCGGATGAAACTCACCGGCCTCAGGGCTCACCCACGCTCTGACCGCTTCGGCGTCTTTGTCGCGGATCGCCTTCCGCAGGGTGCCAAAGGCCGCTGCCCCGCCGTCTCGGCATCGCGAATCGGCACTCGGCGGTCTGGCTGTCCCCAACACGGCATCCGCCCGATCCAGCTCTCCAAGAAGGAACCAGGCCGCCGCCTGCATTCCAAGAAAATCATAGTATAAGTAACTGTCCGAGTCGCTCGCCCTCAGGGCCCGGTCCGCAACCTCGATGACGGTCTCATAACAGCCGTTTCGGAATGCGATCACTGCCGCCGTGTACGAAAGAAACCAGCAGTTGCTGGAATCATGCGCGCCGTCCACGAACGGCTGCTTCACAGCCGTCAGGGCCGCCCGGCATGCCGCGTCACGTCTCCCGGCAACATCATGGAAGTAGCTCAGGTATACGTAATGCCCCAACGAAGGATTCGCCTCCACCCACGACTCGAACCGCTCGGATGCCTCTCCTTCCGCCGGTCCGGCGGAATCCATCATCGCGGCCGTGAGACGCGGCCACCAGTGCCCAGGCATTGCCCCAGTCGCATCCGCACAGACCTGACGGGCTCGGTCGCGATGGTCGAACGTCAACAGGAAGTAGAACTTGCTCCGGTAGGGCTCGAAGATACCCGGGTTGGCCGCGATCAACTCATCGAAGCCGGCCATTGCCGATTCCACGAACTCCTCCTCAGACCAGCGCTCGGTCACGTTCAGAGTGACTGTGGTGAGCAATTCACTGCCGCTCTCCTCGCGGAAACGCAACTGCCAGACGTTTTCCTCGGCCGTTGATGCACTTTCGTCGCGGACGAGGCTGTACCCGAAGTGGAAGAACCCACCACCCATCTCAATCTGACACCCGTCGGGCGATACGCGCCCGTACGAAGGTTCAAAGTCGCGTACTGCCCTCGGCAGCCACGCCGTACCCGTGAATCGCGTCCATGTCTCCCTCTCGAGGGTCTGGCACAACATGGCGAGCTGTGCGGCAACCTCGTCGTACACTGCCGGAGACTTCATCTTGCGTGACTTCTTGTGTATCGCTGCAATGTCTCGTGTCAGTGGACACGACGCAACGAGAGTCACCCCGAGGAGAAGCGCAATCAAGGAGAGGATGACGATCGCTTTCCAGATCGCCATTGGCTTGGTTTCAGATTCGCACCCGGATGTGCTCACCGCCGACACGCTCCGGTTTAGGCCACCCCTTCACCTTCCCACGAGCCCGCGCCCGTTCGCTCAGGCTGCCTACTCAAGCGAGCGTCCGCGGACCCCCGTTTCCACAGCAACTACAGTCATGGTACACAACCGCCCGGCCAAGCGGTAAGCAATCGCACCCCGCAACGCACAACTCTGTCCCTCGCGACGGCTGCCGGAAGATTTTGCTCTCTGCTCGAAGATATTGCCATTTGGGCGCGACATTTTAGCGTTCTGACGGAACATTTCGGGCAGCCCGGGGAAGCTGGATAAACAGGGCAAGCGGCCGAGGGCCAACATATGCGTAGCCATGCGGCATAGTATGCAACGCGCGATCTCCGCCCAGCCCGAGCCGCGGCCGCGCTCACGCATCGATCCGCTTCGGCGCCTCTGCCGTTTCCAGCAGGCCCCCAACGCGCTTCTCTACCGGATCCAGCGACGGAAGATCGTTGGTGGCGCGGTCCAGGTAGAAGTACGCGCAGCTCGACCAATCGTCCTGCCGCTCGAATAGCCCGTACGGCTCCGGCACACCCGCAGCCGACAGATCCAGCACCTCCCGTCCCGGGCCGGCCTTGTAGACCGGCTGCCCGGCGAAGTGAATCGCCGGCCGCGTGTCCGGACCCCAGCAACCGATCTGCTGGATCGTCACGCGAACGTCCTTCTGGAAGAACACGGGGTCCGGAATGTGATACCGGTAGAACGCGTACTGCATATTCTCCAGGTCCGCGATCGGGCAGCCCTGGTAGAGGTGCCCGTAGCGGCCCTGGCCCCAGGCCGTCCCGATGTAATCCTCCGTGCCCGTGCCGCACAGCGTGGGCAGGTCCGAATCGCCGTCGAGGTACACCTTCACCTCGCCCTCGCCCCACCATGACTTGCCGTAGCGCTTCTGGTCCGCAATCACACCCACGTTGACACCGAGGAACCGACCGCGCCCCTGCACATGCGGCAGCAGTCCGTAGTCACGGCCGAGCGTCGTCGGGTTCTCGCGGCGATAGTGGGCGTGGAAGTACATCACGTCGTTGCCGTGCGGATCCCCCAGCGTGTAGTCGATGTCGAAGAACATCGAACCCTCGTCAACGTCGCTTTCGTTCGTCACGACCACTTTCATCCCCGTGCGGAACGGCATCGGGATGCAGCAGTTGAAGCTCCGACCCTCCGGGTTGGCGAACAACGCCGATTGAAACGGCGTCAGCCGCCCCAGCCCCATGCCGAAGAAATCCCCGAACGGCGCGCTGACGGCCGGTTTCGCCTCGCCGTCCCAGTGGAAGTCCAGGCGCAGCCCGCGAAGCACCTTGGGGATGCGGTTGCCGATCGTAACCCAGACTCGGCGAATGGTTCCGCTGCTTCCGCTCACCTCCGCCAGCACCCGCTGCTCACCCGCCTTGAGCGGGAAGCACGGAGAGCCCTTCCGGCCGCCGTTGGCCCGGGCGGCCTTGCCCTTCTCGCCTTTCCAGTTTTCCGGACTGGACCACCGAGTGGTGACACCATTCGGCACTGCAAACAACCGGCTCAAGTCACCGTGCATTCCGTTCTCCTTGGGTTTCCATACCCTGACCACGCGGGGGCGCGGCGGTTTGTTCGCGTGCCGGGAGCGGCCCCTCAGGACGCGAATGCCTCCTGAAACGCGGCGTAGTCCGCCACGTCGATGTCCGGGTCGTCGTTCATGTCCGTCGCGCAGCAGCCGGCCGGTCCCTCGAAGCAACGGTCCGGGCACGGCGGCTTTCCGAACTGGAAATCCGAACACCCCTCCGGGGACGGGCCGCTGAAGCACGCACCCAGGGCGGCGTAGTCCGCGTGGTCCACAACGCCGTTCAGGTCGAAATCGCCGGGCAGGCTCGTGTCCGGCCCGACGGCCACAATCCGGCTGGACCACGGGCAATAGTGACGGACCATGTCGTGCCAGTACTCCAGCGGTCCTTCCACGAAGGAGGGAAGACCGTCGCACACTTCCACCGCGACCTCCGCCAGCTTGATGGAGTCTTCACGCAGGTGCCACGACCACACGGTGCCGTTCAACGGATCGTGGTTGTACCCGTCGTTGCCCGTGCGTAGAGTGCCCACGACGATTTTCTGCGGCGCGTGACCCTGGCAGATGTCGATCATTTCCTCCAGCAGGGCCTGATCCGTCACGCGGATGAGGAATTGCTGATCCACCACCTTCACCGTCACCAGTGCCGGGACGGTGGATGCCCCGGCGCATGGGTCGGCGGGGGAAAGCTCCCCGCTCGCGGTCACCATCGTTTTGGAGTTCTCAACAAACGCGGCCCCGCCAACCCCCACGGCCCCCAGGAACACGAGTGCGAACCGTTGCATGGACATCACCGGCTCCTTTCTCGCCCGGAAGAGACGGGTGACCCCGGGGCGCAACGACGTGCCCGGGCCGACCCTATTTCGTCCAGGACTCCGCGATCTCGATTGCCTTCAGCATCCCGGTCGCCTTGTTGATGGTCTCTTTGTATTCATTGGCAGGAATGGAGTCGGCCACGATGCCCGCGCCTACCTGGGCGTCTACCGTGTAGCCCGAACCGTCTGGCCTCTTGCGGATCACCAGCGTGCGCAGCGCAATGCACGTGTCCATGTTGCCGGCGAAGTCCACGTAACCCACCGCACCCGCGTAAGGTCCGCGCCGGGTCGGTTCCAGCTCGTCGATGATCTCCATTGCCCGGATCTTCGGCGCCCCGCTGACCGTTCCCACCGGCAACACCGCCCGCAACGCGTCGAACGCCGTCCGCCCCGGTGCAAGCAGCCCGGTGACGTTCGTGCAGATGTGCATCACGTGGCTGTACCGCTCCACCGTCATCACGTCGTCCAGCCGCACAGACCCGAGCTGCGCCACCCGGCCCACATCATTGCGGCCCAGATCCACCAGCATCACGTGCTCGGCGCGCTCCTTCGGGTCGGCCAGCAGCTCGGCCTCCAGGGCCGCGTCCTCGCCGGGCGTTCGGCCGCGCCGCCGGGTGCCGGCCAACGGCCGGGACGTGACGACCCGATTTTCCACCCGACAGAGCACTTCCGGCGAGGCCCCCACCTGGGTGACCTTCGGGGTTTTCAGGTAGAACATGAATGGCGACGGGTTGATCGTGCGCAGCGCGCGGTAGATGCAGAACGGCGTCGCTTGGGTGTCAACCGTAAGCCTCTGTGACAAAACAACTTGAAAAATGTCACCCGCCCGGATGTACTCGCGGCATCGCTCCACCGCCGCCTCGAACGCCGGCCGCTCAAAGTTGCTCGTGAACTGCCGCCCGCTTGGCCCTGCGCCAGGCGGCATGAAGGTGATCGGCTCGGGCCGGGGTGCCGCGAGTGTGTCGACGATGCGGGCAATGGTTTCCGTCGCCTTGGTGTACCCGCCATCCGCCCCGTCCCGGTCCACATGGGCGTGCGCCACCACTTTAATCAGCTTCTGCACGTGGTCGAAGATGACCATCGTGTCATACAGCCCGAAAAGCATGTCCGGCAAGCCGCGGTCATCGACCGGGGCGTTGGGAAGACGCTCATAGTATCGCGCGGCGTCATAGCCGCTGTAGCCCACGGCCCCGCCCACAAATCTCGGCAGCTCCGGAAGATGCGCCGCGCGATACCCTCGCAACATCTCCTCCAGAACCGCCAGCGGATCGCCTGCCTCGGTCGTGCGGACGGCCTGGCCCTCGGTGATCGTGACCGTGTTTCGCGTAGCCTCAAACACCGCGATCGGACCCGCCGCGATGAACGAGTACCGAGCTATCTTCTCACCCCCGACCACGCTTTCGAGCAGAAAGGCGTGTTCGTTCGCTTCCGCCAACCGGGCAAAGGCCGACACCGGCGTGAGCTGGTCGCTGAGCAACTGGCTGTACACCGGGACGGTGTTGCACTTACGTGCCAGCGAGTCGAAGGTCGTGCGATCGGGCAAGAATGACAGCATGGTGGCGATGGTAGATTCGGGTGTGCACAGGGTCAAGCAGACGTGACACGCCGAAGGTCCGCGCGTACACTCTCCACGCGGCGGGTCGGTGGCAAAGCCCATGTATACAGTAGCGGTCACATCGAGGTTTCAGGCGACACACGCCCTGCGAATGTACGATGGGATGTCCGAGCCCATCCACGAGCACGAGTGGTGTGTTCGGGCCTGTTTTGCAGGCCACAGGCTGGATGAAGTCGGGCTGGTTGTTGATTTTACATACGTCCGGAAGCGAATGGGCGAAATTGGGGAAAAGCTCGCCGGGACCTGCCTGAACGAATGGCCCGCGCTGGAGGGCGGCAATCCATCCGCCGAACGGGTGGCTACCGCGTTCTTCCAGCTCCTGAGTGCCGACACGCGGCTATCTCCCATTCTCCGCGGAGTCTTTGTGACGGAGACCCCCGGCTGTGAGGCCGGATATGCCCCCGGGGGATTCATTCCCGGACTGATGGACGGGCGGATAATTGACGATAAAACCTTAGAGCGCTAGAATTTGCCGTCCGTGGAAGGCCGTGACTTCTCGGGCATGGGGTTCGGGGGGGCCGGGCTGAAAACCGCTCCAATTGGACGGTGGGCTGATGGCCTTGTTGCCGCTGAGCCGATAAAGCGGCGGGTTCCGCATGCAGTGTGGGATCCGCACGGGCCGTTGTCGGCCGTCCGGGTGGTTTGACTCGAGTGACATCGATGGGAATTCTCTGCCAGCATTGTCATCAGGTGCCCGCGACCGTCCATCTGACGGATGTGCTGCCCAGCGGGGAGAAACGAGAGCGCCATCTCTGTGAGGCGTGCGCTCAAAATGAGGGCCTGCTGCTCAAGCCACAAGAGGGCATCACGTCCATTCTTGAAAAGTTCGTCAAGCACGGTGCCTCGGTGCAGCAAACGGCCAAGCTGCAGTGCCCGGAGTGCGGGATCAGTTGGCGCGAGTTTCGCAGCCAGGGCGTGCTGGGCTGCCCACACGATTACGAGGTCTTCGCAGAGCACCTGGTGCCGCTGATCGAAAGGGCGCACGAGGGCGCATCCACGCACGTGGGCAAAGTGCCGGCCAGCTCGGGCGTCTCAGCCAAGCGTCAGGCTCGCCTGGTTCAGCTTCGGCGGGAACTCGCACAGGCAGTTGAGCGAGAGGACTACGAACGTGCCGCACAGCTCAGGGATGAGATCAAGGCAGTTGAAGATGGGCCCAATTGATGAAATGGCGAAGACGACCGGGGCCTGGCTTCGGTCCGGCGGGCCGATGTCCGACGTGGTCATCTCTTCGCGCATTCGTCTGGCCCGCAACGTCAAGGGGTTTCCGTTCCTGGCCAAGGCGGGCGAAACCGAGCGAAAGGAGATCTTCCGCACCCTGACCGATCGCATCAGCGAGACGGACATCGCCAAGGACTCGGTCATCATCGACTTCGAGGAGCTGTCCGCGCTGGACCGGGAGCTCCTGGTGGAACGTCACCTCATTAGCCGCCAGCACGCCGAAGGCGAGGGTAGCCGGGGCGCCGTGATCTCCCTGCGGGAAGACCGCTCCCTGATGATCAATGAGGAAGATCACCTGCGCATCCAGGTGCTGGCCAGCGGACTGCAGCTCGACGCTCTCTGGAAGGAAATCAACCGCATCGATGACCTCATCGAAGCCGGCATCGAGTACGCATTCGATCCGCGATTCGGCTACCTTACCGCGTGCCCCACCAACGTCGGCACCGGCATCCGAGTTTCCGTGATGCTGCATCTGCCCGCCATGAAGCTGACCCAGGAAATCGAACGCGTGCTGCGCGCCGCTCGCGACATGCGATTGGCCGTCCGCGGCCTCTATGGCGAAGGCACCGAGGCCATCGGCGACTTCTTCCAGGTGTCCAACCAGACAACGTTGGGCAAGAGCGAAGAGGAAGTCGTGCGTGAGTTCGCCGAAGACATCATCCCCCAGATCGTGGATTACGAACTGCGAGCCCGCGAAACGCTCGCCGCCGAACGCGCCTACCAGTTGGACGACAAGGTCTGGCGGGCCGTCGGCATCCTCGGCAATGCCCGCTCCATGAGTGCGGAAGAATCTCTCTTTCTGCTCTCCCATGTCCGCATGGGTGTGCATATGGGCCGCTACAAGGCCGTCGATATGGGCCTTCTCAACGAACTCTTCCTCCAAACCCAACCCGCCCACCTCCAGAAACTGCACGGCTCTCCGCTGGACGGCGAGTCGCGCAGTATCGTCCGCGCGGAGTACTTCCGCCGCCGACTCGGGGGGAACAACTGACCTGGCAGGGCGTGGGCGCCGCGCATTCCGGAATCTCCAAACTGAGAAATAGGGAAACTGGGGGCTTTGGGAAAGCCGGCATTCTCCTCACAAGCCTGTTCCCTTTGATGGGTGTCACACGGCGTTCACGCAATTCGGTGGGCCGTGACGATGTGGTAGGAAGCAGGTGGGGTTGCCGGACCACGCAACGATGAGAAACCCCGCAGCCGCGCGCAGCACGCCGGGCCGAGCGCCCGAAGGTTTGGGTGTTCGGCCGGCGTCTCGTGCGGGAGTCCCAGCGAGCGTCGCTGGATTCCGACGTCGGACAGGAGGAACCCATGAACCGTTCCCATCGCCTCAAATCTCACATGGGTAAGGCCAGGTTTTCGCACGAGCGGAGGCGAAACGATCAGATGTACCATCAGCTTCTGATCGCCGACTTCCTGAGCGAGCCGGACCCGGCACAGGATGGCCCGGTGGTCCATCGGACTGGAGGAGCGGGCGCGGCTGTGTGTGCTCCGGCCACTGCGGTTCGGGTGATCGAGCCGGTTGAGGACGTCGTCTCAACTGGCGTGTGCGGGTGCCCGGCGATCATCATACCGCGAACGCCCGGTGCCAATCCGGCGATTGCGGGGGTGGCGATGCGTGTGCGATCCCGGCGACCGGCGTTTCGGTGGCGTGCAATGCTCACCGGCTTCCTGGTCATTGCGGTCCCCGGGGTGGGGTTGCTGCTGCTACTTTCAGTCCTGGGCGGCTGAGCCAGGGGTCCGTGCACCGTGGGCGGGCGGTCGCCGCGCAGACGGCGTGAGCCGGTTCCGGTGGAATGGGGGTTGCTGCAGATCGCATTCCCTGCCCCGGTCGATACTTGACATCATTGGAGGCAAGCCGCACAATCACCCTGATGGACGGGTGGCCTTGGGGTTCCGCCTGCCCCGGCGCGTGGGGTGGAGCGGTCTCGTGGGGCCCCGCCGGAGATCCCCCGCGATGGGATCCCGCCATATGATCGCCCCCGGAGCTATGGAGTATCGGGGCGACCTCCAGTTGATGATCAGCCTGCACCGGAGGAACTGTCTATGCCCGCTGCCCGAGGGGCCACTCAGCCGGGATTCTCCACCGCCCATATCTGGATGATCTCATTCGCCGTCCTCTGGCTGGTCGCAACCGGCCTGCTGGTCTGGGTTTACACAGACCAGGAGAAGGTGGTGACGGAGAACGATGACCTTCGCCGGGAGAACACCAAGCTGATCAGCCCAAACGAGAAGTTGCTGCCTCATTACGGCAAGGGGCAGCCAGGCGTGGTCACCGTGGTCGGTCTGTTGGAGCAGGACCGGGCCCGGACGGCGGAACTGGCGAGCGGGCAGCCGGATCACACCCCCGCTGCGGTGAAGAGTGAATTGGATGCTGTTGTGGACCGAATTCGGTCGGAAAAGCTGGTCTCGGATACGAGCAGCTTTGGCGGCGCATCTGCGGTTGGAGCACTGCGGTCGCTGTACGGCGAGTTCACGAACCTCCACACCCGCTGCACGGACGCGGAGAACCAGGTCCGCGAACTGACGGACGAGGTCAAGAGCCTGGCCGATGCGTCTGCGACGCGACGGAACGAGTTCGACGCCCAGTCGGCCGCCGTGGCGCAGAAACTCGACGAGATATCCAGGGAATGGGAACGCCTCCAAGAGGACCACCGCAAACAGATTGCAGAATTTGAGAAAGACCTGGAGGATTTCCGACAGGACGCTTCGCGGAACATCAAGGAACTGAGTCTCAAGCGTGACAGCTTCGAAAAAGATTTGACCGACATTCAGCAGAAATACTCTGATCTGCGCAAGAAGCTGGGTGAACTTCAGATCACGCCGGTTCCTCTGCAGACGCTTCGCCAGCCGGACGGCCTGGTGCTGACCGCCAAGGCGGGTGAGGACGTGGTGTACATCAACCTTGGGCAGGACGCCCAACTCACGCTGGGACTGCAATTCGCGGTGTATTCACCCGATACGAGTATTCCGGCGGACGGGCAGTCCAAGGCGCGGGTGGAAGTGGTGTCCATCTACGAGCGCACTTCGGCCTGCAAGATCGTCGAAAAGTCGCCGGATGAGTTGATTCTGGAAGGCGATTTGATCGCCAATCCGATCTATGATCGGTCTCGACCGCTCATCTTCCTCGTTCTCGGCGAGTTTGACCTCAACCATGACAACCGGATGGATCCCGATGGTGCGGCCAAGATCAAGGCGCTGATTGAGAACTGGGGCGGCCGGACGACCGACACAGTCTCGGCGCGGCTGGACTTCATCGTCGTCGGATCGCCGCCGCGTGAACCACGCGTGATCGGGGAAGCGACGGCGGAGGTTGTGGAACGAAATCGGGAGATCACTCGGCAGTTCGAGGAGTACACGCGGCAGTTGGAGACGGCGAACTCCCTCTCCATCCCCGTGCTCACGCCGCCGGTCTTCCTGCGGTTTCTGGGGTATCGGGAAACGGACCCGTTCCCGCAGAGCTGAGTGCAGGTCGAGGGGGGGCGAAGGCGGCAACGAGCGGCCGGCGATTCGCCCGAACAGCCCGTCTGCGGTGACGACACGCGGTTGTGTGGTGCACAGACGTTCCTGCGCTCGACCACGCCGGCCGGCGATTAGAACGGGGCATCGCCGTTTCGGTTTTGCGGAGAGTACCCGGGGGTTGTTCACGTCGACTTTTCAGTTGCAGATCGTCGCCGGCGGGCTCACGGACAGCTTGGTCCGTAACTGGGCCTTGCTCAGCATCGTCTGTACTCTTTGCCTGCTGATTGTGGTTCCGGCGGCGGTTCTGCGGCGCTACGTCAACCTTATCATCAACATCTTTGACGACACGCCTCCGCCGCTGTCCATGGATCTGCGGGATTACGACCGGCTGGAGGGCAAACCGGTGGTCTTCCGGGCGTTCGACGGCCATGCCCTGCAGGGCATGCTGCTGGACGGCAACTCGCAGCAGGCCCGCAGAGGAATGATCGTCTTCGCCCATGAGTACGGGAGCAACGCGTACAGTTGTTCCCGGTATTGTCGCCCGCTCCTGGAGGCGGGGTACGACGTGTTCACCTTCGATTTTCGCGGCCACGGGCAGTCCGGCGGCGAGGAAGGGTACAAGCCTCGCCAATGGGCGAGCGACCGCGAGTTGGCCGACATGCTGGGGGCCATTGCCTTCGTGGAGGACTACCTGGAGCGGCACGACTACCCGCGTGAGATCGGCCTGTTCGGCATCTCCCGGGGCGGTGCGGCCGCGATCTTGGCGTCCGTGGATGTGGGAAGCGTGAAGGCCATTCTGACGGACGGGGCCTTCAGCAGCGACAGTACGCTGGAATACCTCATGCAGCGGTGGGTGAGCATTTTCGCGAAGGTGCGGCTGATCTACGAAAACCACCCGCCCGCCTTCTGGCGGTTCCTGCGCTGGCTGACCTTCCGTGAGTGCCGGCGCCGTTTCAACTGCCGCTACCCGTCGGTTCGAAAGGCCATCGGGCGAATCCCCGACACACCGATCTTCTTCATCCACGGGGAGCGGGATAGCTACATCCCGGTGGCGCAGTCGCAGATGCTCTATGACTTGGCAGGGGAGAAGAAGTACCTGTGGATCGTGCCCAGAGCCAAGCACAACCAGTGTGTGATCCAGGCCCCCCAGGAGTATGCGCGACGGACGGTTCGGTTCTTCGACGAGCATTTGTTCGGGCAGGTCGAGTCCGATGAAACGTTGCCGCAGGCAGGTTTGAGCGATCTGACGCAGCCGGTGGCCGACCTTCCGAAGCTCAGACGCCGTCGACCCGTGCGGCTGACGCGCCGGCGCGCTCGACGCTGACCGCACGCCTGCCGCGGGCGTCGTCCCGGATAACAGACGAAGCCCCCTGGGAACACCAGAGAGCTTCGCCGTTCGGAATCCCATTCACACCGCGGAGGCACCGCTGGCCGGGGGAGTGCTCACGCCGCGGCCGGCAGGAATGCTACTCCTTCTTCGCGTCCTTCTCCACCTCTGCCGCCGGCTGAGTCGTCGGCACAGGCTTCTCTGTCGCCGCAGGGGTCGTGGTGGCCGGTCGCGACGTCGGTTCGGCGGCGGGTTCGTCGGGGAAGCCGGGGCGATTCTTCCAGCGGAAGCTCTTGATCTTTTCCGCATACTTCTGCTTCTGGGCCGGCCGTGGGATCGTGTCCAGCCGAGTCTTCAACTCCTCAAAGAGCTGGACCTTGTACTGGCTGGCCTGGCGCTTCTCCGTCATCGCCGCATCCAGCTTCTTAACGTCCTTGGCCCGACGGGCATCTCGGATCTTGTCCTCCACCGCCTTCAGTTCGGCGGCATGGCTTTTCTCGTGGGCGGACGCGCGTTCCTTCAACTCCTTCAGGATGGACTTGGCCGCGTTGATCTGACCTTCGTCCAACTCGTAATTTTCAATGAAAGCCTGGACGTATCCGTCCCACCATTCCAGGCTCGTCCCAAGCACTTTGGCCGCGGATATCTCGGTCGGCTTTGGTTGTCTGGGGTTGACCGGTGGCGTGTCCGGGCGCTCCGCTGGGAAAATCCCCTGTTGGTTGTCAACTTTCCCGTTGGCCCAGCCGGCAAAACGGTTGTCCATGTCCTGGAAGGTCTTGTCCATCTGCTTGCGATCGTAGTCGTGCAACTCCTTCTGCTCGTCACTCAGAATGTCACGCCATTCCGAGTTGGCCGCCAGAATCTCCCTCTGCGCCTCCTCGAAGATCGGCCGGATCGCCCGACCCAGACGCTGAGCCGTTTGCGCGTCCATCTTCCGGTTCGGGTTCTGATACCGCATCATGTCCCGCAGAACGGGCCAGATCTGGTCTTCGTTGTCCCGCAGAAAAGCGTTCACCCGCTTGGCCATCATGTCACGGGTGAAGGCCGTCTGTTCCGGGTTCAGGTTGTATCGCCGGGCCACGTTCTCCGCCGCCTGGCGTATCATGTCGTCCACGGGCCAGGATCGGTACACGTAGTCCCGGGCCTTCTCCGCGTCATTGTCGGCTTCGCTTTGCGCGCCGGCCGGCAACGCCATCCCGGCCACGCCGGCCATCACGCCCAACACAATCCAGATACGCATGGTCATCGTTGTCGCTACTCCTTTTGCGAGATACCGGGTGCGTAGACACCCTCCGTCGGCCTCATTGTACGGCGAAGGTACTGTCCCGGTTGCACGTTTTTTGTCAAGTGGGAGCGGAAAAATCTGCCGGAAACCCACAGCCCGGGAGGGGGGGGTTGGGGGGTCAGCGGGAGTGGGGGGGGCGGAACCAGTCGAGGAGGCGATGCATAGTTTTCCGCATACGTTTGCGCCAGAGGCGGCTCCGGAGTTGGGAAAGGGCGCTGTGGTCCGGTTCGATGGCCAGCGCCTTGTCCAGCAGGCCGCGGGCCTCCGACCACCGTCCCAGCTCTACGCAGGCGAGGGCTGCCCGGTGCATGGCCATTACGTAGTCGGGCTTGAGTTCGATCGCCTGCTGGCATTGGGCCAGACCGGCGTCGCATTTGCCCTGCATGAAGTAGCACACGCCCAGGTGATGGTGGGCGTAGGCGGAGTTTGCGTCGTGGGCGATGACCTGGCGGAACATCCATTCGGCCTGCTCCGGCTTGCCCAACTGGAGGAGGCAGTTTCCCATGGCCATGGCCGCCACGGTGCTGTCGGAATCGGACTTCAGGGCCAGGGCCAGCTCTTTGCGTGCATCTTCGTAGCGGCCCTGCAACAGGTACATCTGGCCGATCTGCAGAGCGAGGTCGGGGTATTCGGGATCCAGCTCTCTCGCCTTCTCCAGCCAGGGTTCGGCCTGTTTCGGCTGGCCGCAGCGTAGAAGAAGCTCGCCGGCGGCGAAGTGGGCGGCCGCGTTCGTGGGCTCCAGTTCCGTGATCTGGGTGAATTTGCCGAGGGCCTGGGTGAAGTTCTGGGCCTGGACTTCCAGTTCGCCCAGTTCCAGAAGGACCTCGATATCACCGGGATCCTCGCGGAGTTCCGTCAGGTAATACGAGCGGGCCTCGTCGAGTTGGTCCTTGGCGCGGAAGGCCCGGCCGATCCGCTGGTTGACGCCGGGAAAATCCGGGGCAAGCTCCAGAACGCGTCGCCAGCAATAGATGGCTCGGTCGTACTGCCCGCGCATCGCCAGGGAGGCGCCCATGTGGAAGAATGCGTAGGGTGACTCTTCGTCGATCTGCTGGGCGAGGTAGAACATTTCCTCGGCCCGCTGGTGCTCGCCCAGTTCGGCGTACATCATGACCTGATGGGCGTAGGCCTGTTCGCAGTCGGGCTGGCGCTTCGCCAGGTCTGACAGCACCGCCAGCCCCTCGGTGAAACGGTCGAGGCGGGCGAGGTCTATGCCCAGGGAGATGGCCAGCTCGGGCTCCTCGGGCTCCAGGTCCAGGGCGTTCTGGTACGCGGTGATGGCGTCCTCAAAGCGTTCCAACTGGTCGAGCAGGAACCCGCGGTGCGCGTGCCAGAGCGGGTTGTTCGGGTTGATTTGCAGCGCAGCATCCACCTCCACCAGCGCGTCTTCCCATTGCCGGGACTCCGACAACTGCTGGGCCCGTTCGATTCGCTGTTCTGCGTCGTACCAGTCGTTCATATGCCTGGCGCCGTGCGATGGGCCGCCGTGACCAACGGCCCCACTTGAATAGTATCGGCCGCGAGCCGTCCGAACAACCGGCTTGTGCCGTCGGTTTGTGGAATTGGCGGCGCACGGGTGATGGATCGCGTAACCTGCCCGCGTGAGCAGACATGCGTTGGCTTGACCGGGGGGCGGGGCCGCCTACAATCGCCCCGCCAGGGATTTAGAAGACCATGAACTGTGCGATCATCGGGCTGCCTCAATCGGGAAAAAGCACGCTTTTTGCCGCCGCAACCGGGTTGGCGCCGGCACCCGGGCAGATGCCCCAGGTGCGGCGGGCGGCCGTCCCCGTGCCGGACCACCGGCTGAAGCCGCTGGCGAAGATCTTTGCCTCCAAGAAGATCACCCACGCGAACATCGAGTTCACCGACTTTCCGGGTTTCTCCCTGGCGGATGGACACGGGCGGGACCAGTTTCGCAAGTACCTGCCGGACATCCGCAGCACGGACTGCCTGGTTGTCGTGGTTCGAGCCTTCGAGAACGAGGGGGTGCCAGCCTATCGCGACCGGATCAACCCGTCGGCCGACCTGGACGAGGTCTGGGAAGAACTGGTTTTCGGTGACCTGGAGACGGTGACGAACCGCGTCGAGAAGCTGGAAGCGGCGTTGAAGAAGCCGACGAAGCACGACGACGAGAAACGAGAGCTGGCGGTGCTTCAGCGTTGCCAGGAGGCGCTCGAGAACGAACGGCCGATTTCCACCGTTTTGGATGAGATTACGGATGCGGCGGGGCTGCTGAGCAACTTCCCGTTCCTTACGGAAAAGCCGCTTATTGTGGTGCAGAACGTGTCGGAAGACCACGCGGCGGATACGCAGCCGCCGGCTTCCGCGCACGCTCGGGCGGCCGTCAGTCTGTGCGCCGAACTGGAAGCGGAGATGGCCCGGTTGGACGAGGCGGATCGGGCGGCGTTTCTGGCGGACCTGGGGCTGGAGGCCCCGGCGCAGGAACGGCTCATCGGGGCCTGCTACGAAGCGATGGGATACATCTCGTTTCTCACGGGCGGTCCGACCGAGGCCCGCGCATGGAGCATTCCGAAGGGCTTTACGGCCATGGAGGCGGCCGGTCGAATCCACACCGACCTTGCCCGCGGCTTCATCCGGGCGGAGACGGTGGCGTACGACGATCTGCTGGCGGTCGGCGACTACAAGGCGGCGAAGGCCGCCGGCAAGGTGCGGCAGGAGCCCAAGAACTACGTCGTGCAGGACGGGGACGTGATGCTGATCAAGTTCAATGTGTAGGGGACACAGGGACCCGCCGCGGCGGGCAGGCTCCGGGACGAAGGGGCGGAGGGACGCAGGGACGCAGGGATCAAGAGGGCGAGGGATGGGGGGCCGAGGAGGCGGGTATGTCGGTGTTGGTCGAGTTTTCCATGACGCCGCTGGACAAGGGCGAGTCGGTCAGCGAGTACGTGGCGCGCAGCCTGGACATCATCGACCGCAGCGGGCTGCCCTATCGGCTGAACCCGATGGGCACGGTGCTCGAAGGGGATTGGGACGAGTGCCTGGCCGTCGTGACGGAGTGCTACCGCCGCATGGCCCAGGACTGCGGGCGCATCTCGTGTTCGATCAAGATTGACGCGCGCCGCGGCCCGAGTGGCCGGCTGGACGCGAAGATCGAAAGCATCGAGAAGAAGCTGGGGCGTTCGGTGCGGCATTAGCGGCGTGTTTCGTCGTGTGCCACTGGTTCTCGCCCGGTGCCTCGTCTTTCTTCTGTGCCACTGGGCGACACTTCTCCGTTGTCTGGTTTTCCGCGCTGTCGGGAAATCACGCGTCACATGCATAAGCCCTGTCGGGCGTTTGCTTGCGGGGCCGCGGTGCATGAGCACCCATGATTATGCCTTCTTATGCGACGAAAAACGGGTTGCCCAGCTTCCCTGGGTGGCCGGTCTTGCCCGAAATTTCGGGGCTAAAAGGTGAAATGTCGGGGTTTGGAGGGCAGATGCTCGGGCAAGAAGTTAAAAGAAGGAAGGAAAGCAGGCACGGAGGCACGGAGGCACGAAGGCACGAAGTGGAAT
>JAFGJQ010000435.1 GCA_016929015.1 Phycisphaerae bacterium | reverse complement strand
GGAGCATTGACGGCACCACCGCGGGGTTCCGCTTCTTCTACGACGGCTGCGAGGTGTCCGCGCCGACGAGCGGCGCGCCCGCCGGTTGGTGGGCCGGGCACGACACACAGCCGCATCACCTGGCCGTGACCTGGGACAACGGCATTGTGAAGCTGTTCTTCGACGGCACGCGAATTGCGCACGGCGCATGCACGATGGGTCCGGTGCTTTCGATTCTGGGTGACCTGCGATTTGGCGAGAGCGTGCCGCCGCAGTCTCCGTCCACCCAGCGGTTGCTCGGTTTGGCGGACGACGTGCTGATTCTGGAACGCTCGCTGACCGACGCCGAAGTGGCTTTGCTTGCCCAGCAGGGCGCCGAGGAGGCGCTGTTCGGACAGACCTGCTCGCAGGCGGATTTCGACGATGACGGCGACGTGGACCTGCTCGACTACGCGGAATTCGAAGTGTGCTTCACGGGTCCCGCGGCGCCGTAGAACGGGAATACGTCTGCCATGCAGTCATCGCGACGTCAGGTACTGGTGGCATGGGCGGTGATGGGGGTGCTGCCCATGCTTCCTATTGGCCCGGCCCATGCTGCCGAACGCAGCCTCGGGGACCTCAGCGGTTCGTGGATCCTGTTCGTGGATGACCACGCCGTGGAGTCCATGCGCGGCGTGTGCCGCCACTACCACGCTTTCGAAAAACATTCCGCAAACCCCTTGCTGGTCGCCGATCGATCCTGGGAAGGGCAGGTCGTCTACCTGTACGGCAGCGTCCTGCCCGGCCCCGCAGGCACCGGATACCGCATGTGGTATCACGCCTGGGACCCGGCGGTCGGGGAGTATCGCAACCTGTACGCGACGAGCGCGGACGGGCTGACCTGGGCCAAGCCCAACCTCGGCCTCGTCCAATACGAAGGCTCGACCGCCAACAACATCTTCCTTCGCCGAACGGGGGCCGACCACATCGCCTCCGTCATTCACACGCCGTGGGCCGCCCAGCCGGCACAGGCGTACCGTCTGGTCAACTTCGACTATCGCGGAGGTTTTTACGGCGCGTCGTCGGCGGAGGGCCTGTACTGGACGGACGTGCCGGACAATCCACTCCTGAGTCAGCCCGAGGACGTGGGCAACTTTGTCTGGGACTCGAACCGGGCCTGCTTCCTCGGCACGCCCAAGATTCTCGCGCCGGTGCGCGGATGGATGCGACGCTGTGTCGGCGTGACGATGACGCCCGACTTTGAACAGTGGCCGGACGCCGGACTGCTGCTGGTCCCCGACGCCTGGGACGACCGGTGGGCCGCGGGCAACCAGCGGACGGAGTTTTACGGGCTCAGCGCGTTCGCGTACGAATCGATGTATCTCGGGTTCCTCTGGGTCTTTCGAATTGAGGACGGCGTCAACGGCGGGCCGATCTTCGCAGAGCTGGTATCGAGCCACGACGGATACCACTGGACGCGTCAGGAAGGCGACCGCCCATCCGTCCTCACCACCGGGCAGCCCGGGGCCTGGGACGCAGGGATGGTCTTCACGCCGAACCATCCGCTGATCGAGGGAGATCGTATCCTGCTCTACTACGGCGGGTTCAACCTTCCGCACGGGTCGACGGCCCCCTCCTTTGCAGCGGCCATCGGCCTGGCGTCCCTCCGCAAGGACGGCTTTGCCTCGCTTGGCGCAGACTCGACGCAGGGGGAGGTGCTCACGCGTTCCCTGACCGACACCGGCGGTACGCTGCGCGTCAATTGCGACGCGTCGGCCGGCCTGCTGCGCGTGGAGGTCCTCGACGCAGACGGCGCCGTGATCCCCGGATTTGCCGCGGAGGAATGCCGGCCCATCACCAGCGACGGCGTCAGCCAACCGGTGTCCTGGAACGAACACCAGCTTCTGCCGTCGGAGAGCGAGCCGTTACGCCTGCGGTTCCTCCTCGATAACGCCTCGCTCTTCGCATTTGAGGCGGGCCCCTACGCCCGTGTCGTGGACGACGGTCCGATCCGGCCGGCGTTTCTCTGCACGGGCGAAGGGGGCACCGCCGCCCTCGTCGACAAACTCATCTCGGACGGCCGCCAGGCCGCGACGCCGCACAACAACGTGTACGCGTTCGGCCATCCGGCCTACGCCGCCTTCGGCAGCGGCGCCGTCGCGTTCCTGGACAGCGGAAGCACGCTGAATACACTGGAAATCGTCGACACGACGCTGCTGGGC
Organism: Phycisphaerae bacterium; assembly: GCA_016929015.1. Taxonomy (GTDB): domain Bacteria; phylum Planctomycetota; class Phycisphaerae; order UBA1845; family UBA1845; genus JAFGJQ01. The sequence continues at coordinate 21,764 of JAFGJQ010000435.1, read as the reverse complement.
GAGCGATTTACACTGGCTGCAATGGTTCGGCACCTGAACAACGATCATGCCCGCCTGTTCACCGCCTATGACGGAGCGGACGCTCCGCTCACCTCCGAACTGGTGTTCGATTTCGACCCGAGCGGTACGGTGCTTCCCGGTCTGCGGTTCCGGCTGAACGGACAATCGGTTCTTTCCACGCCCGTCAGCTTCGCCGACGGCGCGTATCATCACCTGGCGGCCACGTGCGACGGCGGAAGCGTGCGGCTCTACCTGGACGGTGTCCAGGTGGGTCAGGGCTCGGTTCCCGCCGGCACCCCGGTGGTGCTCCGCCGCAACCTGCGGGTTGCCGAGGACTTCGGGCCGGGCGTGCAGGAGCAGCTCGTCGGCATGGCGGATGACATTCTGGTGTATGGCGAAGTGCTGACGGGGGACGAGGTGCAGACGCTGGCGGAAGACGGCGCGGAGAAGCTCTTCGGCCTGGACGTGGACCTGGACTGGGACGGCGACGTAGACCTGGCCGACTATGCCCGGTACCAGGTGTGTGCAGCCGCCGCGGACCCGACCGTCTACGAATTCTGCCAAGGGCTGCTGGGTGAAGGGGGGGCCGGGACGTGCGGCATCGACCGACTGGTGTCATGCACGGGCGGCCCGGAGCAGTTGCCTGCATGCGGTCCCGGCCAACTGCCCTGATCCAGGCTGCAATTGTGGCGGCTGAAAAGGAAGAGGTCCTCAATGCACGGCGCGGAAATCAGCCTTTTGGCCTGTGGTCTGGTGCTGGGCGCTTCGGCGATGCCGGCACTCCATGCGGCGGAATCGGACGAGCCGGTGGACATCGGCTCGCGTCGCGAGTTCTTCGTTGACGACCTGATGATCGCCTCGATGCAGGGTGCGCGGCAGGTTCTGCACGAGCCGCAGCCTGCCGGCGTGGCGCTGCAGTTTGACCGGCCGTGGGAAGGCCGATACTGCGGGTACGTCACCGTGCTGCACGACGGCGACCGCTTCCGCATGTACTACCGCGGCCTGCCGACCGTCGACGACGTCCGCTCGCACCAGGTGGTTTGCTACGCGGAAAGCCCCGACGGCATTCACTGGGAACGGCCAAGCCTGGGATTTCACGAAGTACACGGCACACGCGATAACAACGTGGTGTTGGCGGGTGAGGGGGACTACTGCCACAACTTCAGCCCATTTCTGGACGAACGCCCGGGCGTCCCCGCCGCGGAGCGATACAAGGCCCTCAGCGGACTGGCGGGCGGGCTGGTTGCGTTCGTCTCGGCGGACGGGTTGCGCTGGCGCCGCCTGCACGAGGCGCCGGTCCTGACGCAGGGGGCCTTCGACTCGCAGAACGTGGCCTTCTGGTCCGCGGCGGAAGATTGCTACGTGTGCTACCTGCGGACGTACCGAGACCGAATACGCGGGGTCAGCCGGGCCACGTCGCCGGATTTTCTGCACTGGTCCGCGCCCGTCGAGATGCAGACCGGCCCCGGTCCGGTCGAGCAACTCTACACGAACCAGACCCACCCGTACTTCCGCGGGCCGCATCTGTACATCAGCCTCGCCGCCCGCTTCATGGAGGGCCGGCGCGTGCTCACGGACGACCAGGCCCGCGCACTCGGTGTCGAGGAGGGGTATCGCGGCGACTGTTCCGATGTCGTGCTCCTGACTTCACGCGGGGGAACACGCTTTGACCGCCGGTTCCGCGAGGCCTTCATCCGCCCCGGCCTGGGGGCCGGCAACTGGGTCTCACGGGCGAACTACGCCGCCCTCGGCGTGGTGCCGACCGGCCCAGCGGAAATGTCCCTGTTCGTTCAACGCGACTACGGCCAGCCGACCCACCGTCTCGAGCGGCTCACCCTGCGGCTGGACGGTTTCGCATCCGTCCGTGCCCCCTGGGACGGCGGAGAGCTCATCACGCGGAGCCTGCGTTTCGAAGGAAGTGAGTTGGTACTGAACTACTCGACGTCGGCCGCCGGAGGCATCCATGTCGAGATTCAGGAGCCGTCGGGCAAGCCGATCCCCGGCTTTGCTCTGGCGGATGCGGTGGAACTGGTGGGAGACGAAATCACGCGAGCGGTTGCCTGGCGGAACGAAAAGAACGTGTCCGAGCTTGCCGGCCGGGCCGTGCGGCTCCGCTTCGTCATGACGGACGCCGATCTCTACTCGTTTCAGTTTCGGCCCACGCCGGCAGCGGAGTCGAAATGAAGAGGATCTTCTGGGCCATCGTTCTGCTTGCGGCCGTGGCCGCGGATCTTAACGCCGATGCGCTGGTTCAGCGAGGTACGAACCTCGTTCGCAACGGTGGGTTCGAGACGGATGGTGACTGGGAAGCCTACGGCCACGGCTTCGTTCTGGACGATACCGCTGCCCGTACCGGCCGCCGCTCACTCCGCTGCACCGCATCCGGCTGGGACTCCGTCGCTGGAGCCAAGCAGTTACTTACGTTCGATCCTCCGGTGATGCACCCGTTGCGGGTCAGCGGGTGGAGCCGGGCCGACCAGGCTTGCGTGGCGCGCGATTACGATTTGTACCTGGACATTCACTACGACGACGGAAGCCATCTCTGGGCACAGATGGTCCGCTTCACCCCCGGAACGCACGATTGGGAGCACAGCGAACTGACGATTCCGGTCGCCCGTGCCGTCCGGCAGATTGAGCTGCACGCGCTGTTTCGCAAGGCGACCGGAACGGTGTGGTTTGACGACGTGGAAGTCACGCTTGCCCCGTTCGCGTGGCGGCAGGTACGGATCGTGCCCGGGCTCTACGGCCCGTTCAGCCTTGCCGTTCAGGCCACGACGTCTCTGCCCGCGTCGTGGGAGGTCACGCTCAGCACCGCCTCGGGCGTTCTGGACCACGCAACCGGTCAACGCCTGCCGATTCGCCTGGACTGGAGCACGTCTGCAGCCGGCGGCAAAGGCGGGCCGCCGGAACGGGTCCACCTGAGGATTCGCGCGGTGGACGACCTGCGGAAGGAATGCCTCGACTTCAACGAAGAGATCGTTTTTCGCGCTGGCTCGCCTGGGGAAGCCGAAACCGGTTTTGCCGACGGCGCGATGCATTCCTGCGCCGCCTGGGTCACCACCAGCATGGAGCGTGTGTTTCCCCACAGCCTGCCCGGCGACGGACCGCCGGTCCGCAAGCTCCAGATGGACTTGGCCGGCGGTGAGCGGGAGAGCGTCCAGGTGGTGCTTCGCCCTTCGCCGGGAACGACGCTTCGTGGTGTGGAGGTGGACATCACAGACCTTCTCCGTGCGGAATCGTCAGCCCGCATCCCCCGTTCCGACATCACGTGGCACCAGGTGGGTTTCATTCGCGCGGATGATCTCTGGCCCCACGCCGCCGCGCGGGATGACGCGCCGGGCTGGTGGCCTGACCCTTTACTGAAGGTGCCGTCGTTTGACGTCCCGCCCGCGTTCAGTCAGCCCGTCTGGGTTACGGTGTACGCCGCTCCCGAGACGCCGGCTGGCCTCTATTGCGGCGAGCTCACGATCCGCCCGGGCACCGGGCCGCCGATCCGGCTGCCCGTGGAGGCCACGGTCCATCCGTTTGCGCTGCCGGCCCAGGGCCGGCTGCAAACGGCGTTCGCCCTGATGGACGGATACCTCGAGAACGTCTACGGCCGGCCGGTCCCCGACGCGATCCGCCGCCGGTACGAACAATGCGTGCTCGCGCACGGCCTCAACGTGACGGACATCTCGCGCACCTCGCCGCCTCATGTGAAGGACCTGCTCGCCCAGCAGCGGCTCGGCCAGGGCGCCTACAACGTCATGAACCTCGTCGAGGAACGCGGCTCGCGGACGTGGGTGTGCAACAGTCCCCTCAGCACATACACCCCGGAGTTCATGGGAAATCTGGTCGAACGCATCGAACCTTTCATGGCCGAAGCGCAGGCGGCCGGCGTCTCGGCCCCCGCCTACATGTACGGCTTCGACGAGCAGCAGGACGAGTTCTATCCGGTCATTCGGACGTGCTTCGGGAAGATCAAGCAGCGGTACCCGCAACTAAACACGATGACCACCGCCCGGCTTTGGCCGGAGCCGGACGTGCTGGCAGACCTCAACGTGGACTGGGCGGTCGTGCAGTCGTGCTGGTACACACGGGAGCAGGCGGACCGGTGCCGCGCGGCCGGGCGGCGGGTGTGGGCGTACATCTGCTGCGATCCGCGGTATCCGTACGCCAACATCATGGCCGACTATCCCCTGATCGAAACCCGCGTGCTCGGCTGGCAGGCATTCGCGGAGCAGATGGACGGCCTGCTGTACTGGGGCCTGAACATCTGGGACCGGCCGGGCAACGATCGCCCCGTGGACCTGCGACGCGGCCCGTTGCTGGAGTGGAGTATCCGCAGCGAGAGCTGGTACGGCCCGCTCTACGGAGACGGGCGATTGCTCTACCCCGGCCCGGACGGCCCCGTGGAGAGCATTCGGCTGGCCAATCTGCGTGACGGCCTGGAGGATTACAGCTACCTGTGGGCGCTTGCCTATCTGTGCGGCCAACCCGGGCAGGCTGAGCGCCTGGCACGCGAGGTCTCCCAGGATCTGACGCACTTCACGCGCGATGCGCAAGTGCTCTTGCGCGTCCGTCGCGCGGTTGTGCAGGCGGTGAATTCTCAGCCGGGAGCGGACCCGGCCCGGTAGGACCGTGTAAAGGCATCGGGTACGGAATGCGAAGCCAACTCCAACAGCAACGGCGCGACACGGTCGGCAATTGCCTCAAAAAGCCGCCGCCCCATGTCCGCCGTGGCTCGCGTGGGATCGCCTTCGAAGCCGTCGGGCGTGGTTTCGACTGTGGGAATGGGATACACGCCCGGTGCCCGCAGGCCCGGAAACGGAAACGCCGCTCCCCACAGGTCGGGCGGTCCGGGCTGAGCCAGCTTCATGTTCACGAGATCCGGGCGAACGGCCAGCATCATGGCCGTCTCCGCGGCGCCGGCGTGGCCCAGAGCTTCGCCTGCAATCGAGCGGATCGCGTCCGCCGCCAGTTCGTAGGGCATGACGTCGACGAACAGCGCGCGAGCGCCTCGCTGCCAGGCGTCCCACGCCGCGGACTTGCCGCATGGCAGGCCGCCGTGACCGTGAAGGAACGCGATTTTCCGGAACCCCAGGTCCACCAGCGCCATCAGCAGCTCAGCAAAAGTCTGCTCTGTCGTGCGAAGCGAGAGCCCGGTCGAGGCCAGCGGACGCGCCCATTCCACCAGCGTGTATTCGATGGTGGGGCACACGCACAAGGGCAGCGACGCATCGCAGCGCGACACGATGGTCCGAACGATCTCGTCAATCAGAAACGTGTCCGTGCCGCAGGGGAGGTGGGGGCCGTGCTGCTCCAGCGACCCCAGCGGAATAATCGCCACGCCGCCGGCCGACGCCACGTGTCGCACCTCCAGGCCGCTCGACTCACGGAAATGAATGGCCACGTCAGGTCTCCTTCAAAACCGGGCGTAACGGTGTTCCCCCGGGCCTCCGCCCATTGTAGCGTAACCGTTCTGGACAGAATCGGAAAAGGGTGAGTGGATGTCGCTGCTGCCACACCTGTCCATGCTCGACGCCGGAGTCGTCCTTCTCTACCTCGTGGGAATGGTGGTTGTTGGGCTGCTTTTTCGACACCAGCGATCGTCGGAGGACTTTCTGCTGGCCGGCCGGGGCATGGGGTGGCTGCCCGTCGGCCTGAGCGTCATGGCGTCGCTGTTCAGCGCCAACAGCCTTGTGTTCTACCCCGGCGAGGCCTTCCGCTACGGACTGCTCATCGCGGTGGGGCTGCTGGCCGTCTACGCCACGGCCCCGATCGTTATGCGGTGGATCATTCCGTTCTACGTCCGATCCAACTGCGTGACCGCGTACGAGATGCTGGAGCGCCGGTTCGACGTCCGGCTCCGGGTTCTGGCGGCGATTCTCTTCATCGTGCTGCGTCTTGGCTGGATGGCCGCCACGACGTACGCCTGCGCCCTGGCGATCTCGGTCATCACCGGTGCCAACCTGTACCTGACGATCGTCGTCCTGGGTGCCGTGGCCACGTTGTATACCACAACCGGCGGGCTCAAGGCGGTGATGTGGACCGACGTGGCCCAGTTTGTCGTGTTTGCCGTTGCCATTGTCATCGTGATCCTCGTCGCGGCGCGGGACGTGCCGGGCGGGTTGCCCGCGGCATGGACGGGCTTCGTGGAGGCCGGGCAGGCCCGATGCATCGACCTGCGCTTGAGTTGGACCCTGCGAATGGGTACCTGGGCTGTCCTGCTGGGGACTTTCGTGGAGACCCTCTCCGGATACACGGCCGATCAGGTGACCGTCCAGCGCTTTCTGGCCTCGCGGTCCGTTCGGCACTGCCGCATGGGCTTCGTCACGAACCTCGCCGGTGTGGGAGTGGTGGTTCCCGGCCTGCTGCTCTGCGGAATCGCCCTGCACGGGTACTACCGCGCCAACAGCCATCGGATGGTGGACGCCGCCGTTGCCTACTTCGACCGTTGCCCTGCCGATCTGGCTCGCGTGGCAGAACTGCCGGACCGCCTCGCACCTGCGGCGGTTGGCACGGACGTGCCGAACCGGCAGGCCCGGCTCCGCGCCCATTATGCGGAACATCCCGACCGTGCGGTGTCCGACCTGTTTGCCGTGGATCGCCAGGATGAGGTGTTTCCGTATTTCGTCCGCACGGAGTTGCCTCGCGGGCTGATCGGACTGGTGCTGGCCGCGTTGTTCGCCGCCACCATGTCCAGCATCGACAGCGGGATTCACTCGACGGCCACCGTTCTGATCACCGACATCCGTAAGCGGCTGTGGCCGCGGAAGTCCGAACCCGACGGCGGCGACGGTGTGCGCCGAATCCGCATGCTCACCCTTTTGCTCGGTGCCGTCGGCACCGGCCTGGCGTGCGGCGTCCAATCGCTGGGGACGGTGTTCGAGATCACGAAGAAGGTGATCGGTGCGCCCGCGGGACCGTTGCTGGCCGTCTTTCTGCTGGCGATCTTTTCCCGGCGGGCGCGCGGGGGCCCCGTGTTCGCGGGCGCCCTGGCCGGCACCGTTGTCGCGTTCGGACTGACGTACGCCTCTTCCATCTTTCCGTTGTGGTTCTGTGTGATCGGGTTCGCCGTGACCTGGACGATCGGCTTCGGTGGAAGCCGGCTCCTGGGGCCCGCCCGGCCACCGGCTGCCTGAGCGTTCGCAGGCGTCGGAAGCCCTCGACGAGTGTGCGCGGCGCGAGGTCGTCACGTCGGCGTGCTCCCGGGCACAGGACGGTACGCGGCGTCGCGCGTTCGCGGGCCCTTGAGGAGTGATCTCGTATAGAACGGCAGCCGCGGGAACTGGTCGCAGGTCAAACCACCGTCCACAACGATGCACTGCCCGGTGATGTACCGGGCCGCGTCGGAGGCCAGGAACACCACGGCCCCCGCGACTTCTTCCGGGTTCGCCCATCGCCCGAGCGGAATGTGAGCGTCGGCCCATGACCGGAACGCCGGCGTCAGCGGGAACCCCATCCCGATCTCCGTGTCGACCAGACCCGGCGCCACGCTGTTCACGGTAATGTCATGCGGGGCGAGTTCCAGGGCCAGCGACCCGGTCAGAAGCTCCATCGCGCCCTTGCTGGCGTTGTAGGGGGCCAGCAGGCTTTCCGCCCGAAAGCCGTTCGTGCTGGTGATGTTGATGATGCGCCCGGCCGTGCCCTTCCGGATCATCAACTCCGCCGCCCGCTGGCTCAGGAAAAACGGCGCCAGCACGTTCAGACGAAGCGTCTGCTCCATCTTCGCGGGTGTCACCTGATCGAACGTCATCATGTCCGCGACGGCCGCGTTGTTGACCAGAATGTCCAGCCGGCCCGCCTCGGTGACAACCCGATCGATCACCGCGGGCAGGGCGTTGGTCTCCCCCAGGTCCTGCTGGATCAGCCATCCGCGCCGGCCGTGGCGGTGAATCGCTTTGCACACGGCCTCGGCGTCCTGGCTGCGGCTGCGGTAGATCATCGCGACATCGGCGCCGGCCTCGGCCAGCATCGTCGCGATGGCGCCGCCCAGCCCGCGGCTGCCCCCGCTGACCAACGCCACTCGGTCTGACAGATCAAATACGCCGTTCATGAAATGCTCCTTCAGCGTCTGAAAACCGGCGCCGGCGCACCGGGCCCTATGTTCGCCCATCGCCCGCGGCTTTCTCCTTTGGGTGGATGCCACGGGGATGCGGCGTCTGTGGTTCCGCTGTTCGTACCATCCCGTCGTCCGAATCGTCGCGGACTGCGACGCGAAGCGTTTTGAACATGTCGCGCAGATCGTAGATCCCCCCGACGGTGAACCAGATGGCCGTCAACACGCCGAGAACGAAGGCCAGCCACAGGTTGATCCGCCAGAACAGCAGCCAGGTCCGGTCCGTAACGCCGATCAGCAACGCAATGATGCTGCCTGCCACAAAGACCACCAGCCACAACACGATCCATGTCACAAAGGCATACTGTACGGCTCGGTCGCCCCGGCGATAATCATGCCTGGGCGCATGGGGTGGAGACTCCGCCGGGGCCGGTTCGGTTTTCGGTGCCGACACGGGGCCGCCGGGCAGATACGGCCGCACGCCGCCCCGCCTGGCCGGGCACAGCAGCGAGAGCACCACGTACATGACGATGGACGCCACCATCGTGATGAAAAGAATGCGTTGGCCGTCCATCGGACAGTCCGAATCGGCGATTCGCCAGGTGATGCCGATCAGCGAGAGGCAGGAACAGGTGATCATGGCGCCCCAGGCGCCGATCGTGGAACCACGCCGCCAGTACAGCCCGCCGACCACGACGGCCCCGGCGCCTCCAAGGTAGATCGCCCCCGTAATGGCGAAGAACATCATGATGAAGTCGTTTTGCGGAAACAGCAGGCTGAAGAACAGGGCAAAGACGGCCACCCCGCAAATGGAAAGCCGCAGAAACAGCATGTGCCGGCGGGGCGAAATCGTCCGACCCCAGAACGGCAACACAACGTCCTGCAGAAAGATGCTGCCCCACGAATGAAGGTATGCATCCTGCGTGCTGATCGAGGCCAGCAGCATCAGCGCGCAGAATCCGCCCATGATGCCCGCCGGAAGCATCCAGCGAAGGGCGATGGGAACGGTCATCTGGTGCTGGATCTGAACGTCCGGGATGGCCGCGATTGCGTTATGGGCCGCCTCCGACGAAGCGGCAAAATCCGGGTGCTGCAGAAACGTCAACGCACAAATCGGAATGAACAGGATCAGCATCTCCTGGACCGACGTCCGCCATGTCCCCAGCAGTTTGCCCATTCGCGCCTCGTGCGGATTGCGAGCCGACGAGTTGTATCCCTGCGTCCCCAGCCAGCTCATGTACGTGTAGAAGATGCTGAACGTCGCGATCAGGAAGTAGTAGACGTCAAAACCCTCCACCTCCGTCGCGCTGAACGGGTTGATGCGCGACGCCTTGGCCGGCGAACGCAGGAGAGTATCAGCGATCTGGTCCCAGTGAAAACGGTGGACCAGCGCGATGAAACACCCCAGCAACACCACCGTTGCCACCGTGCCCTGCACAAATCCCGTGACCAGAACCGCAATCTGCCCGCCGGAAAACGTGAAAAACAACGCCGTGCCCAGCAATACGACCATCACCAGCGCAAACGTGGGCACGGCCTGTCCCGCGATGGTCACACTGGCCGGCAACCCGCAGAAGTACACGAAGAACCGCGCCTCAACCGCCGGGAAGATGCCGAAGTTGATCAGGCCCGACAGAAACGCCAGCAGCCCCGCGAAAATGCGAAACCGGCGGCTGTACCGCATCTCGAAAAACTGGGCCATGGTCAGGGCCCGCGACTGCCGGAACCGGTACAGCACCCACCCGGACAACGCCAGAATGAACAGGACCCCCGCACCCGGCAGACTCCACCACCGCGGACTGAACCCCGCCTGGTAGAACTGCTCGAAGAATGCCACGACGGTGATCGCGCCCAGCGCAGCCATCCCCTCGGAAACCGTGATCAGATACCGCCCCGCGGTGCGCCCGGCCGCCAGGAAGTCCGACACGCTTCGCGTGTACCGGCGCGTGCCCAGCGCCAGGACCACCATCAGGCCCCACAGCCCAGCGACGATCAGCCAGTCGATCCCGGTCATGTGCCCGCCGCGGTCCTCCAGGAGTCACTCATCAGACCCACTGCTCGATCCTCTCGTTTCCGTCTGCCGCACCTGTCCGCATCAGAGGGTCGCCGCCACCTCGGGAGGAATCGCCGGAACGTCAAGCGGAACGCCGCCCTGACGCAGGGATTGCGTGGCCAGGCAGGCCGCGGCCACCGCATCGCGTGCCGCGGTCAGAGACGTCTGCACGGCACCCCCCTCGCGCACGTAGCGGACGAACTCGTCCAGAATCAGTTCGTCGGCGCCGCCGTGGAAGCTGCTGTCCTGGGGCACCGGCATCTCCAGATCGCCACGCGCCTTGTATCCTGTCCGTTGATTCCAGACGCGGATGACGCAATCCTCCGTGAAGTCTCCGTGGTTCTCGATGCGGCCCTCCGTGCCGATGAAGGTGTAGTTGCGCCAAGCATCCGGCGTGAAGTGACACTGCTGATACGCAAGCAGAACGCCGTTGTCCAGGAGAACGTTCACCACGCTTACGTCCTCGACATCGATCACGGGGTTGAGCGCGGTCTGACGCAACGGCGGCCAATGCTCGTCAGACCAACGGGCGTCACCGTACTCCTCCGGCCCGTGACGATCGCGGATGCGGTCGTAGACCATCAGGCTTCCCATGGCGTGGACCCGCACCGGCCTTCCGCCGCACAGCCACATCAGCACGTCGAGGTCGTGACAGGCCTTCTGCACGAGCAGCCCCATGCTGAACCGGCGATCCGCGTGCCAATCCTTGTAATACGCATCCCCGCCGTACGAGATGAAGTGCCGGCACCAGGCTGTCTTGACCTCTCCGATGGCGCCGCTGTCAATCAACCCCTTCATTTTCCTCACGAAGGCCATGTGACGCATGTTGTGGCCGACGTAGACGCGAACGTCGCTCGCCGAGGCCGCCTGCAGAATGCGGTCACACCCCGCGACCGTCGTCGCCATCGGCTTTTCAAGGTACACGTGTTTGCCCGCATGGATCGCATCGATCGCGTGCTGCTCGTGCAGGTAATCGGGTGACGTGATGAGGACGGCCGCGATGTCCGGGCGTGCCAACAGATCGCGGTGATCGGCGCAGACGAACACCTCCTTCCCAAACTCCTCCGCAAACCGTCCTCGCGCCTCGGGACGGGGGTCGGCTCCCCCGTGGATGCGAACGCCTCCTGCCGGCCGCTGAACCAGCTTCGCCAGCAACATCGATCGCAAACCAAGCCCGATGGCGCCCACGCCAAGGTCGTTTCCCTGGGCCATCCCGTCGCTCCTGCTCCGTCCCGCTCCGGCCTGCTACCCGCGAACCACATCCCGCCACGGCCCGCGACCTGGTGCTATCCGGTGCATGACAGATGTAATAGTACCTATTACACACCCGGCCGCATTTGTCAATGGTTTGGATGATGTTTCCTACGCAGAGCGAGGTCCAGACTTGGAGCCCGCGGCGGAGTCCGCCTGCGCGGACCGGCCGTGACGGCCCTGCTCGTCCGGATTCACCATGCGGCCCAGGAAGAGAATGGGGAGGAGCCGGGAAACGCAAAAACTGGGAAACGCAAAAACGCAAAACGAGGACGAAGGCATGGCGCGGACTGTGTCCGCAACCCAAGCGATGAAGCGACGGCGCCACGGACCTACGGAGGGAGCGGCCTTCTCGTTGTGGGACCGTCCCGGCGCGCCGGGATCCAGCCGGTCTCTGGGGATCACGCTGGTCCTCCCCGCAGGCATTGCGTTCAGGCCCGTTCACGGGCCTTGCCCGCCACAGGCGGGTTTGCAGGCTGTCCGTTTAGGGCCGGTTGGTCGAACCCTCAACTGCTTCCCGTGTCCTCCACTACCCCAGCCCGTTTGAACGGGCTTTGAGCTCGATGGCGCTTATCCCGGCCACAGGGCCGGCGAGACTCTGCGTGTGCCGAGGCGGGGGCTCGGGAAAACAAGAAGCAAGAACGAGTGGGCGGGCGAGGCGGAGTCTCGGCTTTGTTCGTCCGGTGTCCTTTGCTACACTTCGGGGGAGCGGTTTGTGCTTGGGCGGCGGGAGACGGGTGGCCGCGGACGTGGGGGACGGCGCACTGGGGCGCCGCGCGGGCGGTTGGAGGCAAGCTGGCAGTGAGGGAGGATTGTGGGCGCCATCCGGAGCTGTTGGATCTGTCGCGTGAGGCCGAGCAGTTGTGGTATGCGCAGATAGCTGGGCATCCAACGGAGGCCGACCGACGACGGCGACGCCTCATGCGCCGTGCGAAGGGACTGGTGACAGCGGAACCACGCAATGTGCGAGCCTGGCTGCTCCTGGGCGATATCTATACGCGGGCAAACAAGCGTGTCGCCTGCTATCGACGAGCGCTACGAATATTGCCGACGGAAGCCGAGGCACACGCAGAATTGGCGCGTCTATTCGCTGATCGCGGGGACCCGCGGTACCGGCGACACGCCGAGGCGGCCCTCAGGGATTGCGCCAAATCATGTGTCGAGAAGCACGTCATCTACCGTGTTCTCGAAGCGGCTAGAGAGGCGCGGAGCGCCGCACTTGCGAGCAAAGCCATCCGTCTCGGGAAAGCACGGTACCCTAAATCCTGGATGTTTCGCGAGACGAGGTCGGAACCGCGCAACGATACGCCGACACGCCGTCAGGTGTCGGGCGGGTATCATTTCCCTCTTCGGTCCCTGGCGCGCATCCGCACATCCGCGCACCGCGCGGAATCGCATGAACTGTGTTACCTGGTCCTGGGGCAGGGGCGAAAGATAAAGCGTGTCGTGCAGGTGCCCAATAGGGCGCCGGACCCCGCCGGGCATCACGTCTTCGGGCAGGCTGACTGGGAGCGTGTCCGGCGGCAGAAATCCACCCAGGGGATGAAGTGTTTAGGATTCCTGCACACTCATCCTTACGGCCTGGCCGTACCAAGCAAAGGGGATATTCGAGGGTACCGAAGAGGGACGCTCATATTCATTTACTCAGAGGTCAGCAAGGAGCTTCGCGCTTTCAGAATGTTGGGCGAAGCGCCGTGGTACAAGGCAATCGGTCTGACTGTGGCGTCGACTGAACAGCAGGGAATCCGCCGGACGAGGAACCGGAAGATGGGATCGCGCCGAGTGAGTCACGAAGGGACGATGCGAATGGGATGAACCGCTGAAAACTCCGGAGAGACCGTATGGGACGCGTCAGACGGCACGACGTACAACTATCAGCGGCTCTGGGCGTACGAGTTCCGGTACGAAGGTGGCCGGGAGCGGCGCGGGTAAGACGGGACATCTGATGTTCACATCTCGGTGAAGGGTGGGGGTGGATTGGGGCGCGAGGGAAACGGGAAAGCCGACTGGAAGTCGGCTGACGGGGGGATTGTTGAGAGAAGAGAAGGAGGGAGCGGCCACCCCCACCTGAAGGTGGCGGCACTGGCCGGTCGGCTGAAGCCGACCACAAGTCGGAGGCAAGCAACCCGAAAACCGAGACCAGAAGGGATGGTCCGCGAGGCGGACCGTGCACGCCCGCGGCGGGGAAGGGCCATGAACGGGGCTGGGGCGGAGGGCGAGATGGTCCCGGCGCAGAGGTTGTCGATTTGTCTGCGAAAACACTTGCGCGCGAACGGAAGACTAGAGGTTACAGCGATCGGCGCGTTCATAACTTCATTGTTTTCGTTCGCGTTTCGATTAAACCGACAGGCTCCGCGCTGGGATCGGCCGAGCGGCGCAAGCAGAACATGCCCGAGGCTGAAGCCTACGGGCACCCGGCAATGGCCTGACGCGTCGCTTCGCGACGACGTCGAATAGACGGGTGGATTATCCGCTTTCGATCGGCTTCCGGCTTGACAGAAGCTTGCTCATAGATGGCACCCGGCAGGCTGCTTGTCGTGCGTGCTTTGCCATGCGGCATTGGGCTTCGCTGGGGCTTGTGGACGGCACACCACGTGGACCGCGATGGCGGGTGTAGTACGGGACCAGACGTGGTGGCCGACATGGCCGCCAACCTGACGAAACCCCGGGCACCGTGCGGTACCGCATGGCGGGCGGAACGCCCTTGCCGCAATCCGACAGAATCCGGGCAGGCAATCGCGATTCGCGTGCTCGCAGCGGCGTCCGGCCCAGGACCTCGTCGTGCCTTGACAGGGTTCGACAATCGCGTGTAATCCCCAGTACGTACGGTGACTTGGCCGGGCGGCCCGGCGTTTTGCCCTGAGGTCGTGATCCTGCCGCCCTCGTGCCGGACCCATCGCTGAGGAGAAAGATCTCATGTCCAGCATTCATGCAGCAGGTCCCTATGCCCTGGTCGGGATCGATGGCGGGGCGACCGAGGTCAAGACCCACCTGGTGCGTCTGGAAGGCCCGCCCAGCGCCCCGCTCTTCCACCTGGGCGAAACCAGCGCATCCCGCAAATACGAGCGGGTGGTCGGGTTCCGGCCGGTCGACGTGGCCGAGCAGCTCAAGCAGCGGGGCGATCCCGACCTGACACCCTCCGAGAAAGAGCAGGGCCGCCGCTACGTGGAGGCCGCGGCCCAGACCGTTGTGGAGGTCGCGCGGCAAGCCGGCACGAACCAGGTGCTGATCGGCATGGGCATGCCCGGGCTGAAGACGCCGGATGGCCGGGGCATCGCCGTGATCAACAACGGGCCTCGCATCCCGGACTACCTGGACGACCTGGACGAAGCTTTGGAGGGGGCCGGGATCACGCTGGTGGCACCGGTCTCCCGACTGGGCAGCGATGCGGACTACTGCGGCATGGGGGAGGAATATGCGGCCGACGGTCTGTTCCGCGACGTGCAGAACGCTTATTACCTCGGCGGCGGGACGGGCATCGCGGACGCGATGAAGCTTCGCGGCCAACTGGTGCCGTTTGACGAGGCCAAGCCGTGGATTCAGAAGGCATGGCAGATTCCGTCGTGCCTGGGGCCCACGTTCGAGAAACTGGCCTCCGCTTTGGGGCTGAGTACGGCCTATGCCAACCTGCTGGGCGTCGGCATGGCCGCCCTGGCCAGGGAGAACCGCTATCCGGAAGCGGAAGCCCTCAAGGGAGACGTTCTTGCGGAATCGGTGCTGGAAGGGGCGTCGCTGGTGCTCGCCGAGCTTATTTTCGAGCGCATGAATACGATCAAGAACGGCCGGGCGGACGTGCCGCATCGCGGGCAGGCGTACCTGGAGCTGCGGGGGGACCATCCGTATCGCGGCACGCTGCTGGATCGAATCGTGATCGGCCAGCGCGTGGGCAACATGTATGACGAGCCGCGGTTTGCCGAGGCGTTCAAGCGGAAGCTGGACCGCTGCCTGACCCGGTTGATTCTGAACTCCAACGATGCGGAGCTGCGGGAGCACTATCTGGCGGGAGACAAGATCCGTCCGGGTCGGCTGGTGGCATCGAGACTCCGCGAGGCGCCGGCCATCGGCGCCGCGATCGACGCCGTGCGGTGCAACGCGCATTTGCTGCAAGGCCAATAGCAGCCACCCCGTGCGGGTCCCGGGTTGAGACGGATTGTGTCGGACATGAGCATCGTTCTGAGCATCCTGGGCATTCTCGCTGTCCTGATCGTTGCGTTCATCGTGTGGCGACTGGTGGTGACGGCACTGGGACAGCGCAGATTGATGTCGCGTGTGCTCGAGCAGATCGCTCCGATAATCGACGCCGTGCGGGCCGGCTCGGAACCGGATGCGGAGCAGGTTCGCCAATCCGCCGCGAATCCCGCCACTCGCAAGGTGCTGTACGACACGCTGTTATTTCACCAGCGTCTGGATTTGTTCCCGGCGGCCTATCGCACGTGGGAAGCGATGGCTGAAGCAGACCTGGTTTTCTGGCTCTGTCATCCCAACGAGTTGGGCTCGCCTCCGGATGCCATCGAACTGATGGAAACCGTTCCGGACCCGGCAGGGACAGGCGGCAGTCCGCGTACGTACTTCGTCTTCCGCTTCAAGACCCATCCGCCGCACTGGGCCGCCCCGGAGGGCTGGCTGGCCGGCGTGGCGGGGCCGTTCGCCACCGCCGGCGATCCGAAGCCCGGCGGCACGGGCACGTTCAGCCGATTCGAGTCGTACGATTCACACTCGCCGGAAGAACACGTCGCCCGTTGCCCCCGCCCGGCATCGGAGACTCGGGCCTGATCTCTGCGCGACGTGGAGAGTCAGGTATAGGCGCTGCGGAACGTTTTGACGACATAGTATCGTCAGCGCACCCAGCATGACCAGGAAGAACGCCACAGCAATACAGTTCCATTCTCCATGGGGACGAGACTCGCCCTTGACAACAAGAACAGATAGCGGCATGAGTAGATGTGGCCGCAACCGTCCTGACCGAACCGCGTACAATTCTAGCGCGTTGCGGCTCTCTGCCGCAACCAGCGGAACGCGGGCGTCTCCGTTCCGGAGCCCATGCGGTGCGGTCCGGCGCAGGCCCCCGGTGAATCGAAACGTGCGCTGACCGGCCTATGAGTCCAACCGCCAAGAGAACCATTTGTCTGACCGCCGTGGGGATCCTTGGGATACTCGCTCTGGCCGCTTGGCGGCTCGGGCCCTGGCGGCGTACCGACGTACGTCTGTCGCCCATCTCCAATGAGGCCGTGCCGCGGTCGGTCCTGGCGGCCGAGCCGATCTACAGGCAGGCGGATCCGCGATGGGCCGACCAGACCCTCGGCGGCAGTGGTGAGCCGTTGCGCTCGGTCGGGTGCACGGTCTGCTGTATCAGCATGGCCCTGGCGCACCACGGGATCACGCTCGACCCATCGGAGCTTAACCGCAAGCTCAAGGAGGCCGACGCCTACACCGAACGAGGCTGGGTCAAGTGGAAGGCCGTGACGCGCGTCACCGGCAACCGGGTGCGCATCGAGCTGCCGCGGAACCCGTCGAACCGCGACATCGAGGCGGCCCTCGCCGAAGGCAACCCGGTTCTGGTGAAGATCATCCTGAGCTCAGGCGCACCGCACTGGGTCTTGCTTGTCGGCCGAGACGGCCACGAGTACCTGATGAAGGACCCCCTGGGCGACGGCAAGACCCTCAAGCCGCTCTCGTCTTTCGGCAGCGAGATCCGCTCCGTCCGAATCGTCACGCGTGCGTGACGGAGAGCGAGGCCGGCGGGCATACTACGGGTGGTGGGCGTGTTCAGTTTGCCGGACACGCGCAGGCCGCCGCTACCGGCGGTTTGCCGTTTTGGGGAATGTCGAAAGTCGCTGATCGGCGGTCAGGGACGCCCGAATATGAGTGATGCGGCGTGAATCGTGTGCCCAAGGCATCTTGGCCGGAGGCGGTGTGCCGCCCCGTGATGATTCCGCGTCTGCTAGCCTTCCGGCGCGTCTGAACTCGAGTTCTCCTCCAGTCCCAGCGGATCGTATCCCTCAATCGAGAAGGGGGAGGGACGCCAGCTCTCACCGTCGAAGTACGGTTCGGTGATCGCCTCCTGAATCGCCTGCGTGTTCGTCTGGGATGGATCGTAGGTGATCCGCACCGGCACGTACCCCGGTCCCGGCCATGCTTCCAGAGACACGTATCCGGGAATCGCATACTCATCGTCCCGTTCGACGAAGTACGTGAACAGCGAAGCGTTGCCCCGGCATGCCAGTCCGTTCACCTTCAGATACAGGGTCTCGGTCTTCGCGGGCGCATCGCCCCGTCCTGCCGCGACCGCCCGGTACGAAGGCAACGGAAAGGCGTACGCCGCTCCGACGGCGGCCGCCAGCGACAGCAGCAGAATGCCGATCAGAGCGGCCTGCGGCCACGGGCGACCGAATGCCTTGGGCGGTCCCCAGGTCAGAGCGCCCTCCTTCTCTCGCGGGCAGACCTCGACGCAATTCAGGCACGACAGGCACCGGGCGGCCGTCACCTCTTTCACTTCGTCGACCTTGATACCCGTGGGGCACACCTTTGCGCACAGTCCGCAGTTGATGCATGCGTCGCCGTTTCGCCGCACGCGCGTCAGCCCGAACCGGGAGAGCGGGTGCATCACCGCCGCCATGGGGCAGAGCCAGCGGCAGAAGGGCATCACGATGAACAGCGACAGAAGCACGATGGCGCCGGAAACGACGTACGCCCAGTAGGTGATGTCCTCCCCGTGCCGACTGATCAGCGCGTAGCACGGGTCGGCGCGGCGAAATTCCAGTTCCGCGGCCGACCAGGTGAAGTACAGGATGAGCGCCAGGACGACGTATTTCAGCAGGGCCAGCGCGCGGTCGAGTTTGTACGGCACGCGAACCGGCCGGACGCCGATCCGCTTTGCGCCGGCCTGCAGCCACTCCGAGATGGCACCGATCGGGCAGGCGTACCCGCAGAACGCGCGGCGCAGCAGCAAGGCCGTCAGCAGCACGGCGCCCAGCACGTAGAAGTTCGACACGCCCAGCGAGCAGAGCATGTTTCCTTCATGAATGTAGTTGTAGATGGCCTCCACGCCGCCGAACGGGCAGTATAACTCGGCGTTGCCCTTGACCACGAAGACACCGATCAGGGTCAACGCCACGAAGGCGAACTGCACCAACCGTCTTTTTCGTTTCATGAAATCAACAATCCGGGAACACCCGGGGCGACGGCCCTCGCCCATAATGCCGGACGGGGGATGCACCTTTGGCACGTGCGATCACCCCGTCCGACGCCAATCCGGTTTGCTCGGACTACTTCTTGTCCCCGCCCGATGCAGTGGCCGTCCCGCCGCCGCATTTGTTTCGACTCGGACAACTCCCGCAGCTCGTTCCGCCGCTGCAACTGGATTCCGGGATCTTTGACTCCGTTTTGAGGGCGACGGCAAACCCGGGATTGGCCGTCAGCGATGCCAGGTCTTTGTCTTCGGACGCCCGCGCCTTGACTGTTTCCAGTCGGCTGGGAGGGATGTTCTCAAACGCCTGGACCAGCCACTTCAGCGCCGTCTCCGCGTCGCCCGCCTGGGCGTGTGCACAGGCCAGGTTGTAGTAGAGAAGGGGCGAGGCCTTCTCCGGCACTTTCAAGTCTGCCAGAACGGCCTTGGCCTCATCGGTCCGCCCCTGGCGGGCCGCCGCGATGGCCTTCAGAAGCAGCAGATCCGGGGTCATCTGGTCCGTAGCGATCTGTCCGACGGTGGCTTCCACCTCGGCGTTTTGCCCCAACTGCAACTGGGTATGAGCCAGGTTGGCGGCTGACTCGGCCGATTTCTCACGCTCAAAAGCCTTCTGGTCGAGCAACAAAGCCTCGTTGTAAAGACCGTGTTCGTAATAGAATGCGCGCAGGGCCGAGGTCACGGTCGCCAGCCGCTCCGGGTTGGTCTCCTTCGTTGCCGCCTCGCGCATCTTGATGACGCGGCGAAGCACCGCGTAGGTCGCCCGGTACTCGGTGTTTCCCGTGTCTGTCTTGGCGGCCTTGGCATACGCCTCCAGCGCCCCGTCGAAATCCGCCTTGGCCAACAACGCCTCGGCCTCTGTCTTGTAGACGGCCGCCTGTTCGGCGCTGTCCGCCCAGGCAAATCCAGCGACGCACAGCGCGATTCCCAGGGACCAGACGACTCGACGGGTACACATGTTGCTCTCCTTGTGATTGGATACACGGAACCTTCTGGCGATGCGGTCCCCTGCGGGCGATACCGAAAGGCCGACTGCACGCTCATCCGCTTAAACGGCCACCGGCCGTCCCGTCCTGCGGGACGGCCGTGAATCCATGATACCGACAACCCCGCCCGCACGTCAGCATTGCGGGCAGTCGGGTTCAGGCAATACATCCCGGGCTGTTTTGCGGTTTTGCTGTATTGGTTCGTGTCTCACTGTAGGTTGGCGCGCAGACCGACCCGCAGTCATCAGCAAGATGCCTGCGGTTGCTGCCAGGGGTTGGGGTTCTGGTCGCAGGCGTTCCGGGTGACTTGAGCGATGCAGCATTTGTCAACGCCCGGCAAGTTCAGCGGAGATCGGCGAGGATCAGAGATTTTGGTCGGGCAACAGGAGTACGGCTGCGAGCGGGGCTCTGCCGTCGCGGCGGACACGCGAGCGAACCGGGGAGTACTTGCGCGACCCGGATTGCGTGTGTAAGATCGGCCCGGCGCGGGATCAACGAGGGTTAGGTGTTGTTGCGCGCCGGTCGGGTGCCGCCCCGCGGCCGGCGGTCGGAAGGGACACGGGGGCGGGAGCTACTCAGTTCTATTGTGTGAAACGTGCCGCCATCCGGCATCTTGCAGATTGGAGCGGCATTGTTCCGGGACACAAACCGATGAATCCTTCTTTCGACCCTCATCGAACGGCGAACGTCCAGGCCCCTCGCACCCCATGCGGGTCTTCACAACCGCACGGGCGCGATGCGCTCCTCCTACAGCCCACAGCTCGCCATCTCGCCACGGCGAGTCGCCTGCGGAGACCCGGCGCGCCGGGACCCGTGGCGACTCACAGCTCGCCACGGCGAGTCGCCTGCGGCGACCCACAGCCCGCCCTCGCCCTTCGTGCCTCCGTGCCGGAGCCTGCCCGCCGCGGCGGGTCTCTTCGTGCCTCGGGCTATGCCTTCACCCTCATCGAGCTGCTGGTGGTGGTTTCCATCATTGCCCTGCTGGTGGCGATTCTGCTGCCGGGGCTCAAGCGGGCGCGGTGGCAGGCGCGGTCGGTGCAGTGCGGCGCGAGCGTTCGGCAGCTCGGAGTGGGGATGACGATGTACCAGAATGAGTACAACGTCTATCCTGCCCACCAGTGGCGGCTGAACGACGCCGCGGACACCCGTATCCGCTGGTTCAACGCCATGGCGAACCTTCTGGACGGGTACAAGGTGCAGAGCTGCCCCTCCGTGCCGAGTTGGGAGGTCGGCCGGAATAACTCGTACGGATACAACTACAAATACATCGGCAGCGCCCGGGAGAACGACCTGAGCCGGACCCCGCCGTGGGAGAATTACCCCGTGCAATTGGTTCGCTCGCCGTCGCTGACGATTGCCTTCGGCGATTCGGACGGCACCGGCTGGAAGAAAGACCACGTCAACGGGGTGAACGACGTGGACATGTACGGCAACCACGGTTACACGCTGGATCCGACATATATCCCGACGTACAGCGAGCATACGCTCAGCGGCGGCGTTCCGGAGCCGTATGCGTGGCATGCGTATCGCACGTACATTTCCACCCGCCATCTGGGCGGCTCGAACATCTGCTTTGCCGACGGGCACGTGGAAACGCTGACCCCGCAGAAGGTGTACGTCGATAACCGGTACTGGAACGGGTGCGGCCGGGAGGACCCCGTCCGCGATCCGCACGTGGACTACAAGTACCAGGACGGCGAGTGGCGATTTCCCAACGTGGTTGCGAAGTAGACCCGCCGCGGGCCGGCGAACCGGCGTCTACGAACGCGCAAGCAGTTCGGCGATCTGGATGCCGTTCAGGGCGGCGCCCTTGCGGAGCTGGTCGCCGGAGAGGAACAGCTCGATGCCGCAGCCGTCCGTCCGGCTGAGGTCCTGGCGGATGCGGCCGACCAGCACGTCGTCCATGCCGCTGGCCTCGATGGGCATGGGGAAATGTTGCGGGTCACGCTGGTCCACCACCCGCACGCCGGGGGCCGCCGACAGAATTTCGCGCACTTCGTCCGGGGTGATCGGCCGCGAGAAGGTCAGGTTGACCGACTCGCTGTGGGCGCGCAGCACGGGCACCCGCACGCAGGTGGCGGTGACGGCGAGGTCCGGGGCGTGGAAGATCTTCCGCGTCTCCCGGATCATCTTGATCTCTTCCTCGTTGTATCCGTCCGAGCCGATGGCGGAATTGTGCGAGAAGAGGTTGAACGCGATGGGAAACGGGAAGACCCTCGGCTGGGCCTTCCGGCCGGCCAGCACGTCGCG
>JAFGJQ010000434.1 GCA_016929015.1 Phycisphaerae bacterium | reverse complement strand
GGTGCATCTCCACGAGCTGGCCGAAGACCAGAAGACGCTGGAGTTCGGGAACGTCCTGCTGATCAGCGACGGGCAGAACACCAAGATTGGCCAGCCGTACATTCCCGGCGCCAAGGTCATGGCTTCCATCGCCGGCGAGGTCAAGGGTGAGAAGGTTGACATCATCAAGTTCCGCCGGCGGAAGAACTATCGCCGCAAGACCGGCCACCGTCAGCGTTACCTCCGCGTCCACATCGACAAGATCACCGCATAAGGCGGGCCCCCGGAGTTGAAGTCCGGGTTTGGCGACGGCTTGCCGGCGCGCACTCTGTGTTCTGCTCCGTCGATCGCTTGCTCGTTCGTCTTCAGCCGCAGGCTGGTCAGGAGCCTGACTCATCGTGGGCAGACTGACGGCTGTATCTCCCCGGGTGCCGACGGTTGACGGAGGCACGTGGCGGTTCGATGATGATCGACCGGCCATCGGCGGAGCACGTCGTAATGCAATGCTGGAACTGCAACGCGGAGAACGACGAAGGGTATGCCACGTGCTGGTTCTGCAAGGAGCCGGCTCGTCCGATCGTCGGCGTCCAGAACCGACCGCCGTCCCCGCCCGCCGATGAGGGTCCCGCCCGCAGGCGTCACATCGTTCACCGAACCCACTCGGTGCAGCGGCATACGGCCCGGTCGCCGGAGGAACTGCCGCCGGAGATTCGTGAGCGCATCCGGCAGATGCAGACTGACCCATCCGCGGCGGGGGCCCACAGCACGTACACGTATCACGGTCCGGACGGGCGCACGCAGACCTTTTCCTCGCTGGACGATATGCCGCCCGACGTGCGTGTCCTCTTCGAGCGGGGGCCCGCGGATCGCGGACGGGAAATGCTCGCTTCGCAACGGATTGGGAGGACGGATAGAGTGCCGAGTCTTGACACTTATGAAAAGTCGAACGACGACGCGTTTTCACTCCAGCCGCCCGGAAACACGTTTGCATTCTGGGCCGGCGGCGTGCTGGCGGCGGGACTTCTGGTCGGGCTCGGGGTCGCGGCGCTGATTCATCTGCCGGTGTTGGGCACGCCCGATGCGCCGCGCGGTTTCGCAGGTAGCCGGATGCCGGATGCCGCCCGGTTGGCCGTTGGTGTGGGATGTCTCATCGCGGGCGGGCTGCTGCACGTGTGCCTGTTCTGGATGACTCCGGCGCGGCGGCACCGCCGATTCCACGGGATTCGGTTGTTTCTCACGTGCGTGGTCGCAGCGTTCCTGCTGGGCAATCTGCACCTGTTGACCACCCTGGTCCGGGCCTACCGGATAGACTAGCCCAGTCCCTGCTGGGCCGCCGGCCAGCCGGATGATCGCCCCGCGCCCCCCTGATGGGCGCGCATGCGAGGATGAATCTCACCTCGAATTCCAGTGCTACTGTCAGATCTACGGAGCTGGCGTATGAAAGCGGACAAACTATGCAGCATGGATCCGGCGACGTCTGGGGGCTGCCGGATGGCACGGTCCTTTTGCGTCTGACGGCCCCCGCGATCTGTCCTGCGCTGCAGCGTCCGCGATCGCTAACCCGTCTCCGTCGCAATTGTTATATAACGATCTGCGAACATGGCGGCGATTGCGTCTGGAGCGTTTTCGACTGCGGGACAACGTGGGACGGAGCTTGCATGCGTCCGATATGCCTGCTTGCCATTCGCCTTCCCGCCGGTTTGATATGCAGTCGTGGCGCTGTGCCGTAGCGCGAAGATGTCACGATGTGACGCTAGCGATGGTGTGGATGATTATTGCCAGTTCGTGCCTAAGCGCCCCAGCCTGGGGCAGTAATGTGCGCGATGAAAATCGAGAGCGGTTCACGATTCGGGCTTGAAACGGACGCCGGTGCCGTGTTACATTTGACAAGAGGTTTAGTGAAGCGAGGCACTTCCTGCAGCTTCCACGAAGAGAGAGAGAGGGTGATCCCGCAGGTGGTGCGCGGCTGCCGCAGATCGGCGGAAGCGTTCCCGGCGGGAGGACATCCGGCGCGATGCTTGTTCGCGTCTGGCGCCGATCAGCGCCCGCGCCGGCGAAGAGACGGACGACGTACTTGGAGTACTCTCTTGTAATTCGGCATCCCCGAGTTCTCTTTCGAAGGAGGTTAGGAAGATGAAATACCTTGCAGTGTGTGGGTTGGTTCTCCTCATGGCGGTGCCTGCGGTGGCGGCGCTTGCACCAAACCTTGCCATCTCCCTTGGCGTTCGGGAGACGGGGTCGACCGCCAACATCGGTGAGCCCGGCGGCACGGCCGGCCAGATCGAATGGGTGGACAAGGACAACCAGCAGCTCGTTCTGGACGGTACATGGCAGTACTTCGAATTCGATCTGAAGACCGCGCCGCTCGCGGGATTCACGGGCGATGGTGCCTGGCAGGTGGACGCCGGAGTCATTGAGCACATCCGGATCGCCGCAACGGGCCCGTACAGCCAGATCATGACGTTCTGGATCGACGAGGTGGCGGAGTATTACGATCCCGCAGGTCCGCCCCCGGGCAGCACCGTGACGTTCGGCTCGTTTGAAGGCTATGCGGCCGACAACGAAGTGATGTTCCAGGAGCCCAACTACTCGGGTTCCACGGACAGTCTCATTCGGACCACGCCGAACTACTCCGGGATCGATACCACCACGGCGTATGCGGGAACGAACTCGTACAAAACCGACTTTGCGTGGGAGACGCCGGGCAACGCCGGAAACTGGATGCGGTACACCACGCATCTTGCCACCAATCTGCCGGTTCCCACAATCAAGATCAGCGGTGATGCGGCAGTAGTGAGCTTCTGGATGAAGGGTGTTCCGGAGCCGGCCACACTGGCCCTGCTGGCCCTGGGTGGATTGGCCGTTTTGCGTCGTCGCTAGGATGATCTCATCCGGCGCGCGCAGAAGCGTGTGCATATGAAGAACCGGGCCCTGTTCCGCCGGCCAACCCAGCGAGGTGGCCGCGGATCAGGGTCCGGTCTGCTTGTGTCGGTTCGTTGCGCATGGAGCATCCCGTGCGTCTGGTTGCGGACGTTACTGCCGCGAGCCGGTAAGATGGGAGGGGAGCGTCCTCTACCCCAGACTCCCATCGTTGGTAGGGGGTGCCCCTTAGGCGCCGGACTTGCCGGTGCGAGCAATCCACCTCTGGTCTGCGGCAGGAAAGTTTTGGAGCGTTCGGGGGGCAGCGGGTATAATTCTATAAGCATGACCTCGTATGTGCGTGGGTTGCCAGACGAAGCATTCACTTCCCTGGAGACATATCACCTCGAAACTGCGATCATCTGGCGTGCGAAAGGAGCGTAGACAATGCGACGTGCATCTGTACTTGGGCTGGCCCTGGCGGCCCTGGCGGTTCTGACCGTACCGGCGTGGGGGCAGTTCATCACGACGGTCACGGACTTTGAGGCGGCGTTCGACCCGCCCGGCGACGGTCTGGCGAACGTGATTTTCCTGGACCCGAGCGTGTCCACCTCGTCCCGGGGGATCAACACTGGCGTCTTCAACGACGTGTACATGTGTAGCCTGTCGACGTGTGGGTCGTTCTTCCAGCAGGTGTGCAGCGGGCAGCAATCGCTGACCATTTCGTGGCAGTGGACAGACCCATCTTTGGCGACGTCGTGGCTTCGGCTGTCGTCCACCAACACGCCGTGGATTCCCAACCCCTCACTGCATCTGGCGGGCAAGGTCCGCTTCTGCCTGGGTGGGGCCGCGTTCACCAGCGAATCGTTCGAAACCGAGGTGAGCGGCGGACAGCTTTACATGAACATCGGCGTGCGTGAGACGGGCATCGGCGTGCCCCTCGGCGCAGACGGCGGCACCGCCGGCGACGTGGAATGGGTAGGTTTGAGCGAATCGCCGCTGTCCATCACGGTCGGACCGGACGGTGTCTGCGATACGACGGCTGATCCGGCGGACGTGCAGGCAGCGCCGGTCGGCACTTCCCCGGCGGACGGCATGTGCGTGACGGCGGGGGCCGACGACGTGCTGGACACGCCGGAGGCCTCGTTGGGCGGCGACGATGAGCGGCTCTCCACGCCCCGGGGCTCGATCATCGTGCCACTGGACCGCGTGATGCGGCAGTACGAGTTTGACCTGGTCGCCCTGGAGGCGGCGGGGGCCGTATACCCCCTGCTGGGAGACGGCACGCTGGGCGCCGTACCGAACAACCGTGGTGTGTGGGAGAGCGTTGCGTTCACCAACCACCCGCAGAACAGCGTTGTCAACGCGAAGCAGGTGATTCTGTGGCTGGATGACGTGGTATTTGAGGCCCCGATCCCGAGCCCGCCGACCATTGTCACGCTGCCGGATCCGCCGTTGCCGCTGGACACGTCCGTCGACGTGGCGAACATCGATCCGACCGCCACCCTGCTGGAGGTGTACATGCTGGGGCGGGGCACGGAACCGAACGTTCTGCTCGCCAGCGTGGAGAACCCGGGGACCACGGACCTTACTGTCTCGCTGGATATCCCCTTGCCGTACGGCGTGTCGATCGTGGTTCGTCAGACCGTGAACGAGGTCCAGAGCGACTATTCGAGCGCGATCGGAATCAACGTGCCGGGCAACGCCCCCGTCCGGATGGCCATGTCCGTTCGTGAGACGGACGAGTACGACCACAACCTGAACTGCGGCGATAACGGTACGGGGTTTGATCCCAGTCAGCCGTCGACGTTGGAGTTCATCGGCGCCATTGCCACGGAAGGATTCGGCATTCCTCAGGGGCGCCGCATCACACCGGCGATCGGCTGGCAGGATATTGTCTTCAACCCGTGTACGGACGGGGTGATCGAGTACAGCGGCAACGGGGTGATGGACCTGACCGGTGTCGGGTACACCAACGGCGTATGGGAGAGCCTCTTCTTCCGGATTGACTCATTGGCTCCGTCGGCCGGGCCATACCAGGTCTACATCGACGACATGGTCGCGATCAACGGTTTGGGCGATGGCGTTGATTGCCTCATCGACGATTTCGAGTCGTACGAGGTGCAGCAGTACATCGTGGAGAGCGCGGCGGGTACCGCAGACTCCGTGGCGGCCGGTGATGACGTGCAGATCGTGTCCCCGGGCGCGACCACCTATGCGGGCCAGATCGTGATTTCCGGCGGGCCCAACGGCGTGATTGATACCGAGCCCGCCACGGGAGAGGGCGTCACGAACAACCGGGCTCGTTTCCAGTTGCCTTCCACGGCGGGAGGCAGCCAGGGTCTGTCGCCCGAGCCGAACATCACCGCCATTGACGACACCCAGGCATTCAGCGGCTCGCACTCGCTGCGGCTGGAGTTTGCCTTCGTGGCCGCCTCGAATCCGCGAAGCCAACTGCGGCTGACCACGAACGGTTCGACGGCCGATCCGCCGCCCGACTTGTCGAGAATGCCGGACTCGGTCATTCCGTTCAGCTCCGATAACACCTGGTGTGACGGTACGGGCGATATCGCGTACGCCTTCAAGATGAAGCTCGAGCCGTCGCCGATCCAGGGCGACTGCAATGATGACCTGGATGTGGATCTGCTGGACTACGCCTGCCTCCAGGAGTGTGCGACGCAGACGACGTTGTCGCCGCTGTGCGACGAGAAGTTCGATTACTTCAATGACGACTCCATCGATGCGGATGATCTGCAGATGTTCCTGCTATCCGTATCCGGGCCGTACTAGCGCGGCGAAGTCGTTGTTTGAATGAGCACGCAGACGCCGGCCGGGTTTGACCACCCGGCCGGCGTCGTGTTCCATCGGAGGACGGGGTTCGGGCTTCCCGGATCCGCGGGGGGCGGCGGTGGTGCACACGCGGTCGAGTGACGACCTGCGACGAACCGTTCAGTACCGGTCTGCGGACCGAGGCGAATCGGGTCAACGGCGGTCGGCGCCAGGGTGCCCGAGCGGGTGATTCCGGTGCATTACGGCATCCGGAATCCGACGAGCCAAGACCCGCGGCTGACCTCACGCGCGGATCAAGAAGTGACCAGCGCATGTTCGACGGGCAGACGGCGGCCGGCGGCGGTGACGAGGGTGACGGCGTCGTCGCCGAGGAGGGCGCGGGCTTCGTCCAGGAAGGCGGCGGAGCACGGCACGCGCAGATCGGGCCCGCAACTGATGGTGGCCACGAACGGCTCAGACGTTTGCACGTCGAGATAGACGCCCTTGCTTCCGCGGCCGCCGGCGTGGGCCTTGAGCAGCGCAATCACCGTATCCAGCAGCTCCTCGCCGCGCGGGCCGGCGGGTATGGTCAGGATGATCGATTCGGTCAGGGCGGCGGTGGCCTGGGCGGCGGGGATCACCTCGTCCACGCGGATGGACGGTTCCTCGCGGCGTCGGTCCACCGTGCCCCGCAGGAAGATGATGGAATCCGGCGTCAGCAACGGCTGATACCGCTCGAACTCGTCGCCGAAGACCAGCGCCTCCACCTTGCCCTTGAAGTCCTCCAGGGAGATGACGCCCATTTTGCCCGGCTTGCGCGTGTTCTTCGTGTTGATCGTGCGTAACTGGGTGATCATGCCGCCGATGACGACTTTCGCTCCCTGGGCGAACCGCTTGAGGGCGGCGGTGGTGGCCGTCGACCCCGCCTCCACGAGCCGGCTGAATCGGGCCAGCGGGTGGCGAGTGATGTAGAACCCCAGGGCGGCCTTTTCGCGGGCGAGCATCTCGGCTTCGGACCATTCCTCGGTGGACAGTGACGGCTCGGGCGTCGGCGATCCCCCGTTGCCGCCGAAATCGCTGAAGAAACTCATCTGCCCCGCCGCCCGGTCACGCGAGGCGGCGGCGCCGGATTCGACGGCTCGGCCCGCCGCGGCGATCAGGGCCTTGCGCATCGCCCCGGTGCTGTCGAACGCCCCGCAGTTGATCATGGCTTCCAGTGCCGCGCGGTTCACCACGCCCGGGTCAATCCGCTCGCAGAAGTCGAACAGGCTCTTGAAGCGGCCGCGGGACTGCCGCTCGCGCGTGATGGATTCCGTCGCCCGCGCCCCCACGCCCTTGATCGCGGCCAGTCCGAACCGGATGGCCGCTCCCTTCTCGCCGTATGCGACCGTGAAATCCGTGCCGGACTCGTTCACGTCCGGCGGAAGCACGGGGATGTTCATCCGGCGGCACTCGTCGATGTGATCCATCACCTTGTCCGTGACGGACATTTCGAAGGTCATGAGGGCGGCCATGAATTCGACCGGGTGGTAGACCTTCATGTACGCGGTCTGGAACGCGACGAGTGCGTAGCCGGTGGAGTGCGCCTTGTTGAAGGCGTACTCGCCGAACTTCACAATGTTGTTGAAGATTTCGTCGCCTTTGGCTCGAGGCACGCCCCGCTGCTCGCAGCCTTCCAGGAACGCCCCGCGTTCCGCCTCGATCATTTTGGTCTTCTTCTTGCTGATTGCCTTGGCCAGGCGGAAGGCCCGCTTGAGTTCCAGGCCGCCGAGCCGGTGGACCAGCCGGGAGACCTGCTCCTGGTAGACCATGATGCCGTAGGTCTCTTCGAGAACTTCGGTCATGATGGGGTGGGGTGTGGTCCACGATTCGCCGTGCTTGCGGGCGATGTAGGCGTCGATGTAGGCCATCGGGCCGGGGCGATAGAGTGCGGCCGCCGCGATCAGGTCCTCGATGCGGGTGGGCCGCATCTTCATGAGCACGTCGCGCATGCCGCCCGACTCGAACTGGAACACGCCCTTCGTCTCGCCGCGGGCGAACAGGGCGTACACCTGCGCGTCGTTCAGGTCCAGCGTCTCGAGATTGATGTCCAGGCCCTTGCCTTCGCGGACGAGCTGCCGGGCGCGCTCCAGGGTGGTCAGCGTGCGCAGACCCAGAAAGTCCATCTTCAGCAGGCCGACCCGCTCCACCGTGGGGCCGTCGAACTGGGTGACGATCTGGTCGTCGCCCGACGCCTTGTAGAGCGGCAGGAAGCTGTCCAGCGGCTGGTCGGCCACCACCACGCCGGCCGCGTGGACGCCGGCGTGCCGGGCCAGTCCCTCGATTTTGCGGCTGATGTCGATGATTTTGCGGACGGTTTCGTCTTCCTGGTAGCGCTTTCGGAGGTCGGGTTCCTGCTCCAGCGCCTTGTCGATGGTCATCTTCAGTTCGGTGGGGATCAGGCTGGTCAGTCGGCTCGCCTCGTTGAAGTCGAGCCCCATCACGCGGCTGACGTCCTTCACCGCGGCCCGGGCCTTGAGCGTTCCGAACGTGATGATCTGGGCGACGTGCCCGTACTTGTTGCGGACGTAGTCGATGACGCGGCCCCGGCCCTCCTGGCAGATGTCCACGTCGATGTCGGGCATCTCGTCGCGGTCCGGGTCCATGAACCGCTCGAAATACAGTCCGTAGCGCAGCGGATCGGGCGCGGAAATCCCCAGGCAGTAGCTCACGACGGAGCTGCACCCGCTGCCTCGCGCGCTGCAGGGGATGCCCTGCTGTCGGGCGTAGTGCATGAAGTCCCAGACGATCAGGAAGTAGCTGGAGAAACCCTTGTCCGCGATGACGCCCAGCTCATAGTCGATGCGCTCGCGGATTTCGTCGGTGACGCCGCCGTAGCGACGGGCCGCGCCTTCGTAGACCAGCTCGCGCAGGTACTCCTTGTCGGTGCGGGCGTCCGGCAGGCGGTAGACCGGCGCGTAGCGCTTCGAGAAGTCGAGATCCAGGTTGCACTGCTCGGCGATGCGAAGCGTGTTGTCAATCGCCTCGGGATAGTCGCGAAACAGAGCCCGCATCTCCTCCGGCGTTTTGAGGTAGAACTGGTCCGACTCAAAGCGGAACCGGTCCGCATCGCTGACCTTGGCGCCCGTGTTGATGCAGCACAGCACGTCGTGCGCTTCCACGTCGCCGGGCTCCAGGTAATGCACGTCGTTGGCGGCCACCAGACCGACCCCGATTTGCCGAGCCAGATCGGCAAGCTCCGGATTGGTCCGCGCCTGTTCCTTCAGCCCGTGGTCCTGCAGCTCAATGAAGAACCGGTCCGGACCGAAGATGCGCAGGTACGCCTCGGCGATTTCGCGGGCCCGCTGCGGGTCCTCGCGGAGCAGGGCCTGCGGAATCTCGCCGCCCAGGCACGTGCTGGTGCAGATCAGGCCGTCGCTGTGGGCCGCCAGCACCTCGCGGTCAATGCGCGGCTTGTAGTAGAACCCCTCGAGATATGCGATGCTCGCCAGTTTCAGCAGGTTCTGGTACCCCGTCCGGTTGCAGGCCAGCAGCAGCAGGTGGTTACTGGCCTCCTTCATGCCGCCGGATTCGCGCAGCCGGCGGTCGCCCGGGGCCATGTAGACCTCGCATCCGATAATCGGCTTGACCCCCGCCTTGCGGGCCGCCTCGTAGAACTCGATGGCCCCGAACAGGTTGCCGTGGTCGGTCATGGCCACGGCCGGCATCTCCAGGGCCTTGACCCGCCGCATCAGGTCGGCGATTCGCGTGGCCCCGTCCAGAAGCGAATAGTGGGTATGCAGGTGCAGATGGACAAAGGAGCCGGAAGAGGCGACACTGGAGTTTGTGGCCATGGCGTAGTGGAACGTTCGTGCTTGATCTTGAACCGCGCGATCTCGAACCACTGCTATCCTACGGAATCACCTGCTCCGGGCAATGTCGCTTTCCAGGCCGGGAGTGTGAAGACCGCTCCCAACGTCCGATTGGGCAGGGAGCTGCGAATTTCCGTGGGGCGAAGGATATTTTTGGACGATCGTGCCGCCGGCGGCTAGGATGTGCCGGTTGAGCGTTGCTTGGTCGGTTCCCGTGGCGCGGCGGGTGGGGGCAGAACGGAGGCCATGCGTAACAGGCCATAGGGTAAGGAGTTACACGTTTCCTCCCACACCCCGGGGGGCCGGGGGACGGGGGTTTGGCTGATTTTGGTGGGGTCCGTGCCTCCGGCCTACCGATTGAGACTCGGAAGAGTGATGACGCAGTTGCGAGCTGCATACCGGACCGCGCTTCTGACCGTGGGGGCCTGCGCGCTCACCACGATATTCGGCGGCTGCGCGGTCGGGCAGAAGCCCGGAAACGGGCTGTGTACGTACCAGCACGAGCCGACGACCGGTGCGGCCTACTGGCTTTACCTGCCGGAGGATTACGTGAAGCCGGCGCCCCGGCTGGTCACGGGCAGGCGGTGGCCGCTGGTCGTGAGCTTCCACGGCATGAAGCCGTTTGACAACGATTCCCGGCAGATTCGCCAGTGGCAGCAGGAAGCGGACCGGTACGGGTTCATCGTTTGCGCTCCGCTGCTTCGCACGGCCGACCTGATGTACGAGTTTCCGTTCCGTCGCGTCACACCGTCTCTGCAGAAGGACGAACAGAACGTCATCGCCATCCTGAATCACCTGGCGCAGACGACGGACATCGATCCGAACGCCGTGCTGTCGACCAGCTTCTCCTCCGGGGGGTACCTGGCGCACTTCATGGCGAATCGTCACCCGGACCGGTTTTCGTGTGTGGCCGTCTTTCAGTCGAATTTCTCGCCGGACATCGTGGATCCGAGCCGTGTTCCAGAGTATCGAGACCACAAGATCGGCGTTTTCGTAACGGAGAATGATTTCGCCATCTGCCGCCGAGAGTCCAAGTTGGCGGCCCAGTGGTACGCCCGGCAGGGCTTTGACGTGACGTACGCCCAGTTCAGCGATCTCGGTCATGAACGGACGCCCAGCCTGCCCGCTTCCTTCTTTGCGCGCACGTGCGGGGCCAAACCCAAGACGCCGCCCACTGAATTGGCCGCCCTGCAGATCATGGACGTACCGATCGAGCTGGCCGGATCGGACCAGTTGGCCATGCGAGGTTCCGCCGCCGTGACCGCGTCGCGATCCATCTCGCCCGTGCCCGGAGGGGCGACGGACTCCTCGCGTTCACCCCGCGTCGCATCGGTCGCGCCCGCGTATGAGCGTACACCCGGCGGCAACGGCCGGACGCCGGCGCCCCGGCACTACGCCAGTCCGCCGAGCGATCCGTCCCCGGCCGACCGAGCGCTGCCGACGACGCCGGTGCCGTCGAACCCTTCGCAGACCCGGACGCCGGAACGTACGCCCGCGCCGGCGACGCCGCGGGCCGAGACCTCTCCCATCCGCATGAGGCTGAGTTCGACCATCGGCATCGCTCCGCTGCTCATCAGCTACAGCGCCGTGGTGCCGGGCACCCTGCGCCGCGGCGCGTATTTTCTCTGGACGGACAACAATCAGGCGATCGCCAATGGCATCAATGGGCAAACCTACCTGACCAAGCCGGGCGAGCACCACATCGAGGTCGTGATGACCGCCGCCGACGGCCGCGAGCACCGCGCCAGCCAGACCGTCACCGTGCTGGAACCCATCACCCGTTCGCAGGATAATTGACGGCGTTGCGGCCTTTTTGTGACGCGGCAATGCGCCCGCTCTGCCTTCGCGATGAGGGAAGTACGTGCGGCCGATAGTGACAAAAACTGGGCACTGCCTGGCCTGGCTGCCGCGCACCGCGGTGCTGGCCGGCATCCTGGCCTACCAGGCCGGCATCCGGCCACTGCTGGGCGGATCGTGCATCTACTGTCCGTCGTGCAGCGAGTATGCTGCCCAGGCGGTTCGTACACACGGCGTGTGGCGCGGCGGGTGGCTGGCCCTGCGTCGCCTGGCCCGCTGCCACCCCTTCGCAGCGGGCGGCATTGATCCGGTGCCGCCGGCACGGTCAAACAGGAACTGACTCGCCTCGCGTGGAAC
Organism: Phycisphaerae bacterium; assembly: GCA_016929015.1. Taxonomy (GTDB): domain Bacteria; phylum Planctomycetota; class Phycisphaerae; order UBA1845; family UBA1845; genus JAFGJQ01. Next base: position 12,098 of record JAFGJQ010000434.1, on the reverse strand, counting down.
TCCGGCCGGATCACGGGAACTGCGGGACGCGGATCGATTCCTGCCAGGCGTGATTGGCCTGGTACCGCTCCAGGCGCCGTTGACACACCCGGGCTTGCCCAACCTGCTTCTGTTCCTCCGCCCGACGGACGGCCAGGGCAGCAGTCTGCACCGCGTCCTGGAATCGGCCCTGCGCGGCATAGGCCGCAGCCAAACGGTCGAGATTGGCGGCCGTCTCGCCTGACTGCTTCAGGATCAGATGGGCAAGGCCCTCCGCCCGTTCGCCGTTGCGGAAACGCGGCTCCGGGCAGGTGGCCCAGCGCCACGCCGCCCGGATCACAAGTTCCGGATCCACGCGCCCGCGCTCATCGGTTTGCCTGAGCCCTTCGGCGAACTCGCGGAACCCCTCTTCATATCGCCCGAGAGCCAGCAGGGTCTCGGCCAGGTGCAGGCGGGCTCTGCCGTACGACGGACTGCGTTTCAACGCTTCGCGATAGTACTCTATTGCCGCGTCGGTTCTTCCGTGTGCGGCCTCCTGCCGAGCCAGGTTGTCATACGCCTGCACGCAGTCCGGCGCGTCGATCAAGGCGGCCTTCAACGCCGCCGGCGCGTCCCCTTCCATGCCGTGGCGGATGTAGACGCCGTACAGGCCGTCGGCGCCGCCCGGGTTGAGTTCATCCGAGTAAATGAGCGTGTACCGCTCCCGGAGAAACTCCAGCATCGGCGTGGTCATGAGCATTCGCCAGCCACCCATCACAACCTGATCCGGCGAGTACTTCCGCAAAATGTTCACGATGTCCTCGTTGGACATTTTTGTGGTGAACAGTCGCTTGCGGGACGTGACGCTCAGCTCCGGTGGAACGGGCAGCCCGGCCGCGAACGCGTAGATCTGTCGATCGGAAAAGACCCACTTGCTGTGTTCCGCGTACTGCTTCATCACGGCCGTCAGGTACCGGTCGCGCGGGGCATACTCCACCATGCCGCCAAGCTGCTTCGAGACCAGATACTTGTCGTGAACGTGAACCAGCACGAAGGCAACACAGACCACTCCCGTGAGGCGCACGAAAAGCGTCGCCATCGCGCGCGCGGAGCGCGGCATGGACCAGCCCCTCACAGACGTCGGCACGATTGCACCAACCCCCACTCCGGCCAGCAGCGCGACCGGAATCGTTACCAGCGTCACGTGGTGGTACCATACCGGTGCGTGGCTGGACAAGAGAAGATAGGCGACGACCGCCCACGCGGCCGGCGCGAGCGCTTCCCATCGCCGCCGCAGGCAGGCAAGCGCCAGCCCGACGCCGCCGAGGACGACAATGTCTTGCGCACCGCCGGCCGGACGTGCGCCGGCCAGCCAGGTGTTCACGTTGGTTGTCTTGGACGCTTCCGCCCAGACGTCCTGCGCTTCCACGTGCGGCCGGATGAGCTGCGTCAGTCCTGACGGACGCACGATGACCAGCAGCATCAATCCTGTCAGCACCAGCCACGCCACAGACCACGCCGCCGGTGGGATCAGCCGCCGTGCGGGTTTCACCGACCCCCGCCCGTCCCACCAGGCCTTGATCAGCACCGCCGTCCCGAAGATGGGCACCAGAAAGCCCGTGAACAACTTGGTCATCACCGACAGGCTGAGGGCCACCGCGGAGAGCAGCAGCCACGGGTTTCCGCCCCGTTTCATCCAGACCGTCAGCGCCCAGAGCGAGACCACAGCCCACATCAACGCGGGCAGGCCCAGCATGATCGACACGCTCAGGGCGATGTAGTACGGCGTGAGCAGCAGCAGCAGCACGGCGGCGATGCCCGCCACGTGACCGGCCAGCAGCCGGGCCGTCTGGTACACGCCCCAGAGCGTGACGGCCGAGCACACGATCATGAACACGCGAGCGGCGTTGATCGTCCAGCCAAACAAGTCGAACCACCATTGCAGGGCGTACGAAAACAGCGGGGCCTGGTCGCTCCAGATCTGCGAATACAGGTGGTACCCGCGATCCAGCAGCAGCGACTTGATGACGTTGTTCCCTTCGTCGGGATCAAGCTCGAAATACGTGCGGAACGGGTGGAACGCCAGCATGATGGCGATGAACCCGACGGGCACCACCACGTGTGACGCAAGGTCCGCCCAGCGAAGCCATCCGGGCCGGCCGGCCGGCGTGCCGTCCGGAACGGCGGGCGTTGGGGGCGGGTTCTCTTCCGTTCGTCGTCGACGTCTGGCTGCCATCCCCTTGTTCTACCCCAACACGCCGGCGAACGCCATTTGCACGGCGCAGCCGGCTCGGTGGCGAGATGCCGGTGGTGACGCTCGTTTCAGAACGGCTGAATCCAGCGGTCGTACGCCCGGTCGGCGAAGAATTCCCCCGCCTTGCCCTCCCACGGCGTGCCGAACGTCAGGCCGTGAATCAGGCCGTTCTTCTCCACCAGTACGGTGTGCAGGATGGCGTCGTCCGGGTTGTTGACGAGTGTAAGTTCGATCTGAGCGCCCAATCCGGTGAATCGCTCATAGCGATCGGTTTGCGTGCGTTTGAGCTCGACGTCCCGGCCCAGACGTTTCACCATGCTCTGCGTTTTGCGATAGGTGCCGCCCGTCGGACCCACGACGAGCTTCCCGTCGATGCGTATCCTCCGGTCATCATACGCAAGTACGCCCAGGTGGTGGCTCTTGTCCGCCCGAAGCCATGCGAGGAACTTCTCGCCGTGTCCCTGGTCGTCGTCATAGCTGTAGTTTGCGTCGAGGAAAACGATGCGGTCAATCCAGTCGGGAATCCGTTCAACCTGGTTCAGATACCCGAAGATCAGGCTGCCGCCGCCGCTGTGGCCGGTCAGCGCGACCGTGACCTCGCGACCCTTGAACGTGTCGCGCAGCGATTCGATCAGCCGGACGAGGATGGCCCCGCCGTCGGCGTGCGTCTGCCGCCAGTGCGGCCAGCTTCGGCCCTTGGCCTCCAGGTAGACGACCACGATGTTCGCGTCTGTGACCACCTCGCGCAAGCGGCGAACCTGCGCCCCGATGTGCTGAATGTCGAAATGCCAGTCCAGGCCCGGCTCCATCCGCCGCCCGATGGTTTGGGCGGTCGTGTTGCCGTTCGGCAGCGCGAAGACCACAACGCGGATCGGTCGATCCGCCCGGAACGACTCCGCGCCCGGCGCGTTGATGTGGACCAGCACGTCCGGCTCGAAGGTGTCGCTGTGCACCTGCTCCCCAAAGTGCGGACTCACCTCAAACCCCGGCCACAACCCCGCCGCCGGCTGCGACGTCTGCCCCACAGCCGTCAGGGCAAACACGACCAAACCAAGCGAAACTTGCGTCATCCGGGTCAATCCTCAACCGGCTCGCGCGCCGGGACGGGACCGTACGGAACCCCCTGCAACCCGTGCCGCCCACTACGAACGCACCACGCTTCCCCGCGTGCTGAAGGGCGGAACGATCCCCGCGCGGCGGTCCCGCATCTCTCAGTGCTCCGTTTCCAGCTCAGCCCGGTGCCGAGCGTACCACGCGCGGATGCCTTCGTTGTCTCGGACCAGGCGGCGGCTGGTGGCCAGCACCTCCGCGACCTGTTCCCGGGAAATCTTGGGCCGGTCGTCCGGCGTTGTGTCCACGTGGGTCAGGACGCGGTCCAGCGTAAGCACGGCCATCATCAGCGGCTGAAGGCAAAAAAGCCGAATCCCCGTCGCGGTCGCGGGAAAACCCAGCGTGTAGTCCAGTGCCTCATCGAGGTGTCCGGCCGCCCGGGCCACGATGAGCTTTCGCACGGGCAATGGGAGAGCCGGCTGTTTGAGCACGCCGGGTTCCAGCCCGCACAGCCGGGCCGCCTCCGGCGGGATGAACACCCGTCCGTCGGCGAGGTCGGCCGGATGGTCCTTCACAATATTCGTCAATTGCAGCCCCCGGCCAAAGCGGCGGGCCTGTTCCAGCCGTTGCGGCGTGAGCGAGGCGGGGTCTGCGCCAAGGTGCAGGGCGAACAGCCGGGCCAGCATCATGCCCACGACACCCGCCGCGTAATGGCAATATTGCTCCAGGTCGTCCAGCGTCTGGCAGAGGAAGCGAGGCCGCCGGTCGCGCGTGGTGAGCGGCGTTTCGCGAAAACCCTCGATCATCTCCAGCCCGCAGGCCGCGACGGCCTGGGTTGCCGGTGGCGGAAACGACGCCAACTCCGCCAGCACCTGCTCCGCCCGCTGCATGAGCCGGCCGCAGGCATCCGAATCAGGGTAATCCGCAAACCGCTCGGTCAGACTGGTTGCGGCATCGGGTCGAACGGGCGGCCCCAGGGCCGTGACCAGCTCATCAAACATGCGGTGGCGGTCGGCCGGGTCCGTGCCGGGGCGGTCCTCCACGGTGTCGATGATGCGGCAGATGAGGTAGGCCGTGCCTATCCAGTGCCCCAGCGGCTCGGGCAGTTCCGGGATGGACAGGGCGAACGTGCGGGACACGCCTTGCAGGAGTTCGTCGAGGGGCAGATCGCTTGCGGTGCTCATGACGCGCAGGAGCATACCCTCGCGAAGGGAGACGGACAACGGTGCCCGGGGGATCGGTGCCGCGGACGCATCGTCTGGTTCCTCCTTTGCGGATGGTGGGCCCGTCAGTAGACTGGCCGCCATGCATTGGGCGGTGCTGGTGGCTGTGGGCGGTCCGTTTGCGGCATCGGTCGTGATGACCGTGCTGGTTCGGCATTGGGCGCGGCGAACGGGATTTGTGGACCGGCCGGGCGGGCACAAGCAGCACGAGAACCTGACACCGTTGGGCGGGGGGATTGCCATCACGTGGGTCCTGTGCGGCTCCCTGCTGGCCGGGACGTTCGCGGTGTGGCTGGCCCAGCAGCAGGGATGGGCGCCGCGACTGCCGGAACTGCTTCGGCTGCACGCGCCGGGTATCGCGAGCCGGCTGCCGAGCGTGCTCGCGCTGGTGGGCGGGGCACTGGTTCTGCACCTTGTCGGATTGGCGGATGATCGTCATCCGATGGGGCCGGGCGTCAAGTTTCTAGTGCAGTTTCTCGTGGCCGGCGTGCTGGTGGTCGGCTTCGGTATGAAGGTGGCGGAGTTTCTCGGTGCGTCGATTTCCATCGGGGTGTCGATTCTCTGGATCGTGCTCATCATCAACGCGTTCAACTTCCTGGACAACATGGATGGGCTGAACGCGGGGGTGGCGGCCATCAGCGCGGCGATCCTGGCGTCGGCCGCCATGCAGAACGGGCAGGTGTTCGTGCCGATCGTGGCGTGGGCCCTGGTGGGCACGTTGCTGGGCTTTCTGGTGTTCAACTTCTCGCCGGCGAGCATCTTCATGGGAGACGCAGGCAGCCTGGTGGTGGGGTACTTCCTGGCCATGCTGACCGTGCTGACCACGTACCAGGAGTACGATCCGGCTCGCGGCGTGGTGCCCTACGGCGTGTTGATGCCGGTCGTGGTGCTGGCCGTCCCGTTGTATGACGTGATCAGCGTGGTCATCGTTCGGCTGCGGGCGGGTGACAGCCCGTTTCGGGGTGACCGCCGGCACTTTTCCCATCGGTTGACCCGGCGCGGCATGACGCCGCGGGCGGCCGTTCTGACCATCTACCTGGCGACCATGGCCACGTCGTTGGCCGCCCTGCAGTTGCCGGGTGCGAACTGGCTGACAGCCCTGCTGATTCTGACGCAGACTTTCTGCGTCGTGCTGATCATTGCGGTTCTGGAGGGCCGACCGCCGACCTCCGCTGCCCGACGGTAGAAAGCCCCACGACGGGTGCTCGCAGGCTTCAGCCTCGAGCGTATTCGATGCGCACCACGTCGGAAGCGTATTGCCATGCCTGATCCGCTCGCAGCGGAAACGAGCCCGCTGCCCGTTTGCTGCTGTGTTTGTTGCGGTCAAACCTCCAGGTAACTCAACAGGTCCGGCACAGCGGCCACCTGCAAGTCGGGCTGGACATCGGCCGGAACCACCGCAGAGCCGACCAGGGCCGTACGCATCCCGGCGCGGTTTGGGCCGACAACGTCTGCTTCGGGCGTATCGCCGACGAACAGCACTTTGCCCGGGATGGCGCCCGGGCAGTGCGAGCGGGCGTGTTCCATAACTGCCTCGTACACGGCCGGATGCGGTTTGCGCCGCCCCAGGCGGCTGGAGAACTCGGCAAACCGCAGGTGCCGATCGAGCCCCAGCCGGCTCAGTTCCTTCTCGCACGCCCAGGCCGGCGCGGCGGTGTTGCTCATCAGGCCCAGGACGTACCCGGCCTCGGCCAGTCGCTCCATTGCCTGCGGCACTCCGGCGAATGTGTCGAGGCAGCCGATCCACCGCTCCCAGCAGGCCGTCAGAATCGCGTCCAGCGCACCGTCTGTCGCGGAGAGGCTGCACGCGTTCCGCAACCACTCCGCCAGGACGGCCCGGACGTCGTACTCGCGGTACTCGGGCGGCTCCGCCGGCCGGGAGGCGTAGTCACGGACGAGTTTCAGCAGTTGGCCGACCGCTTCCGGCCGGACGGGCAGCCCCGCGCGGCGGGCGGCCGCTACGGTCGCCTCCGCACAGGCGGTCATGACCTCGCGTTCCCGGCTTGCACCGCAGAGCGTGCCGCCCCAGTCAAAGACGATTACCCGAATTTCCGATCGCGTCCAACGCATTGTCCAAGCCCTTTCTCGCCCGCGGGGCCGTCCCGCGGGTGGGTCGGCAGTGTACCGGGCCGGAGCTCGCCGGTCATTCCCACCACGGGTGGAAGGGAGCCGGCCATGTTACCGGCCCGTTACTTTGCCGTTTTGCGGGGCGGTGGTACGATGCACGGAGCGCGTAATCGTCTTTTCACAGGGCTCCCGTTGGCCGGCTCGTCCTGCGTTCGGCCGGGGTGGCCCTGGATCGTAAGCGGACAGGAGGAGCGTTTCATGTTCACCAAAAACGTACTGGCAGTCTTGTTGTGCACCGGCGGGCTGGCGATGGCCCAGACGGAGGGCGAGCGGGTCGTCGTAGCGCACTCTTCGGGACAGGCGGCCGTTGCGCCCGACGGAACACAGGGCCTGACTCCCGAGTCTGTTACAGGGGCGCCCAAGATATACACGGCCGAGCCGGAAGTGGACCTCGGCACCATTCGGGAAGGCGAGAGTCACACGGCGAAGTTTCGCGTGGAGAACCGCGGCGACCAGGACCTCAAGATTGGGGATGTCCGCTCCAGTTGCGGCTGCACGACCGTGAAGCTGACGGAAGAGCAGAAGACCGTGCCGCCCGGCGGGTCCGTCGAGATTGAGGCGAAGTTCAACTCTCGGGGCAAGTCCGGCAATCAGCGGTACTCCGTGACCATCAACAGCAACGACCCCGCGCGCAAGACTCTCCGGCTGACGTTGCGGGCCTTTGTTGAGACGCTGGTGAACGTCAGGCCGGGGCCCGTGCTGAACGCACAGAACGTTCGGCCGGGGGATGCCATCCCCCAACCGATTGACCTGATCCCCGGCGCCGGCGAAACGACGCTGGGGGTGGAGTCCATTCTGATCAGCGCCGGCGGCTTGAGTTGCACCCACGAGCCGATCACGGAAGGCGATCGAACAGGCGCTCGGCTGCGCTTCGCGGTGGAGGACACGACGCCCACCGGCACGCTGAACGGGATCGTCTCGGTGGACGTGAAAGTGGGCGAGCAAGTGTCCAAGCAGACGATTCGCGTGTTCGGACGTGTGCAGGGCGACGTGGATTTTGCTCCTGCGGTGATCCAGGCGATTCAGCCCGCCCCGCGGGGGACCCGGCTGCGAGCGGTCACGGTGCGTTCCACGACGGACAAGCCGTTGCGGATTCTGAGTGCGGATGCGGGGTCACACATCGACGTGGAGTTGACCCGGCCGCCCGGCCCGAGCGACGTCTACCAGATCGTTCCCGTCGTTTCCCAATCGGCCCCGGACGGCCCCCTGGGCGCCTTGCTCCGCATCTTTACGGACAAAACAACCCAGCCGGTCATCGACATCCCGATTTTTGTGAACGTCTCTCCGCGGGTGCAGGTCTCGCCGCCGTGCGTGGTGCTGCGCACCGGCGATGACGCCGAGGCCGGTTCCCGGCGGATTCACCTTTCCACGGATCGCGGGGCCCCGTTGACCGTCACCACAGCCACGAGCGATCAGGCGTTCGTGACGGCCGAGATTGTGGAGGATCCCGCCGCGCCGGCCGGCCGCAAGGCCGTCGAGATCCGGCTGAACGGGGAAGTGCCGGTCGGTACTCACGAAGCGCTGGTCACGGTCGGCACGGATGTAAAAGAGGCCGAGTCGATCCGGGTCCCGGTGACGATCGTGAAGGGCGAAGCGACGGAATCCGCCGCCTCTGCCGCGCCGCAACCGCGGTCGGGCGTTTGACGCTCGCTTTCTGGAGACCGGACGTGAAAGGCGCGGGCCGGCGGCGCCGGCCGGTCCGTGCCCTCTTGTTGCGCCGGCGGTTTGCCTGCACAATGCTCGTCCTGGAAGATACAAGATCGCCGATCCGGGAGCCAACGCCATGACGGAGTCAGAGTCGGAAACAACAGCCCCCCCTCGCATCAACTGGCAGGACTCGAATGTTCCCGCCGGCAATGCTCCGCCCATGGCCCGCTGGCCGCTGATCGCCGGCTTCGTTGTGCTGGGCCTGTGGTTCGTGTTCCTGATCGCGATGGCGGTCTTCCGCGTCGTTAGTACCCGGTAGCCCCTTTTCCGCTGCGGGGTGTTCCGACGGCCATCGGAAAGCCCGTCTCCAATCGGCGACGCGCGAGAACGGGTTCTCGCGAGGGTGGGGCCGAGATCGGAATCTCGGGAAAGCGTGTTGACCCGGACAACTACTACGCCGTCCGCATCGGCAAGGACACCGGCAGCGGCACCGGGCCCGTAACGTTTTTTGCCCGACCGCCCATCGGTTGCAGTATCGAGTCTCCAGTCTCTTGCCTCTGGCTGGTGCCCGGCTTTCCCCACCCCACCCATGCCGATACAATCGTCTCATTCGACAGCTTAACGGCTCAGGATGCGACCATGTCACCGACAGCCGAACCACTCAGCCCCCGCAGCCGCCTGGGCAACCCCTTCGCCCACCAGGGTGAGGCCGCCGGCCGCCGAACGCGAGCCGGCCGCCGACCGATGAGGGGGGACCAGCGAGCAGGGACGCGAGCGGCAGGCCGGCGAGCCTGGCCGAGTTCCTGGCCCGCAGCGGCCACGCCCGCAACGAGCGGCTCTGGACCGTCGCCCAGGCCACCAGCGAAGTCCTGCCCGAAGGCGACAAGGAAAAGCAGCTCCTCCAGGGCCTGCTCAACCAGCGTGACGGCATCGAGAAGGCGGTGCGGGAAGGGAGGCTGTTCTAGAATGTGGCTGACGCAGATTGATCGGCTCTTTCTCGTGCTGAGCGCCGGGCTGCTATGCGGAGTGAGCGCGGGATGCGCGACGGGACCCACAACGCCGGAGTACCGCATAGGCGTCACAACGTATCTCGCAGATGATGTGCCGTTCCCCCCGGCGCAGGCGAACGCGAGAATCGCGGTCGTGACGGGGAGTGACCCGAAAGAGCCGTTGCTGGAGAAAGAGGTCAAACGGAAGATCGAGTATCTCATTGCCCAGCGCGGCTTCGGCATCGGCTCCGTTGAGGAAGCCGATTACATCCTCAGTGCGTTTTTCGCCATCGACGATGGCACGACGGCGACGGGCACCCGTCCGGTCTATCATTCGGGAGGCACCTCCTACACACAGCTCTACACCAGCAGCGGACAATGGGCGACGGGTACCACCCAGCATCCGGGCTACACGACGTATCAGCCGTACAGTTACACGTATTTCACCCGCTACCTGGGCATCAACCTCTATGAGCGAGAACGCTGGGGCAGATCGAAGGATGAAGACCTGGCGGATGCCATTGCGTGGCGTGCCACGACAACCAGCTCGGGCAGCGGTTCTGACCTTCGGAGCATCATCGATTACCTGCTGGTCCCAACGTTCGAGCACTTCGGTGATGACACCGGCGAGCGCATGCGCACTACGTTGCGGGAAGATGATGAACGGGTGAAACAGCTACGCGAGTCGTATCGGCAAGAACCAGCCCGCTGAAGGAGGCGCTACGTCATGGCGCAGACGTTTAACGTTTACTGCGATGAGTCGTGCCACCTGGAGCACGACCGCCAGAACGCAATGGCACTCGGGGCGGTATGGGCACCGCTGGAGCGCGTCCGAGATCTCTGCGCGGCTTTCCGGCAGATTCAAGTCGATCACGGGTTGCCCCGGCAGTTCGAAGTGAAGTGGACAAAGGTCTCGCCCGCTGGGGCCGAGTTCTATCTTGCGTGGGTGAGGAGGTTCTTCGACGAGAGCGACCTCCACTTCCGCGCGCTGATTATCCCGGACAAGACAAAACTGGACCACACGGCTTTCCCGTGCCAGGACCACAACAAGTGGTACTACAAGATGTACTTCGACATGCTGAAGGTCATCTTGAGCCCGAAGGCGCGGTACCGCATCTACATCGATATCAAGGACACTCGGGGGGCAGCCAAGGTCCGCAAGTTGCACGAAGTGCTCTGCAACAACCAGTACGACTTCAGCCGCCAGATTATCGAGCGGGTCCAGCAGGTGCGCTCACATGAGGTGGAACTTCTGCAACTTGCCGACCTGCTCATCGGAGCGGTGTCCTACGTGAATCGTGGGCTCAGCGGCAACCGAGCGAAGGAGCGACTGATCGAAGCGATCAAGCATCGCTCGGGATACAGCCTGACAGGGACCACGCTGCTGAAGGAGGACAAGTTTAATCTGTTTCGTTGGCGCGCCCAGGAGGTGGAGCAGTGAGTTCTGCGCCTACGTGGCTGCCCGTGCTCGTATTGATGTCGGATCACGGCGGAGATTGGCAGCGATTCATCGATGCCGTTTACGCGATCTTCCACCGTGACTTCATCGCATCGCAACCACAGTTCGAGGGTAAATGGGTTCGCTGTCGGCGCGATCCGATCTACGACGGCAAGGAAGCCGGTTTTTGGCATTGCACGTCTGAAGGCCGAGATGAAGCGCATCGGACGCCGGACCTGCGACGATGCGAGCGGATCGCCTGGGTGCGCGCAACGATTGAAAACAGCCACGATTCGACGATAGACGTGTGGGTTCGCAACGATGGTCGGACCGGCCTGAAGACGCACCTGTGGTTCAATGAGAAATATCTCGTTGTTCTCGGCCAGCGCAAGAAGGGCGAGCGGTATCAACTCATCACGGCCTTCTGCACGGACCGTCGTCATACAATCGAGAAAAAGCGGGAGGAGCGAGAGAGGTGCAGAAACGACTGACGCCGCCCGAAAGCGGCGTCGGAACTCCTTCCACACATGGTGGATGAGCTGTAAGAAGTATCGTCCACAAACGGCCCAGAGTCAAGGCCGTCACGTAACGATCTGTCAAGAAAGGCGTTATGGGCGTGGTAGATATGCCGATTTGCTGGTGGGACTGCGCGGCGAACGAGGCCAAGGACTCGCCCAGCCGCCATGCGCACCTCTGGCATAGCGGCACCCAGTGCATCGCTGAGCTTATGCCAGGCGATCAGATGTGGATGAGTACGTCTGGCAAGGCGCTCAAGCACGAAGTCGAGCAGGCAGCCTTCCTGGCGGGCATCTGGGTCGTCCGTGAAGTCATTGACAACCCCGATGATGACCCGGCGTATCCCGCCGAGCAGGTAGTAGTTCAGTCCCCATGCGTATGCGCGACGCGGGTGTGGGCAGGACGAGGCGGGGGCGTGGCGGATGATCGGGGCGTGCTGGCGCGCGTCGTTCCGGCGAGGAGCGTCTCGCGGGCCAGAGGCACAGGCTGAGTCAACAAGGCGATGAGGAAGTGGATGCGGTTCTTCCCCTGACGCCTCCCGGGCTCCAGTAGCGAGGGCAGGACGCTGTGACTCTCCGATCCGGCGGGTAGCCGGGTTCCGAGGCAAATCTTCCGCATGATGACCGGGAACCTCACCGAACCCTCGGCGTGATTGTTGATCGGCTCGACGCCCGGCGACTCGATGCTCCGTTCGGTGAATGTGAGGATTCAACGCGATCCGAATGCACTACGACCCCGGCGGGGTCGAGGCGGGTAGCCACGGGTGGAGTCCCGATGACAATCGGGACGGAACCCGTGGATGAAGGCGCCCCCCCACCCCTGTCCCGCCCCCGGATGGGGGCGGAGGACGATGGGCCGGAGAAGCGGACGGGGCTCCCCGACCGGCTGGAATTCCG
>JAFGJQ010000433.1 GCA_016929015.1 Phycisphaerae bacterium | reverse complement strand
GGGGATCGTTTCCAGCAGCAGGTCCGGGCCCTTCTGGTAGACGAGGCGCCCGCAGAAGAGAACGGTCGGATCGAGCGGCCCGATCTGGTAGCGCTGCCGGACGGCGGCGACGTCGATCTCGCGGTCGAAGCGAGCGGCGCTGACGCCGTTGTGCACGACGCTTACCTTCCACTCGGGCACCTCGTACATCCACAGCAACTCGTCCTTCGTGGCCTGCGAGACGGCGATCACGTGATCGGCCCAGTAGGTGCCGGCACGCTCCTGGTCGCGGATGCGGTGCGACTGGCCTCCCGGGAAGGCGTTGCCGCAGCGGGCGTATTCGGTGGCGTGGATCGTGAACACGCCCTTGCGCTCGCGGCCGTGCTTGATCCAGATCATCGCGTTGGCCGCGAGCCAGTCGTGGGCGTTAACGATGTCGAACGGCCCGACGTGATCCTCCACCGCGAACACGTGATCGACGAAGCTGCGGCACATGTTGTTCACATCGTCCACAAAGTCCGGGTGGAAGGGATAGGGACAACGGTGGTAGTGCACGCCGTCGATCCAGTCATAGAGCGACTGCCGGGGCGCGACCCGGGTGAACACGTGCATCTCGTGCCCTTTCCGTTCCAGGGCCGCGGCCAGTTCGGTGACGTGGACCGCCACGCCGCCGACGACCACCGAGTGGAGTGATTCCCAGGACAGTAATGCGATGCGCATCGTTCAGCTCCGTGCGCTGCAGGGTTGCGTTGGGGAGTTTGCAAGCAGAGAGTCCCCCCAGGGGGTGGCGGCATCCGATGCCCTCGCCCCCGCGGTGTCGTGGCGCCTCTGGTTGAGCGTGCGGTGGTAGATCCCCACGCACTGGCGGGCCGGGCCGTCCCAGGTGAGTCGGCGGACCTCTTCCGCGCCGTGGCGGCGCAGAGCCTCGGCCAGCCGCGGTCGTTGGAGCACTGCGAGAACCAGTTGCGTCATGCGGTCGATATCCCAGAAGTCCACTTTCAGGGCGCCCCTTTGCAGAACCTCGGCGACGCCGGAACTCTTCGACACAATCGTGGGAACGCCCAGGGAAATCGCCTCCAGGGCGGTGAGCCCGAACGGCTCGCTGACGGAGGGCATGACATACACATCGGCGGCGCGGAATGTTCGCCCGACGGCGGCGCCGCGCAGGAAGCCGGCGAAGAAGACGCGGCGGCCGAGCCCCATCGCCGCCACCTGTTCCACCATGCGCGGTCCCAGATCGCCCCACCCGGCGACGATGAACCGCACGTCGCTCAGCCGCTCGGCCACGCGCGCGGCAAGGGCGAGAAAGTACTCCGGGCCCTTCTGCAGCGTGATCCGACCCAGAAAGAGCACGGTCCGGCCGCGCCGCGACACCGATGGATCGGGCGCCGGTGTCCGCTTCTGCTCGATGCCGTTGTGCACGACTTCGATCTTCCCCGCCGAAACCCCGTATTGCTCCATGACGATCCGTTTTGTTCGGTGAGAGACGCAGATCACGGTGTCCGCGGCGTGGACACCCCTCCGTTCGATCTCGTAGACGCTCGGATTGATCCACTTGCCCGAGCGATCGAACTCGGTCGAGTGCACGTGGATGATGAACGGTTTGCCCGTGGCGCGGGAGATGGCTTCGCCCGCGGGGAAGGTGATCCAGTCGTGGGCGTGGATCACGTCAAACGACTCCTGCCGGGCCAGGCGCACGCAGCGCTGGGCATAATCCTGGATCCGCACGACGAGTTCGCCGTCATAGCCGCCGATCGTGCCCGTGCCGACGATGCGGAGCCGTTCCGATTGCCGGGCTGAGGAACGTGATGCGCTCCGCGCCCCGTGCTCCGCCTGCGCCGGCGCGCCGGTCGGAGGGCCCGCATGCCTGGCGTAAGGGTCGCGCAACGATGAGGGGACGGTCCGGAATGCAAGGCGCTGCGCGCGCTCCGTTGAAGCAGCGCGCGTAGTGCGGGCCGCCTTCGCGGCATCCTGTGGATCGAGGGCCTTGGGCAGGACAAACAGAATCTGAACGTCGAATTGGCGCATCGCTTTGGTCAATCCGTGACAGGCTGTGCCCAATCCGCCGCTGATGAATGGAGGGAATTCCCAGCCCAACATCAGGACGCGCACGGTGGCTCCTTGCCGAGTTGTCCAGTCGCCGAGCAACATGGCGGGAGAGGATAGATGCCGCACTGGCCGCCAATCAACACGCGGAGCATTTTGCCTTTCCTTATTTCTGCGCTTCGTTGACGCTCCAGGTGTTCCGGGCGACAGGAAAGCGGGCGGCCCGCACCGAACATCAATCCGCTTCCGGTCTGCTGCCGAGCTGCTGCTGTTGCGATTGTCGTCGATCTTCTGCAAATAACGAGTTCATCCTCTCTTATCGAGTGATTCGTCGTGGGATTTCGGATGCCTTCATCGCCCACCCGGCAACATCGCCGCCTCGTCCTCCGGCCGCGATCGGCATGCCGGTCAACGAACGAACCCGGCCGGGCTGCGGCCCCTCGTATGCCCGCGCCCCCGGCGCCCCCCGCGCCCCCGGTAGACGAGTCGGCGCGATGATGGACTTCCTCGCCGAGCGAAGCTTGACACGAAGGCCGAAATGGCCCAAGCGTTTCCATTTCGGGTTGTGTTCCAGGTGCGGCTGGCGCGGAGCCGCGACCGCCGATCCGTGTGCTCCCGGCAGAAGTGGCGGACTGCCCGGTCCGGCCCGCCGCTGTTCCGCCAATACGATAGCAGATCGGCGCAAAGTTTGCCGAATGGGCGGACCTTTGGCCCTTCCCGGCAAGGCCCGGCGAAGGAAGCGCGCCGGCGGTTCGTCGCCGCCGCGGGTTGGAGGCTTGCCACCCTTGCCGGCCCGGCGGCCGATCGCTCGCTGTGGCGTCGGGCGTCGCGCAGCGCGAAGGGCGATGCGCGCTGCGCGATGCGCAGATCGCCCAAGCCACGGCCGGTGCAGCCGACATGAGCATGGCGATGGCGAGAATACACTCGCCATTCGATTCGTTTCCGGGCGCGATGAAGCGGGGCGACCTGCCCCCGGAATGGGGCTTGGCGCGGGCGAGGGATCGGGCCGGTTTGCCCGATCCACCGGGCCGCGGCCCCCGGTTCGGCCCCCGGCTTGGCCCCCGGCTTGGCTGCTGCTTGCGCCGCAGCGCCGCCGACGTGAGATCGGCCGCGTGGATCCGACGGCCGCGGCGGGGTCGGGGACCGGGCGCTGAGTGCCGAATTCTCCGGAGTCTTGTTCCGAGGCCCGAATTCCGAGGCCCGACTTCCGGGGGGCGACTTCCGGGGGGCGACTTCCGGGGGCCGACTTCCGGGGGCGGGCGGCCACGTTTGCGCGCGTGTTTGCCAAAGGGGTTCAGCTTTTGCGCGCAAACGTGACCGCGCCGGCCGCCGCCCGGCCGGCCGGGTGCCGGCTGCGCGACGTAAGTCGCGTAAGTAACGGTCTTTGCGCATCGGATAAGGTCTTCGCTTCTGCGGCACATGGAATGCCGTCCGGACCACTGCCCGGCCTGGCCCGACATCACCCTCCCCTGTGGGCCCACCGCGCCGCGTTGCGCGCAAAAGTGGCCCTCGCCGCCTGGGGCGAGGGCATTCCGTGGGGACTGATGGTCCACTTCCGGGGCTTCCGGGGGCTTCAGGGGACTTCCGGGTGCCAGGCACCGATTCCCGGGGCTCACTTCCGGGTGCC
>JAFGJQ010000432.1 GCA_016929015.1 Phycisphaerae bacterium | reverse complement strand
CGCCCGGCCCCGCACCGCCTCGCCGATGATCATGTCAATCAGCCGGATCACCGGGGCGTCCGGATCGTCGTCTTCGGATATCTCGCTTCCGTCCTCGCGGTCCAGGTCAACTGAGGAGTCGATGGAGGCAATGGTCTTGCTCATCTCGCGGTCATCCCGACCGTGGATGAAGGTGTCGATGTAGCGTTTGATCTTGCCCAGGGGGGCCAGAGCAGGCACCACGTCCTTGGCCAGGCGGAATCGCAGCAGATCCAGCGTTTCCAGGTCCAGGGGGTCCGAAACGATGATCTTCAGCCGGTTGCCTTCCAGGGCCATCGGGAGCACCTGGTGGCGGGTGATCAGGTCGGCCGGCATCAGCTCCTGGACCGTCCGCTTGTCGAGGATTTCCGGGTTGTCCAGGTCGATGTATTCGAAGCCGAACTGGGTCGCGAGGGCCTTGGTTACGTCGTCCTCTTCGCACAGCTCCAACTCGACCAGGGCCTCCCCGATGCGGCGACCGTTGGCCGCCGCATAGCGGAGCGCGTCCTCCAGGGCGGACTCCTCAATGACACCCCAACTAACCAGGATCTCGCCGATTTTTTTGCGTCGTCTTGCCATGGTTTCCCACGATTCGTCATGGCCCGCCTGGCCGGACACCCCGTAGCGTGGGTGGCCGGTCGTGCGCGGACCCCCTCGGATCGCCCTGCCGGGTCTTGGGGGGCAGCCTGGGCTGGCATACCGTTGGGAGGGCCTGCGGGCAGCCTCCGGCAGCCGCGAAATTCTACTTGCGCAGCGGCCTCGCATCAAGTCGGGGGGACCGGAAGCGTCCTCAACGGGGCGTTCGCCCACCCGGTGCGTCGTTGACAGGTCCGGCCCGGCCCTGATAATGAGCGGTTCTGCGTACGTATTGGCGTGAGGAGTCCCCCCTACAGCAACGGAAGGCTCGACCAATGGCCAGTGACAAGAAGTGGGTCTATTTCTTCGGCAAGGGCATCGCAGAGGGCAAGAATCAGACCAAGGCGATTCTCGGCGGCAAGGGCCTGGGGCTTGCCCAGATGACTTCCATCGGTCTGCCGGTGCCTGCCGGCTTTACGATCATCACGGAAGCCTGCGACTACTACTACAAGAACGGCAAACGTTGGCCCGGACCGCTTGAGGCCGCGGTCAAGAAGAGCATGGCCCGGCTGGAAAAGGTCACTCGAAAACGATTCGGGGACCCCAAAAGGCCGCTGTTTGTATCCGTTCGGTCCGGAGCGGCCCTGTCGATGCCCGGCATGATGGAGACCATCCTGAACCTGGGGCTGAACGACCAGGTGGTGGAGGCCCTCGGCAAGCTGGCCGGAAACCGCCGCTTTGCCCTGGATGCCTACCGCCGGCTCATCATGATGTACGGCTCGACCGCTATGGGGGTCGAGCGGCACCTGTTTGACCACGCCTTTGACGAGGTCAAAAACCGCCAGACGCGCACCCGGCTGCAAAAGGGCCCGGACGCCTCCATCGCCGACACGGATGTGAACGAGACCGAGCTGGAGGTCGTCGTCGCCGAGTTCAAGCGAATCTACCAGAAGCACACGGGGGATCCGTTCCCGCAGGACGCCTACCACCAGCTCAAGGGCGCCATCAGCGCCGTGTTCAACAGTTGGATGGCCAAGAAGGCCGTCGACTACCGGAACGCGGAGAAGATCACCGGCCTGAAGGGAACGGCCGTCAACATCCAGGAGATGGTCTTCGGAAACATGGGCGACGATTGCGGGACCGGCGTCTGCTTCACCCGCGATCCGAACACGGGCGAGAACCTGTACTACGGCGACATGCTCTTCAACGCCCAGGGAGAAGACGTGGTCGCCGGCGTGCGGACCCCGCTGAAGCTTGACGAGCTGAACCGGATCATGCCCGACGTGTACGACCAGCTCGAGGCCGTCCGCGTCATCCTGGAGGTCGAGTACGGCGAGATGCAGGATCTGGAGTTCACCATCGAGCAGAAGGATCTGTTCATGCTCCAGTGCCGTACAGGCAAGCGATCCCCGGCCGCGGCCTTCGAGATTGCGGTGGACCAGGCCAGCAAGCCGCTGATCACGCCCGCCCGGGCCAAGGAGCTGATCAAAAAGAAACTGGTGTCCAAGGCAACGGCCCTGAAGGCCACCAAGCCGCTCATCTCCCGCGAGAAGGCGGTGTCCCGCATCCAGGCGGTGGACATCGAGCGGCTGTTCTACCCGGAGATTGACTGGGCCGCGACGCGAGACGCGCGGAACGCTCCCTCCCTGGAAGCCGCCAAGGAAGCC
Organism: Phycisphaerae bacterium; assembly: GCA_016929015.1. Lineage (GTDB taxonomy): Bacteria > Planctomycetota > Phycisphaerae > UBA1845 > UBA1845 > JAFGJQ01. The sequence continues at coordinate 10,286 of JAFGJQ010000432.1, read as the reverse complement.
GTCTGGCGGGAGTCCGGCCTGGCAACCGGCATCAACGCCGTTCCGGGCGCCGCCTGCGGCAAGGTGGCCCTGACCGCCGAGAAGGCCGAGGTCATGGCCAAGGCCGGTGAGAAGGTCATTCTCGTTCGCAAGGAAACCTCGCCGGAAGACGTCGGCGGCATGCACGCCGCGGTGGGCATCCTGACGGCCACCGGGGGCAAGACGTCGCACGCGGCCGTGGTGGCCCGCGGCTGGGGCAAGTGCTGCATCGTGGGCTGCGAGACTCTGAAGATCAATGAGGCGGGCAAGCAGTTCTCGGTGAATGGCAAGACCGTGCGAGAGGGCGACTTCGTCACTCTGGACGGAAGCGCCGACAAGCGAAACGTGTACCAGGGCTCCCTGCGGCTCATCGATCGGAAGCCGCCCGCCGCCTACCACACGCTGATGAAGTGGTGCGACGACATCCGCCGGCTGAAGGTCCGCACCAATGCGGACACGCCGGCAGACTCCGTGAAGGCGGTCGAGATGGGCGCCGAGGGCATCGGTCTGTGCCGCACGGAACACATGTTCTTCGCGACGGAACAGCGGCAGCTCGCCATGCAGGAAATGATCGTCGCCGACATGGAAGAAGCTCGCCGCCACGCCCTGGACAAGCTGCTGCCTTTCCAGCGCGACGACTTCATCGGCATCTTCAAGGCCATGAACGGCAAGCCGGTAACCATCCGGCTGATCGACCCGCCGCTCCACGAATTCGTCCCGCACACCGAAGACAAGATGAAGGAGCTGGCCCAGCACGCCGGGCTCGATCTGGATCACGTCCGGCAGCGGGTGCACCAGTTGGCCGAGGCCAACCCCATGCTGGGCCACCGCGGTTGCCGGCTGTGCATCACGTATCCGGAAATCCTGGAAATGCAGGTGCGGGCCATCATCGAGGCGGCCATCGAGTGCCAGAAGGCAGGCGTCAAGGTGTTCCCGGAGATCATGATCCCGCTCACCATTGACGCGAAGGAGCTGGGCATCCTGGTCGAGAGGACCAAGGCCGTGGCCGACGCGATTCTCGGTGAGAAACGCGCGTCGCTGAGCTACATGGTCGGGACCATGATCGAAACACCGCGCGCCGCTTTGACGGCGGATCGCATCGCAGAGACCGCCGAATTCTTCAGCTTCGGCACGAACGATCTGACGCAGACCACCATGGCCCTGTCCCGGGACGACGCGGGACGATTCCTGCCCGAGTACTGCGACAAAGACAGAACCGCCATCTTCGCCCACGACCCATTCCAGTCACTGGACGTAGAGGGTGTAGGCCAGCTTGTGCGGATGGGAATCGAAAAGGGCCGGTCCACGCGACCGAAGCTCAAGGTCGGCATCTGCGGCGAGCACGGCGGGGAGGCTCAGTCTGTCCGGTTCTGCCACTCCGTGGGCATGGACTACGTATCGTGCAGCCCGTACCGCGTGCCGATCGCCCGCCTGGCCGCCGCTCAGGCGGTCATCGAGTCCGCCGACACCGGCAAGAAGACCAAGAGCAAGGCCGCCCGGAAAGCGACCCGCCCCGCCGCAACCAAGGCGAAGGCGAAGAAGAAAACCGCCAAGCGCAAGAAATAACGCGGGGGATCCCGCTCCGCGGGCTGCGCGGGCGTTTGCGGGTGCGCCGTCCCCATGATGAGGGGCGGCGCACCCGCTTGCCTGCCGGCTAAGGAACGCAAACGTCGCTCGCACGTTCATGGAACTGACCATTCCAGCGGTCTTTTTCCTCGTCTACGCCGGCATGATGCTCGGCCGCTTCCCCGGCCTGGCTCTCGACCGCACCGGCATTGCTCTGCTGGGAGCCATCGTGCTCATCATCACGGACCAGGTGCCCGTGGCCGACGCCTGGACCGCGATCGACGTATCGACAATCGGCTTGCTCTTCGGACTAATGGTCGTCTCGGCCCAGTTCCGCCTGGGCGGACTCTACACCGCCGTCACCCGCCGCATCTCCGACGCAGACATGAAGCCCGTGGTGCTCCTGGGCGCCATGATGGCCGTTGCCGGACTGCTTTCCGCCCTGCTGGCCAACGACATTGTGTGCCTGGCCGTCGCCCCGCTGCTGGTTGAGGCCTGCTCCCGGCGGGGCCTTCATCCGATCCCGCATCTGCTGGGGCTGGCCTGCGCGTCAAACATCGGCTCGGCCGCCACGCTGATCGGCAATCCGCAGAACATGCTGATCGGCCAGACGATCCAACTGCCGTTCGCGGCATACCTACTGGACGGCGGCGTGCCGGCCGCCCTGGGACTGGTGGCCGCCTGGGGAATCATTGCCTGGCTCTACGCCGGAAGGTGGTACGCCGCGACCCCGGTGCCGCACGTGGACGCCCCGAAGTTCAACCCCTGGCAATCCACGAAGGGCACAATCATCCTAATCGTTCTGGTCGTCGGGTTCCTGACGGCGCCGGTGCCTCGGGAAGTGCTGGCCCTGGCCGCCGCCGGCATGATCCTGGCCAGCCGCCGAATGCACTCCCACAAAATGCTGGGTCTGGTGGACTGGCAGTTGCTGGTTCTGTTTGCGGCCCTGTTCATCGTCAATCACGCGCTGCAGGCCTCGGGCCTGACGGAGCAGGCGGTGACTCGGCTGGGCGCCGTCGGGATCGACGTGACGCACCCCGGCTGGCTGTTCGGTGTCACGGTGGTTCTCTCGAACCTGGTGTCCAACGTGCCGGCCGTGATGCTTCTGCTGCCCGCAGCCACGCACCCGCTGGCCGGCCCCGTGCTGGCCCTGGCGAGCACGCTGGCCGGCAACCTGCTGATCGTGGGCAGCATCGCCAACATCATCGTGGTGGATCAGGCCGCGCGGCTGGGCGTGCGGATCAGTTGGCGCGAACATGCCCGTACCGGCATCCCCGTCACACTGGCCACTCTGGCCATCGCCGCCGCCTGGCTGGCGCTGCGCGCGCATTGACGCACGACGTGGCCCCGAGCGCAACTCAGGGAGTCGGAAGACGTCGACGTCTCAGCGTCTCTTTGCCGAACCGTGGCGTCCTTGCCGCGGATAGCGGCGTTCTACTGAGAGCATCCGCAACAGCCGGCTGCCGAACCCGGATCGCCATCTGACGCATAGCTTTCGTCGTAATCCCCGCAGTGCAAGGAGGTCACGTCCGGACCGGATGCGCCTTCACAGCCGTCGCACGCGCTGAGCTTGCCGCCGCTGCCGCCCGCCCCAACGCCGGTCTCCGGGCTGCCCTCGCCTCCTGCTCCACCAAAGCCACCCCCCGCTTCGGCACCGCCCGGTACGCCGGGCGTGAATCCGTCCCCCGCATCGCCTCCGCGGGCAGTTGCGTCGCCACCGTTTCCGCCGTCACCGGGATTGCAGGCGTCCAAGTAGCCCCATCCGCCGGTGCCGCCAGCGGCAAGTGCTTGCCCGCCGTTTCCGCCAATCTGCTCGCCGTAGAGTGAGCCGTCGCCGCCACGCCCACCGCACGCGAACGCGCTTCCACCGTTGCCCCCGTTCCCGTGCGAGCCATCGCCATCGGCGCCCCAGGGTACAGAGACGTTGGCCATGCCTCCCCATCCCGCCTGGGCGTCATCGAGGATCACCGCCTTTATGCCCGGGGTGTTCAGGATCAGTTTCTCATCCACGTCACCGCCGGTACCCGCAATACCCGCCCACGACGTCCCATCGATGCCATTCCGATCGTATGTGACCGCGATCAGGATCGTGCCGCCAGGGCCGCCGTACTGCCAACCCCACCCGCCCTCCGCGGCGATCAGACAACGGTGCCCCGGGGGGCACTTGCAGAGTGTATAATCAACCTCGGTGTCGTCGTCATCATCCACCGGCTCATCCTCAGACGGGTCAGCCTGGGCGCCCGCGAGTTGAGCGGCCCCTGCGCCCGCGGACGAACCGACCATGAAATCGGTGACCAGGACGCCTCCCGCGCCACCGCCACCGCCACCGAAGATCATGCTGCCCGTGCTTGATGCATATTCGTTCGTGTCCAGCGCATAAATGTCATCCCGCACGGTGCGCAGGCCGGGGATGTCCAGCGTAGGCGCGAAGAAGAGTGCCACGCCGCCTCGGCCGCCATGATTGGTGAAGAGCCCGCTGGCCGGCAGATGGTCGATGGTCGTATCCACCTGGCCCCCGTTGCCGCCGTTGCCGATGATCAGCGAACCACGGAGCGAGAGGGTCGTGCCGGCGCGGAGATCGAGATTCCCCCCGCATCCTCCCCAGTTTTCCTCCAGGCCGTCTTGCCCGTTGCTGCCGCTGCCCGTCTGGAGTATGGCGTTGTTTCGAACGGTCAACTGACGGCCTGACGCGAGTTCGATCTCGCCGCCGCACTTGCCGGCGAGAGGCGGAACGGTGAGTTCGTCATCCGCCTGGGCAATGGACAGGGTGCCGGCCCCGCTGCTCACCGCCGACCCGTCGCCCGCGTCAGAAGCCTGAACGATGCCGTTGATGTCGATGTCGCCCTGAGCGTCTACGGCGATGCTGATGCCGACCAAGTCGGAGGCGTCAGCGACCAGGGCGCCCTCGATCACCACGTTGCCCGAGGCGTTGACCACCAGGTCAGACGTCACGCGGGTGGTATGTCCGGCCGGAATGGTCAGATCCTTGACGTTCACCGTGCCGCCCAGCGTCTCCGGTGCGGTGAGATCTTCGCCGCCGTTGTCGACGGTGCCGTTGTCATTTGCGTTGTTGTCGTTGTCGTCGGTTTGGTTCGAGGTGGCGGGCCGGCCGGAGCCGCCCGATTGCGCATTGCAGAACGCACCGCCGATCACGATCAACAGACCCAACGCCACGGCACTCGCACACGCGCGAACCCGACATGCACGTCTCATGGAAGCACCTTTGCGTAAGGAACCGAACCTCCCGACCACCGACAAGAGAAAATGGAGCCTGCATCCTACAGGATGCGAGAACCGGTTGCCAAGCAGGCATTCCGTATGCCACGAAGCCAGACGGTTGGCACGACGGTCCACCACGCTATCCTTACAGCGCGGGGCTTCTTCTCGGGAAAGGCACACGGAGCAAGGCCGACATGTACGAGGAACCACGCGAGCCGTTCGGTTTGCTCGATGAGTCGCATGCGGGTGACGACCCCATGTCCCTCTTTCTCGCCTGGTTCGAACACGCGAAGCAGGCGGACCTGGTGGAGCCGACGGTCGCGGCCCTGGGCACGGTCGGCCCGGACGGACGGCCGGCCGCGCGGATGATCCTGCTCAAGAGTGTCGACGAACGCGGGTTCGTGTTCTTCACCCACTACGAAAGCCGCAAGGGCGCGGAACTCCGGCAAAACCCAGCCGCCGCGCTCACCATCTGGTGGGACCGGCTTACGCGGCAGGTACGCGTGGAGGGAAGGGTCGAACCGATCAGCCCCACTGAATCTGACGAGTACTTCCAGACACGCCCGCGAGAGAGCCAACTGAGTGCCTGGGCCTCGGACCAGAGCGAAGTACTTGCCTCGCGTGAAGCGCTGGAAAAGCGCCTGGCGGAAGTCTCCGCCCGGTTCGCCCAGGGCCCCGTCCCCCGCCCGCCGCACTGGGGCGGCCTGCGGCTGGTGCCCGCCGCCATCGAATTCTGGCAGGGCCGGGCGAATCGCCTGCACGATCGGCTGCTGTACACGCGCCGTTCTGACGGGACCTGGAGCCGAACCCGTCTCAGTCCCTGAGCGCGCCCCCACCCGTCAGGATGAGGTGCGGGACGATGCGAGCGATGGTTGTCGGGCCGATGCCGGGGACCGCATCCAGGTCGGCGGGGCAGCGGAAGACGGCTTCTCCCACGGGGATCTCGGCAGCACGGTCGTCACGGTAGTCCACGATGCTGTGCGCCGTCACGACGCCGACGCCCGGCAGGGCGACGAACTCCCACCACGGCGCCGTGTTCGGATTCACGCCGCAGCGCAGTTCGCCCGCCCGGCCAGCCGGACCGGTGCCATATGCCGGCACGCGAAGCGGAGTTGATGCCAGGGCCCAGATCATCACACCGGCCAGCACAATCGCCAGTATGCGCTGACTCGCCCCGCTCCGTGCCGTGCCCAGTGGGCTGGACGATGGACTTGGGGACCCGGTGTTCGCCATTTTCACGGCTCCGGTTCCCGGCCTATCCACGGGCGGGTCGGCCGGTACTGGGGACGGTTCGACCGCTTCGGCCGTTGGCCAGCAGTTCCTTCCGCATAGCGACCAGGTTCTCGTAGGCGGGCTTGGGCGTCAGGTCGGCGCGTAGGAGACCGCCGTTGGGCACAAAGTGCCCCGGCTGATCCGACAGGCAGCGCCACGTGACGGACTCGATGATCGGCTTGCTGAGCGCCAACTCGTAGAAGCCCCGCAGCCAGCGGGCCTGCAATTCCTCGCTCCAGTCTTCGCGCCACTGCCCCCCGTCGGCGATCTTCTTCTGCCCGCCCCACGCGTCGCCGCGATTGGGCTCCATCGAGGACGGTACCTGCACGGCCGTGATATGGATGGGCTTGCCCAGGGCCGCGAAGCGGTCCAGCAGGGCGGATATCTGGAAGAAGTCACGGACGTACATCCCGTCCATGCCCAGCCCGAAGTAAACCTGCAGCCCAAACCCGTCAAAGTTGATACCGCTCTGGATGGCCATGTCCGCGTAAAGCAGTGGTGGAATCGTCCGCTGGTTTCGGGCGTAATACTCGCCCCAGGGGGCCACCAGGTCGATGTTCACCACCGCGCGGGGGCAGAGTTGCTTGGTGATGGCCACCGCCATCCGCGTCAGCTCCATGAGTTGCTCAAAGTTGAAGGAGAGACAGTTCTCCGCGTGGATGCCGCTGATCACGTCCCACATGGAGATGTGGTTGCTGTAGCGCCGCACGACCCGACGGACGTGCTCCGCGATCAGGTCTCGCAGCGTCTCGAAATCGTGCTCCCAGACGTAGACCCACGGCGGCACGTTGCGTTCATCGAGGGAAACCAGCGTGGTCCCGCGGGGCGGGATGCGATTGCGGGTGAGCCATTCCACCCAGGTGTCCACCGGCTTCCAGTTAAACTGCTGCTCGCTCGGCTGGATGTTCTGCCAGGAGAACGGGATGGCCGCAAAGTCAAACGCGCTCGCCAGGTGCCGCCGATAAACCTCGCTGCCGTTGCGGATGTCCAGCGTGCAGCCGAAGGGCCGACGTGGGGCGATCTGCGGCTGGCGGCGCCGGCGGCCGTAGCACACCTGGGCCAGTCGTAACACCATTTCCTCACCGAGGCGAACCGCCTCCGCCAACCCCTCTTCGGCAATTACGGACGCGGCGGCCGCATCGTCCTCGTTGAGCGCCCGGACCAGCACGGCTCGGCAACGGCGGATGGCAACCACGTCGTCTATGGCCGCCTCCGGGTCAAACTGCTGCCATTCCTCGACCTTGTTGATCATCCGCATGAGGCGGCCGCGGAGTAGCTCCACCGGCAGGATGTACGGCTTCTGACGCTCGGGCAGGCGTGTGGTTTCGAGGAGGATACGGCCCATGCCCGGCACGGGCCAGAGCAGGGCCAGCGCAGCCGGACCGGCGGTCCGTTTGCTGCAAACCAGTTGCCCCTTGCGGTACTCGATCTCCGCGCGAAGCGGAACGTTGTCGCTGCCCACGAGGTAGGCACCGCCCAGATCGACCGAGTCCGCGGGTTTCCCCAAGGAGTAGACGGAAAAACACAGCATTGAAGGTCCTTACGAGCTACGGATGAAACCTATGAGTCAGGCGATTGTTATGGATGTACCCGGGTGTATCGACATAACCCCTTATGGATCGTATGACGGAAGGACCTTCACCTGTTTCCTGGTCGATCGAGATTTCTCCGCCTTCCCAATGCCGTCCCTCGCAACCTTGCGAAGAACAAAGCCATTATGGGGTGATCCGGATGGTCCGTCGAGGCCGGTGACAGTCGGAATTTGTGCGTGGCCCCGCCGGCGACGTAGCGCTGTGTGGCGCTTGAGGTTGGGCACCGCGCCCCTGATGCAAACGCGGGCGGGACGGCCGGCATCACGCGTGAGACACCCTCACCGCCCCCGGCCACAACCCGTTCGATGGGGCTCAGGATCCCGGCGCAGGGCCGGTGATCGGAACAGGCCGGGTGGGTTGAGGCTCCGTCAGGGACCGGCTCATGCCGTCGGCCTCTGTGCGGGCGACGATCGCCTCGGTCCTCTCTCGGTCGCGAACGGCCACAAACTCCCCGAGGACAAGAACTTGCTGTGTTCCATACCAGCCCAGCAGGATGCTGAACTTCTGGTAGCGAGTGCTGATCCGAAACCGGCCGCGGATGCGGTCCGGGCCGTCGAGCCAAACGGCCGCAATGCCCCGGATGGAAGCAAAGCGGATGTGCTCGTTCTTGTCGCCGGCTCGGCCGCGCAGGGTCCGTCGCGTGGCGGGATAGTTGCGGGCACGGTCGGCGGGCACGCCGTCCAGAACGAGAGAGACGTCCAGCGTGCGGTTCGCATCAGAATCCAGCCAGTTGGCGACGTGGTCGCGCAGGCCGATCCGGACCTGGTCGTTCTCGTCGATCCAGAAGTATCCCTCCCGAGCGGACTTCTCGTGGACGAGCGGGCCTTCCGGCTCCAACTGCCGGTACTCGAGCGTCAGGAAGTGCAGCCGGGCGGCGCCGCAACCCACCAGGCCCGGCAGAAGCAGGCCCAACACAAGGCCGCACGGACGGCCCGGCCGAAACGCGGTACGTCGCTTCATGTCAGGCCCCACTGCGTTTACGGAAGCGGAAACTGCTCGCAAAGCTCCAGCACCTCCGCCCGGACTTTCTCGATCGTCTTGTCGTCGCCGCCCGACCGAAGCACCCGGTCAATCCAGCCGGCAATAACCTTCATCTCCGCTGCACCCATGCCACGCGTGGTCAGCGCCGGCGTCCCGATGCGCAATCCGCTTGTCTCCACCGGCTTACGCTCGTCGAACGGGATCATGTTCTTGTTGGTGATGATGGACGCCCCCTCCAGCCAGCCTTCGGCGTCTTTGCCGGTGACGTCGGGGTAATTCGGCCGCAGATCCACCAGCATCAGGTGGTTGTCCGTGCCGCCGGACACCAGCCGGTTGCCCAGCGAGGTCAACGCGGCACCGAGAGCCTGGGCGTTGTCCAGAATACGCTGCTGGTAGAGCTTGAACTCCGGCTTCAGCGCCTCTCCGAACGCAACGGCCTTGGCCGTGATGATGTGCATCAGCGGCCCGCCCTGCGTGCCGGGGAAGATGCGGGAATCGATCTTCTTCGCCCAGTCCCCCTTGCACATGATGATGCCGCCCCGCGGGCCGCGCAGCGTCTTGTGCGTGGTGGACGTCACAAACTCGGCCGAGGGCACCGGGCTGGGATGCAACCCGACGGCCACCATCCCCGCGATGTGCGCGATGTCGGCCATGTGGACCGCCCCCACCTCGTGGGCGATCTCGGTGAAGGCGTCAAAGTCAATGGTGCGGGGGTACGCCGACGCACCGGATATGACCAGCTTGGGCTTGTGCTCGCGGGCCAGCTTGCGGATGGCGGCGTAATCGAACTGCTCCGTGGTCCGGTCCACGCCGTAGGCCACGATGTTGTACAGCAGCCCGCTCATGTTCACCTTCAGCCCGTGCGACAGGTGCCCGCCGTGGGCCAGGTCCAACGAGAGGATGGTGTCGCCCGGCTGCAGGACGGCCAGGTAAACGGCCGCGTTGGCCTGGCTGCCGGAGTGGGCCTGGACGTTCACGTGCTCGGCCCCGAAGAGCCGCTTGAGCCGGTCCCGGGCGAGGTCTTCCACGCGGTCCATGTTGCCGCAGCCGCCGTAGTAACGCTTGCCGGGGTAGCCCTCGGCGTATTTGTTCGTGAACACGGAGCCGGCCGCCTCGCGGACCGCCCGGGACACGTGGTTTTCCGACGCGATCAACTCAATTGTGTTCTGCTGCCGCGTCTCCTCGGCGACCAGGGCCTGGAAGACCTCCGGGTCGGTCTTGGCGATCGCGGACGTGGCGGAATCAGTGATTGCACTCATGCGTGGACTCCTCGCTTCAAGCGTCCTTCGGGTTTCCGCAAACACTATCTGGCGAGGGGGGGAAAAGCAAACGGAAGGCACGCAGGCACGAAGGCACGGAGGCACGAAGGTACGGCGCGGGCTGCGCCCGCAACCCAAGGGACGGAGGGACGGAGTGACCCGCCGCGGCGGGCAAGCTTCGGGGAGGACGCCGGCGTGTGCCGGCGGCGTGTGCCGGCGGCGATGCTTGGGGGAAACGCAAAGACGCAAAAGCAAGAAGGAGCTCTCGGCCGTAGGCCGGGACGAGGATAGCCCGGCCAAGCCCCATCGGGGCGTCAGGGCATAGCCAGTGGCGTGAGCCGCTGGAAACGTGCGCCCCAGACAATATGAGCCCCATCGG
>JAFGJQ010000004.1 GCA_016929015.1 Phycisphaerae bacterium | reverse complement strand
TCTGGAAAAGCCGCTCGATCGTCGGGATCTCGTCCGGCGCCAAGTCGCGCAACGGCGACAGCGCCGCGGCCACCGCCGCACCACCCGCCGCCGCAGCCGCCCCCTTGCGAAGAAACCCGCGACGCGTCAGCCGGGGAGATTCGGGTCCCGGATCGGTGTCACTCATGAGCATCCTCCCCGGCCACCGCACCGGCGACGGGCTCGCGTCCCGTGCGCTCCTGCTGGTATATGCGAAGCGGGTTGTGAACGGCCTCGGGTTCGTGCGGAGCCCCCTGCTCACCCATGCGCAGCGTGTGCGGCCCCGGGGCCGGCGGCATGGGCGGGAACGGAGGCTCGTGCGGATCGTGGCATTCCACGCACTTGCGGTGTTCCTGCGGGCCCATCCGCTTGTTCCAGAAGCCGTCTGTCCGCCCGTGCGCTCCATGGAGCCAGTCGCGGTAGGTCGGTCCGTGACATCTCGCGCAAAGCAGCGGCGGCTGGTCAAACGGAATCTCGCCGCCGCGATCGTCGACCAGAAAGTCCCGGCGCGTCGGGTGATGACAATTGAAGCACCGGGTGTTGATCCCGTGCTTCAACACAATTTCCGTATGCTGCGTCAGCGGCCGATCCGTCTCAACCGGGGAGGGGAACAGGTCGTGGCAATCGCTGCAGCGCATGGAGAAGCCGGCCACCTCATACTCCGGCTTCAGCACCGGCCGGCGGATGGGCGTCGGGTCAATCACCCAGGCCGGCACGGACTGGGCGGCGGGCACCGCCTCCGGCACCCGCCAAAACTCGGCGCCAAGCACAACGGCCACAACCGCCAGAACGGCCGGAACCACCACGGCCCGGATTCGGTCGGATGCCGCTGTCTGTGGGTCCATCCAAGGCCTCCACCCGCCGTCGTGCCCGTGCGTGGGACTCTGCGCCCCCTCCCCACACACGGACCGGCAACTCCGCGCCGGCAGAACCCCCCAAAGCCACGCTTCGAAAACCCAGGCCAGCGTAAACCACGACGTGCAAATAGGACTTGACCTGGATCAAGCCGCGTGACTTTTTTCTCAGATTCTCAGGAGCGTCGACCCGCCCGGGTGCCGCGCCACCGGCCAGGCGCCGCAAGCCACAATCGGCATCATGTCGCCCAACCCCACCCGGGGCAAGGCCCCAGCCACCACGCCGAGAGGCTGAAACGGCCCCTGTCGCCGTCGGCCCGGTACCCACCCTCCAGACGGACCGACCAAACCGTCGATATACAGGTGCTCCGGACGGTCGGAGCACCGGGAAACCGCCATGCCCGACTCGACGCTGCTGCCACAGCCCACTTCGACGGATCGACCCGAACCGGCACCCGTCCGGATCGGCTCGGCCGAGGTGGGACCGGGCCGACGCGCCTGCGTCATCGCCGAGGCCGGCGTCAACCACAACGGTAGTGAAGATGCCGCCCACCGGATGATCGACGCCGCGCTGGCCGCCGGCGCCGACGCCGTCAAGTTCCAGGCCTTCCGGGCGGCGGATCTGGCCACCCCGGACGCGAACGCAGCCAGCTACCAGAAGACCGCCACGGGCACATCTTCACAACGGACGATGCTGGAGTCTCTGGAACTGCCGGCGGATGCGTTCGAGCGTCTGGCTCACCACTGCCGACGTGATGGAATCGAGTTCCTCGCCACGCCGTTCGGTGTTCGCGACCTGCACATGCTGCGTAACCTCGGCATGAGGGCCGTCAAGATCGCCTCCACCGATCTGAACAACCTCCCGCTGCTGGACGAAGTGATCGCGACCAGGTTGCCGATCATCCTCTCCACCGGTGCCACTCTCCCGGAAGAACTGGACACGACGGTACAAAGACTCCGGGAACGCCGGGCCGCCGATCGGCTCATCTTGCTTCACTGCGTCAGCAGCTACCCCACGCCGTGGAGCCAGGCAAACCTCAGACGCATTCCGCACCTCAAAGCCCGCTACGGCCTGCCGACCGGCTTCAGCGATCACACGCAAGCCATCCAGACCGGAGCGCTGGCCGTCGCTGCCGGAGCGTGTGTCATCGAGAAGCACTTCACGCTGGACAGCCGCCTGCCCGGTCCGGACCAGTCGCTGTCGCTGGAGCCGGGATTGCTCGCGGAGTACGTCGAACAGATTCGAGACGCGGAAGCGGCGCTCGGCACCGGGGATCTCACCCCGCGCGAATGCGAGCTGGACGTCCGCCAGGTTGCCCGCAAAAGCATCGTCGCCGCCCGGCCCATTGCCGCCGGCGAAATCCTCGACGCCACCTGCCTAACCACCAAGCGCCCGGCCGGCGGCCTGGAACCGCACGCCCTCCCCGCCCTCCTCGGAAAACGCGCCCGCACCCCCATCCCCGCCGACACGCGAATCACCTGGGACATGGTGGAGTGACACCGGCCGTAGGGTGTCAGCTATGGGCCGTCAGTGGCTTGTCGTTTCGCGGCACGCACGAGCTTGACTCGCGTGTTTTCGCCGGACTGCAAAACGCATGGCTACGTGCACGTAAACAGCGTCTGGAACTCGGCGAAATCCAGCAGGTCCACGTCGCTGTCGATGTCCAGGTCGAAATCGGCGCAGTCCACCGGCACCGGCCCACCTTGCGGGCCGGTCAGGCAGTCCGCAAGAGCCGTGTAATCGTCCAGATCGACGTCGCCGTCGCAGTCGCCGTCGCCGGGAACGCAGCCGAACCAGTACCCCCCGAACATGCCGAACGAACCAGAGGCCAGGTCGCCCGCATCGGGCTGGCCGATGGTCCCTCGCAACTCGAAATCACCGCCGGTACTGACGCCCCCACCGCTGTCCACGCTGCACCGGACGATCTCGTATTCGCCGGCCGCCGCGGCCGCAGCCACGCCAAGGATCGCCAGCCACAGGATCGCCCGCGCTTGCCTTTGTCGCTTGCGTGTCATCGCGCACCTCCGCTCCGCGAATCGGCCCGCGGCGCCACCATCGCCTCGATTGCCGTCAGGCGGGTCCGCAGCGCCTCGATCTCCTCCTGCTGAGCCACGATCCGGGCGTTCTGTTCGTTCACGATGGTATGCAGCTCCTGCACGGCGGCGGCGGAGTAAACGGTCAGCGGATACGAATCGACCTGGAGAATCGGCTCGCCGCTGGGCAGCCGATCGCCGCTTGCCTTCACGTGGTTGGGGAATACTTCCTGGAACTCCTGAGCAATCACGTTCATGTAGGTCTGGTCGGCGATCTCCTCGTGCTCGGCCCGGTATTCATCGGTGTACCGGAAGTTCACCAGGCGAACGCGGTCCAGCGTATCCAGCGCGTTGTGAATGGTCTCGATGTCGGTCTTGATCCGCCGATCCGAGTTGGCCAGCCAATCGCCGGCCACTGATTTGGAGGCCGTGCCTTCGACCTCCAGGCGATTGGTAGCAGCCACTCGCCCGATCCCGACCTTGCCGTCCTCGTTAATGCGCATGCGTTCCTGGTCGAACGTGCCAAACTTGAGGTACCCGTTCTCCCGATTCCAGATGCCGACGTGCACGGAGCCGGTCGTGACGAACCCGATCTGCAAACCGTTGTAGCCGGTGCCGGTCGTATCGTTCGACACGCGGATGATTCCCGTATCCCCGTGAATGCACAAGTCCGCCTCGGGGTTGTCCATGTTGATCCCCACCCCATGTGCAGCCCGGATCAGGAACTGATTCGCATCGGTCGAACTGAAATCGGCGTTCTGGGAATCCGCCCACACAAACGAACCCGCATGGTTCGCCTTGGCCTGCCGGCCGCCCGCAAAGCTGTAATTGCCACCCGCGGTGTTCCAGAAGCCGCCGGGCACGGTCGCGTAGCTTCCGGACGCGATGTTGGTTTCGCCGCCGCCAACGGTGGAATTGGCCCCGGTGGCCTCGTTGAAATCGCCGCCCGCCACGGTCGAATTGGCACCGATCGCATCGTTGCCCTTGCCCCCACCGATCGTCGCGTTCTCACCGTCGGCGATGTTGTACTGCCCGCCGCCAATAGTGGCATACGCAGCGGTGGCGTCATTTTGATCACCGCCGCCGATTGTGCTTCCTTGGTCGGTGGCGTTGTTGCTGGCGCCCCCGCCGACCGTGCTCACCTTGCCGCTGGCGGTGTTGCCCGTGCCACCACTCACCGTGGCGAAGATGCGCTCATACGTGTGGCCGAGGTTGTCGCCGGCTTGGTTGTAGCGACCGCCGCCGACCGTGCCAAAGTCATCGGTGACCCGGTTGATCTGACCAGCTTCCCCGCCACCGCCGATCGTGGCCCCGTACACATCAGTCGTGACGCTGTTGCCGCTATAGCCGCCGATTACGTTGGGGCTGTAGCCTCCGTAGCCGGCTTCGAGGCGAAAGACCCGCAGCCCCCAGCTCTTGAACACAAGGGGGACGTTATCCGTCGTACCCAGGAAGTTCGTTGCCGCCGTCGTGCCCGCGTTGCCGGTCAGGTTCCACGCGTTGCCCGCCGAAGCGGCATGAACCGCGTGCGGCGCCGGCGTGACCTCCTGACGCGGGTCGAGCGTCGTGAACCCTCCGCTGCCCGATGGAACCCGGACACCGATCTCCAGCCACCGCGCGTCCCCTGTGAACGCACCCGAGCCGAAGTCGAGTCGGGCCGTGAACTGCCCGTTGACCACGTCCACGTCGTTCACCGGCACCATCGAACCCACCTGGCTGCCGTCTGTCTCCTGCGTATATAGCCGGAACTCAAAGTCAGCGCTGTCATTGACGGGCACACCCGCCCGCGTCAGTTGCCCCTGATAGGAAAACGCCGTGCCCATCGGCGCGGCCCAGCCGGCGTGGCTGCCGAGCCCCAGCGCGATCCCGGCCATCAGAATTGCCCAGTTTGCCCTTTTCATGGCTGCACTCCTTTCACCGTAATGACTTGTCTCGCCCCTCAGACCCCGCACACGGGGCACGGTCCACCCAGGCCTTAATCGAGATTCAGGGCGCCAGACGGCGCGCTTTTTCTAATCGTTTTGGGGAACAGAAGTTGGGGATTCGGCTGGCAGGGAGTCCAGCCGCCACTGAGCAAGGACATACTCGCTCATGGGTACGACCCGGGCGAGGTCCGGATCGGAATCGACCCCGGTTTGCGTGCATTGCAGGAACCACGCTCGAGCCTGAGCGGTGTGGCCGGCCAGCAGACTGACTTCACCGGCGTAATAGCAGGCTTCACAAAGCTGCTTGCGATCGTCCCGGGCCTGTGCCTCGGCCACCAGATCCGCGGGCGAGACTTCCCCGGCCAGGCAGCCATAGACGCGAGCCAGCCACGAGGTGGCCGGGACCTCTTGCCGCGCCGCCTCGAGGATGGCATCGGCCTCGTCGCGACGATCCAGCTCGCGGAGAATCAGGTACTGGCGAGCATCGGAATAGAACGGTCGGCCCAGCAGGTAGCGCACGCGCCGGTAGTCCTCCAGGGCCTCGTCGCGCCGCCCGAGGATCCACAACGGTGTCGCCCGCTGATAGAAATACCAGACGTCGGCGGTCGCATCGCTCTCGTGTTGGAGCAACTCGGTGAAATCGTTCACGGCCGAAACGTAATCCTGGACGTGAAGGTGTGCATGGGCACGGGCGAGATAGGCCCCCCAGAAGTCGGGACGAATGCTGATCACTTCGGTGTACTGCTCGATCGCCTCGTGATACCGGCCTTGCCTGGCCAGCATCTGTCCCTTGGTGAATCTCAATTCAACGGGATCCTCGCCCAGCGCGATCAACCGCTCTGCACACTGCAAAACGCCGTCCAAGTCGCCGGTCAGGCACCGCAGGTCCGCCAGCCGCTTCCAAACCAAGAGCCTGGACGGTGCCCGCGCCGCCGCTTCCTCCGCGCATTGGGCCGCCCGCTGCAGATCGAGGGTCGCGAACGACCGCAGGTACCAGGCCTCCGCCGTGTCCGGCACTTCCGTCCGGGCGTGGGCTTCCAACTGGGCCGCCCGCACGTCATTCCCGACCGTCCGGTAGATCTCTGCCAGCAGCAAGCGACCGGCCCATTGCGACGGGTCTTGTTGCAGCATACGCTCCAGGAATACCATGGCTTGGTCCCGCCGCTCCGAGTCCTGATACTGAGCACGGGCCCACAGCAACTGCGCCTCCGGAAGGTCGGGAAACTGCGTGTGCAGCGAATGGGCGGCGGCAAACGCGGACCAGGTATCGCCCGATTCCAACAGCCGCTGCTGCTTCACCACTTCCGCCCTGGCCTCGGCGACCCGCCGCTCCCGCCACCGAACGCCGATCAGCGAGCCGGCCAGGAGCAACGCCACAACCGCGCCTCCCACGGCCGCCGCCACACGGTGCTTGACCACCTTCTTCCGAAGCACGTACAGACCGGTCGGTCGCCGCGCCAGGATCGGCTCGCCGGCCAGATAGCGGCGAAGATCGGCGCCCAACTCGCCGGCCGATGCGTAACGCCGCGATCGATCCTTCTCAAGCGCCTTCAGGACGATCGTCTCCAGCTCGCGGTCAACCCGGCGTGAAAGCGACGAAGGCGGAGTCGGGGGCGTTTCCAGAATCCGCCGAATGATCTCGGAGGGACGACCCGTGGAATCAAATGGCAACGCACCGGTCAGGACTTCGAATAGCAGAACGCCCAATGCATACACGTCCGTGCGGGCGTCGATCTCCTCCGAACTCCCCGCCGCCTGCTCCGGGGAAAGATAGAACAACGTGCCCAGAACCTGTCCCGGCAGCGACATGATGGCGGTCGTCTCCCCTTCCGTCTCAACCGGGTCGGTCGCCTTGGCCAGACCGAAATCGAGAATGTGAGGATTGCCCTCTTCATCAACCAGTATGTTGGCCGGTTTGAGATCACGATGAACGATGCCATGCTGGTGCGCGGCGTCGACCGCCTCGCAGACGCGGATGAACAACCCGAGCACCACGGCAGGTTCCAGGTTGGACACCGACGGATGACGATCCAGGCGAACGCCCTCGACGTAGTCCATGGAGTAATACCGCTGGCCCGCCACGGCTCCGCCCTCCAGGATCCGCACAATCCCCGGATGCTTCAATCGGGCGGACAACTCCACCTCCCGGTCGAAGCGCCGCCGGGCCGACGCAGAGGCAAACGGTCCCGCCAGCATGACCTTGACCGCCACAATCCGCTTCGTCGATCGCTGCCTCGCTTTGTATACAACGCCCATGCCGCCGCGACCGATTTCCTCAATCAACTCATAGCCCTCGATCGCGGGCAGGTCCGGGCTTACCGAAGGCCAGGACGGCCCATCGCCGCCCAAGGCACAGGCCTTGTCAATCAGCGGCAATCCGTCCAGAAACCGCCGGAGCTCTTCGGCAACATCCGGATGCTCAGCCACGAACTGCTCTGGGGTGAGGTCCTTGTCCACCTGCCGGCGATCGAAGAACTCGCTGACGATTGCCGACAGGCGATCATCGGGCTCCGAGCCGAGATGAGGGGAGGACGAGCCCATACCGTCGCCTCCACGTATTGCAGGGGGTGCAGGCGGCCACAGCCGCAAACCGCATCGTAGCTATTCGACCTGCCCGTCGCAAACGCAGCGGATACCTCCGCCGCCCTTGGTATAATGGGCAACCTGTGATCCACGGTCCCGAACACCGGGGATGGATCGCACGCCCCGCGCGAAGGGAGAGGCAAGGCCTGCACGGCGTGCCCATGGCTGCGCTACTGCGAACATGCCACATGCGGCTCGCTTGCGCGCGGCCTCCCACAGGCGGTTCAGCCATGACGGAATGCAATCAGATCGAGACCTGGGTGCACGCAGCCCAAACCGGCGACCGCGTGGCGCTGGCCAAGCTGCTGGCGATGTCTCATCCCCGCCTGCAGGCCAGGGCGGCCGCGCAGTTGGATCCGGCCCTGAAAGCCAAGGCCGGGCCGGAAGACGTACTTCAAGAGGTGTATCTCGAGGTCGTCCGCCAGATTGATCAGTTTGAGTACCGCGGTCCGGACTCCTTTCTCCACTGGGTCAGCAGCATCCTGGATCACAAGCTTATTGATTGGCGACGGGCGGCCCACTGCCAGGTCCGTGACATCCGCCGCGAGCTCCCTATCAACGCGCTTCTCACCGATTCGTACTGGAACCTGCTCGATGATCTCTATGCGGAATCCGGCACGCCCAGCCGCGTCGTGCGCCGGCAGGAAGCGCTGGCGGCCCTGTTGACCAGTCTGTTGGACCTGTCCGATTCCCATCGCCAGGTGATCGAAATGCGGTTCCTCAACGGCCTGTCTGTCGGCGAGGTCGCGAAACGATTGAACCGGTCCGAAGACGCCGTCGTCGCCCTGACCCGCCGCGCCCTCGACGCGCTTCGCGAATCGATGGACCGCCAGGGGGACTTCACGCGAGGCGCATGACCAGAAGATTATGCCATGACAGGGCGTTTCGATCCGAACGGTGCGGGGGCGGCGGCGTGCATGGAGACCCGGGGTACGGCACGGGGGCCATGGTGCAAACAGATTCGGCGCAACTGCTCGCCGTTGGCGCGTTCCGCTGGACACATTGCCGAATCATGCAGTGGGGCAAGGGAATCCAGGAAACACGCGCATCAGCCCCTTTCTTCCGGCCGGCCGGATGCAGGCCCACTCTGCCGGAAGTGGCCTTTCCGTACGCCGCTCGACCCATCCCTGAGGATCCGCCCGGCAGGCGGAACCTGCAAGCACGCGACCGCAGACAGTCGTTTCATTCGTTGCGGCCGGCCTCGGGTACCCGAATCCAGCGGCGAAGCGTGATCAGACCGATCGGGGCGATCATCGTGATCAGCGCGATGATCAGCCACATGGTGCCCGATTGCCGGGGCCCGTGCTCGGTCGTCTCGGGGCAGTATTTGGACAGCAACACGCCCGACACCGTGCCGACGACCAGCTTGGCCAGGAACATCGGCACGTATGAGAGCGCGCCGTATGCAGCCTCCTGGCCCTTGGGTGCGATGGAGGCGGCATATTCATAGACGCGCGGCGAATAGATGGCCTCTCCGAACGACAGAACCACCACGTAGAGAAAGATCACCACGTACCACGGATTCACGGGGCCTGCGACACCCAGGTACTTGTGGCCGAGCCAGTCACCGAGCGTACCGTCGGCCAGCCCCTGGAACCACGTCGTCGGCAGGGCCATAACGAAGACCGATCCGGCCGAGATCATCGCGCCGAGCGTCACCATCCGATAGGCGGAACTCCTCTGCGTCAAGGCGCCGACGATCGGAACCAGAAAGATAATCAGGACGGAGTTGATCCCCCAGAGGCCTCCGAAGGGGGCCCCTTCGCCGAGTTCGCGAACGCCGAACTTGGGATAGACGTAGTACATCTGCATGAAGATCAGCTTCACGAACGCGATGAGCGTGAGAAAGCCCAGAAGACGATAGAAGCCCGGCTGCCGGGCGAGAGAAGCGAGGTTCCGGCCGGTGTCGCGAAGCGTATCCCGCACCGTGAGGCACAGAGCACCGGCGAGGCCCTTGTCGGGATGTTTGGGCGTCTCGGGTGTGATGCGAACGCCTTCATCCGTGGCCTCGGCGCCTCCGCGGATGCCGAAGTAGATGATCGGCAGGAGAATCACCTCGATGCCCAAACTCACCAGAAACAACATCTGGTACGTGCTGATCTGAATCCCGACGAGCGGAAGATCCAGTTGACCGTGCTCTCCCAGCGTCTTTCGCACGAAATCGAAAATCTCGTACGCAACGAAGAAGCCCAGATTCATCATCACATAGAAGGTCGAGAATGAGATGGATCGCTGAGCCGTGGTGGAATAGCGGCGGATGGCGGCAACCAGGACCGGCGTGCCCAGCGCCTCGCCGATCGCCAGTGGAAACAAGCCGCCGGCCAGGGCCAGCCACTTGGCGGTTGTAACCGTCATCACCAGACGAGCCACGACACAAATAACCACGCCCAGCAGAAAGGTCCTTCGCAGGCCGATGGCGTCCGTCAGCGAGCCCGCCAGAATGGTGAAGACCGTCATGGCAATGGACCAGCCCGCCACCAGGAAGCCCGCATACTCATCGCTATAGCCGAGATCGGCCGAGAGCCAGAGAACCAGAGTCGAGTTCATCACGCCGTAGGCGGCAAGGGCAATGAACTTGACGCCGAAGACGACCCACAGTTCGCGCATCGCGCCTTTGAGTACGGTGAACCGGCCAAGAAAGCTCTCGGTCTGCGGCTTTTCCCCGGCCATCGATGGGACTCCTTTGGCTCGCGTCTCCTGGACCTCAGAACCGACGCTCTGCACTTTACCGTCAACCGCAGGCCACCGGTAGTGCGAAGTCCTCGAACGGGTCATATGCCGCCGGAGGGAGGAGGCGGAGGGGTGAACGTCCGACATGCAACAGCCTCATCCCGATTCCCATCGCGGACGGGTATGCCACGCAGGTGGGTCCCATGAAGCGAGGCGAACGTCGCTCGACCCCGCGGAGGGCCTTGCCCCATGGTGACGTGCGGAGAGAATGGACGTCGTGGCCAAGGCGGACGCCTTCCGCGTGGCGACTGTCCGGCAGCGGGGAAAACCATCATGTATGACGCAATAACCGTTCTTCTGGTCGTCGCTGCAGCATCGGCGGCCTCCAACCCAACCGTCACCGTCACGCCGCTCTGGGAACACCGGCTGGAAGACGACGTGCCGCTGACGCTGGCGATGGGCACCGGCGAAGGACAACCGTTCCTCATCGGCACGGAGGCCGGCGGCGTGTTTATCGCGGATCGCGAGCAGACGCCCCATCGCCTCTTTGAGGCAGATGGGTCGGTACAGGCGTTCGGTACGCTCCAGCTACCCGGTGAGGGCGACGCCGTGGTGGCCGGCACAGAGCGAGGGGAAGTGCTGTGCGTTCAGCTCGCCGCCGAGGGCAAGCCACAAACCGTCTGGCGGCATCGGGCGTCGTGCGGGGTGACCGCCGTCCAGGCCCTGCCGGACATGCTTGAGGATGGAGTGGATGGCGTGGCGATGGGCGGAGCCGATCAGGAAATCAAGCTGCTGAACGGCCAAACGGGCAGGCCGATCTGGGCACAGGACCTGGGCGAGAGGGGTGGGAGCGCGTACGTGCACCGCATCGCACCGGCCGGTGATCTGAATGGCGACGACCGGTGGGACCTGGTCGTCTGGACCTGGCGCGGAGAACTCGTGGCCCTTGCCGGAAAGGACGGCACGATTCTCTGGCGGGCTCGCGTCAACGGCGGCCTCGTGGACGCGATGGATATGGCGTCGGACGCCAACGGCGACGGGCGGTACGATTTCGTGGTCGGCGGGAACGACGCAACGGTGAAGTTGTGCTCAGGCGCCGACGGCTCGGTCCTCTGGACGGCGAACCTCGACCGGACAATTCGCGACGTACGAGAGGTGAACGACCTCAACGGCGACGGCACGCGCGATTTCTTCGCCGTGACGGCGGCGGGGACGGTGGCCTGCATCGCAGGCGGCGCGGGGCCGGAGGCCAAGGTGCTCTGGACGGCCAACCTCGGCGACGTCTGCCGGACGCTCGTCTGCCCCGGCGACGTGGACGGAGATGACGCGACCGACATCGTTGTTGGGGCGGAAAACGGAATTGTGGCCGCATTCTCAGGAAAAAACGGCAGGCAGGTGTGGCAATGGCAAGGGCCGGACGTCGTGCGGGAAATGCTCGCCCTTCCGAAAACCGTGGGCCGCGGAATCGATGCAATCGCCGTGGCCTGCCTGGACGGAACGGTCGCGGTGCTGCCGCTCCGGGCGGGCCCGTCCACAGAGCAGCCTTCGCCCACATCGAGGCCGGTAGCGACGGGCCATCGATTCAAGCCTCTGAAGGCGGCGCTGCCGGCGGCCGAGCCGGTGACGGAGGTGCCGATCCTGCTCTACCACGACGTGCTGCCGGTCGCGAAGTACCTCTACGCGACGTCCGTGGACAACTTCCGGGCCCACATGGACCTCCTGGTCCGCGGCGGCTACCACTGCGTCACGCTCGATCAGGTGGCCGACTGGATGGCAGGCAAAGCGAACCTGCCTGAACGGCCGATCTGCATCACGTTCGACGGGCCGTACAGCGGCCACCACGAGCACGCCTTCAAGATTCTGCAGGAGCGCGGGCTGTTTGCCGTCTCCTACATCACGACCGATTGGATCGGCACCGCCAACCACGCGGACTGGCACGAGCTGCGCGAGATGGAGACCGCGGGCGTGATGGACATTCAGAACCACAGCATGAACCACCCGTCGCTGTCAAAAGTTCCGCGGGATGAGGTGGTCAATCAGCTCCGGGGCTGTAACGAATCCATCGCCCGCCACTTGTTTGGCAAGGCCGCCCGGCACCACGCGTATCCGAGCGGTGCGGAGAACGACATGGTGTGCGAAGTCATACGTGAACTTGGCTTCGTGACCGCCACGATCTGCCGGAACGCCCGTGCAAGGCGTAACGACAACGTGTTGCGACTGAATCGGTACGTGCTGCAGAACGACACGTCGCTGGACCAGTTCAAGACCTGGATTCGCTTCGCAGAGCCGACCGTCGATTGACCCGTCGGTACCGCGCCCGGCAAGAAAACCTAACCTTCGTTTTGGCCAGAGAATGCGCGCTCCGCTCACAGGTCACCTGTCCGGTCTGTAACGGGCAGAGGCAGCAACGGTTCCGCCTGCGGGCTTGCGGCTCGTGGCCAACTCCCCAGCAACCGCAGAGGCCGATCCGGTTCAAGCCGTTCTGACGGCCTCGGCCGTTCCGCTGCCTGGAATCGCCGCGACAAAACGAACGGCAAGTGTTTGACGCGCAAGACGCTGGCCGGATAATGCCGCGAGCCGGAACCGCTTCTGCGGGAACCCCGGCGAACAGGAGAGTCGCCGGGGATTCCACCGGTCTTATCTAACCCGTAACCGCGGAAAAACCATCACCCATGATTCGCATCCTGCACATCATTGCTCTGGTCCTGCTCAGCCTGACCGGGATGTTCGCGTCCGGCGTGCTGTTGTATGAGCACGTGTTCGCCAGCCCCGGCCACTCGTGGCAGGCCGCCGCCTGCGGGGAAAGTTCGGAGGGAGGCGTCAGCAACTGCGAGCAGGTCATCCACAGCCGGTGGGGCAAGATCCTGGGCATGCCCACCGCCTTCTGGGGACTCGTCTACTATTCCGGGCTGACGCTGTGGTTTCTGCTCATCGGCCGGCCCTCGTTCGACCGGCGGTATTGGCACGTCATCCCGACGCTGGGTGTCATGATGGGCGTAACCGCCTCCGTCTTTTTCATCGTGATCATGTACTCTCAGCTCCAGCAGTGGTGCTTCTGGTGCATGGTCTCGCACGTGGCCGGGTTTCTGATCCTGATTCTGACTTTTTTGCTCTGGCCGCGGCGCCGCAAGGCGGATGAACAACCCGCCCCCGCCGCCGTCCCTGCAATGATTCGGCCGCCGGCACGCCCGCACCCGTCCGTTCGGTTGGTGCTGGCCGTTTCGCTGGCCGTTGGCCTGACGGCCGTGTGTCTCGCACAGGTGGTGATGGGGTCGGCCATTCTGGCCAAAACGGAGACGCTCAAGGCCATCACGCAAGTCATGTACGAGATGTACCAGGACGACCCGGTGCCCCGCATCCGCACCCGTCCGGATGACCCGGCGCGATTCGCCGGCAACGACCGCGAGCGTCTGCAAACGGTGGTCTTCAGTGACTTCACATGCCTGCACTGCCGGCAGTTCGCCGAATCCGTGGACGGGCAATTCAGTCCGCTGTTCGACGGCCAACTGGAAATCGTGTTCAAACACTTCCCGCTGTGCAGCGAGTGCAATCCCTGGTTCCCCGAAGCGGGCGACCCGGACGCGTGTCGGGCGGCTCGCGCCGCCGAGGCAGCCCGCATGCAGGGTGGCAGCGACGCCTTCTGGAAGGCCCATGACCTTCTGTTCTCCCGGGCGAGGCAGAAACGGCTTCGCCAGACCGACTATCGGGAGTTGGCCGCCCAGTTGAAGCTGGATCCCGCGCGGTTCCTTGCGGACATGGAATCGGACGAGGTCACACAACGCATTCGCGAGGATGTGGAGCTGGGCCGCGCTCTGGGCGTGACCAGCACGCCCGGCATATTTGTCGGGAACCGACACGTCCCGAACGTCGCCGCGCTGGAACTGTACTTCTGGCAGGCGGTCGCGCACATGCACCAGGCGAAGACCCGACGACCGAACGGCGAGGCGGAGCACTCCACCATGACCGCACGTGACGCCGCCGTCTCTCCACCGACGGTCACGCTCAGCGCAAGACCACGCGATCAGCACTCCCAGTGAGCGGAGAACACCGCGTCCACGGTCGCCTTGCCGTGCGTTGCAGGCCTTTGGCGTCCGGCCGCAGACTTCCCGATCACAGGCTCCGAACGCATGGCCGTTGCCACGCTCCGCCGCACTCCGGGCAGACGGTTGCACCGTCGTCCGGGCAGGCCGGCAGGGCCCGCAGGTCACAGCCGCATTGCGGGCAGCGGCAATGGCGCAGCATCACTTCCACCACGAGTTGCAGGCGCTTCCGTCGCGTGCTGTGAAGAAAACCCAGCAGCGCGACGATCGAGAGAAGGGCCGTCGTCGACCAGAAAACCATGCCCACCGTGTCCGTGAAGGCGCCCCCGACCGCCAGCAACACCAGTCCGCCCACGGTGACCGCGACCGGCCCGACCTGGAACACCCAGAACCATCGCCACTGGCTGCGTTTGACGCCCGGGCCGAGGTCTCGCGCAATGGCGTGCATCGTTTCGGCGGGAATTCCCTCGCTCTGCCTCAGCAAGTGCAGCATGAACGGATCCAGGACCGTCACGGGACGACCGCGGCAATCGCGGGCACGACCTGCATTGCGAATGGACATGGTTTCCGCCCTCGATTCTGCGCCGCTCACGCCTCGGCGGTGCGCCGCCGGCACCCTCGGGGCACACATGGTGAGCCTCCCGCCACCGTCTACCGCCGCGGCAACGCCGCTGGCAGTGCGTCGCAGACGGACTCTTGTCCTCAGGTCCACGCTGCGCTACCATCGTTGGCGCTTTTCACGGAGGTTATC
>JAFGJQ010000431.1 GCA_016929015.1 Phycisphaerae bacterium | reverse complement strand
TGGTTCGAGCACATGGGCCGGTAGGACCAGCCCGTGTTGAGGGCGTTGACCTGGTCGAGCCAGTCGCAGACTGCGTGGGCGCAGTTGTGACAGCCGGGCGGGGCCGGCCGGTCCTTCGGGGGACGATCGGCGGGCGGTGGGCTGCTCTTTCGAGGTTCTCGCACGATGCGCATGGCATTTCTCCCTTGGCCGCGGTCCGGAACACCCGGTGCGGGCGGCCGCGATCGCGGACTATGGTCAAAACTACCATGGGGCAGGTTCAGTGTCAATAGAAATGTAGACTTACAATGAACCACGTTTGTGGAGGTTCGACAGGGCGTCGTGAATGCGTCTCCGCCCGGCCGGCTCTCACCAACCAGTTTCAGAGCGATCATCGCTTCGATGGGACGATTGGCCGGAGGCCGCGTGAAGCGGGAAGCGGGGGAGGCCGTGACTCGTGACCCGTGGCTCGAAGACGGTTCCTTTGGCATCGTTCGCGTGTTTCGCGGTTGAATTCGGTGGCTCGTCGCGGCGGGACGCTGGCAATCAGGAGGGTTCAGCCGCAGATTGCGCCGATTTGCGCCGATTTCAAGAGGTCGTAATCTGTGCTACTAACTCGCCACAACTGAAAACGATCTCCAGATCATTGAGGGTAACGCTCCCAAATTGTTTGCTGACGGAGCTTTGTGATCGGCCGAAAGAGTGCGTTTGACGCATGATGCGGTACCGGCGGAGATGTCAAAGCGTCGCTCGAATTGCCCCTCTCTCCGCTGGTACCCTGCCAAGCGATAAACGCTCTTGGTTCCGGCCGAAGGCCGGGCTGTGTCATTTGTGTCCAAAGTCAGTGTTTTTCCCCGATTCCGGTCTCCGGGCTTCCCGTGGTAATACCGGAAGATGCAAGAGGGCAGGCACGGGGGCCTGCCCCTCCGAGCCACCGGTCGCGCGGCACGGGTCGCCGAACACGCATCCACGCTTCCACCTCTTCCCGACGGAGACCTTCTTCGCCGCGTTCTTTTCTGTTGACAGAGGGCGGCGGGGCGGATACGATTGGCCTTGGTAGTCTGTGACGTTTCGTTTCCACGTGCGGCGTGCCGGCGGCGTTGAGGTGATGGGAGTGGGCCCTCGGGTCCGGATTCCCTTGTGTCGCGGTGCGGCCTGGTGGATAACGTGTCTGTCTCAACTCACGTGACGCGCCGTCCCGCGTCGAAAGGAGGAGGTAGGATCGCATTGCCCACTCCGTCAGGAGCGGCCTCCTGAGGTCAGCGTCCCGCTTTCTGCCCGGAGAATCCCTCCCGGCGGACTGTGAGTGGGCGCATCCGATAGCGTTCGTGCCCGCCGGAATGATACGGCTCTTGCGTGCCGCAAGAGCGCAAAGTAACCGACACCTATGCAGGAGAAACAACGATGAAACTGAAAGTGATCCCTTGGTTGTGTCTGGCGCTGCTGCTGGGCTTCGCAAGCTCCCATGCGTTCGGCGCGACCCTCGACCTCCGCGTCACCGACGGCAGTGACGATGCCGAGGAACACCTCAACGCCGGCGTGGACGTCACCAGCAGCGATTTGGAGATCGTCCATGAGGACGCCGGAGCCCCCGCCACGGACGAGCAACTTGTCGGTATGCGTTGGCTCGTCCCGCTCGATGCGGGCGCCGAGGTGACGAACGCCTACATCGAGTTCGTGCTCAAGGAAGTCAAAGGCTCCGGCACCAACGATGCGCCGGTGAACGTCGTCATTGAGGGGCAGTTGGACCCGAACCCAGCGGCCTTCACGAGTGCGGCGAAGAACATCACGGACCGGGCCCGGACGCAGGCCCAGGTGAAATGGACCCTGCCGGCGGGAATGGCGGTGGGCGACACGTTCCAGACGCCGGACATCTCGGCCATCATCCGGGAGTTGATCGGCCAGGAGGGTTGGGTCAGCGGCAATGCCGTGGTGATCATCCTGCGGGATGACAAGGACGACCCGTCCACGGGCCTGCGGTGTGTCCAGTCCTACAACGGCAGCGCGACCGCGGCGCCCTTGCTTCGCATCGAGGTTTTCAGTCCGGAGGCCAAGAGCCCGAAGCCGGCCGACGGCGCCGGGGACGTGACCTTGCCGGTGCTGGAGTGGACGGCGGGAGACGGCGCGGTGTCCCACCAGGTCTACATCGGAACTCAGCCGGAACTGGGGGCGGCGGACGTGGCCGGTCCTCCGACGCCGGTGGCCATGTATTTCCATGTCGCCGGTTTCACGCCCGGCGTGACATACTACTGGCGCGTCGATGAAATCGCGGCCGACGGCGCCGTCACCGCGGGCAAGGTCTGGAGCTTCACGGCGATGCCCGTGACGGCGTATGACCCCAGCCCGGCCGACGGCGGCGTGTGGCAGAGAAATGACACGGCGATCCAGTGGGCCCCCGGCCAGGGGGCGGTTTCGCACAGTGTGTACGGCGGGACCGACCAGGCCGCGGTGGCCGCCGGTGATCCGAGTGTCCTGCTGGCCACGCAGGAGGAGACCTCTCTGACGCTGGGCGCACTGGAGCCGCTGACGGTCTTCTACTGGAAGGTCGACGAAGTCGATAGCGCCGGCGCGGTTGTCCCTGGTTCCCTCTGGAGCATCCAGGTGGCGGGCAAGAACATCGGTGGCTGGAATACGGCGGCGGCGACGGCCGAGCCGGGCTTCCTGGCGACGTATGTGGCCGATGGCGTCTATGACATTGGCGCCTTCGGCGGCGAAATGACCTACGAGTTCGTGGTCCGCAGCAATCCGGATGAGACGCAGGCCAGCATGTGCCTGATCGGCCGGCGCGATTTCGGCGACATCCAGGCCGGGCTCAAGTATGAGCAGTGGAACAACACGCAGACCTACGGCGCGACCGTCTTCGGCGTGATGGACTACAACTTCAATGTTGCCAATGCCCCCGGAGAGTACACGCACGTGGTCTTCGTCTCCAGCGAGGCGGCCGCGAAGACGGATCTGTACGTCAACGGCGTCCTGGCCGGCAGCGTTGCCTCGGCGATCAGCCTGTCCGGCCCGGTCGGCATCGGCTATGGCGCCCAGGACCGGCCCCCGGCGGATTCCTACTTCGACGATTTCGACGGCAGCATCTTCGGTGTGGCTATTTACGATCGGGTCCTTTCCGATGCCGAGATCGCAGCGAATGCCGACGCGTTCCTCCTGGGCGGGCCGGAGGCGGTCGCGCTCGACCTGCGGATTGCGGCCGGTGACGACGATGCCGAGGAGCACCTCAATGCCGGCATGGACATCACCAGCACCGACCTGGAGATCGTCCATGAGGACGCGGGAGCCCCCGCCACGGATGAGCAGCTTATCGGCATGCGTTGGATCGTCCCGCTCGATGCGGGCGCCGAGTTGACGAACGCCTACATCGAGTTCGTGCTCAAGGAAGTCAAAGGCTC
>JAFGJQ010000430.1 GCA_016929015.1 Phycisphaerae bacterium | reverse complement strand
CCGGCGCGGGCGACATGGAGTTGGATCCGCTCGCGATTGAATCCGCTCGCCTCCGGGTCGGACACCGCCCCGAGGATCAGCTTGTCGAATACAAGCGTGTCGCCGGGGCCGGGCACGGGGCGTTGCACTCGCTTCTCTCCCCGTTTTGGGGAGGCACCGGTGGACGAGAATTCAAAGAAGCCGTACGCCAACGGCCGGGCCGGCGGGATGTCGATGTCCGCCAGCGGCTGCGGGCACAGGCCGTCCAGCGCCGCAGCGTCAAGCACCATCACTACGGGCGTCAGGTCCCACTCCGTGAGCCTCGCCAGCGTCGTCAGATCGCGCGGTTCTTTGTCCAGGTCGGCACGGCCTTCCAGCAGGTTGTTCTGGCCCGCGGCCACGATCAGCACCTTGCCCGGCACCAGCTTTCTTGACACGCGCACGTGAGACAGCCCCCCGGTGTGCCAATACGTCGAACGAATGCTGCCAGTCCACGAGTCAACCACGGACAGCCGCGTGGCATACTGGTCACCTTCCGTCGCGATCACGACGAGCTCTTCGCCTGGTTCGCCGTCCACATCGGCCGCCTCGAAAGTCGTGCAGCCGAAGGCGTGCGGTGCTTCGCAATCCGGCCACACGCGAGCGTCATTCAGGTTCGGCTTCCAGCCCGGAATTTCCTTGAGTTCATGGTCATAGGCGAACAGACATCGGCCATTTATGGATCTGCCCATGCCGACTACCAGAATCGTGTCGCCCCGCCCGTCGCGGTCCACCAGATCGACGCAGCTCACGTAGACCGGTTGCGATGGAAACGGCCGAAACGGTTCCTCGTTCACGCGGCCCTTGCGGGAGATCAGCACGGTTCCTGTCGCGGTGTTCGTTGCGTCCCTGTGTACCCGCACCGCTTCAATCGGCGGCAGAGGCGCAACGTTGGTTGCGGGTGTCGAGGGGGCCGGAGGCGCGGGTGCTGGTGGCGACGGCGCTGGTGCGGAGTTGAAAACCCTCGCCCCGAACCATGCCGCAACGCCCAGCACAACCGCCGCCACGACCCCGCGCCAGGCGAACGCTGCCACCCGCCGCCGCCGCTGCGGAGAACCCACGCGCCGCCCGCTTGCCAGTGCCGTCAAAGCTTCACCCGCGGACATCAATCGATCTTCCGGCCGCTTGGCCAGCAGTCTCAGGCACAATGCCGCCAGCACCGGCGGCGACGATCGCTGAATGGACCGCGGGTCCCGCGGATCCTCGTTCAGAATGCGATGAATCACCGCCGACGCGCTGTCCGCGGCGAACGGTCGGCAGCCCGTCAGCATCTCGTACAGCACGAGCCCCGCGTTGAACAGATCGCTGCGCGCGTCGACATCGGCCGAGCCCCGCGCCTGTTCCGGGCTCATGTAGTCCGGCGTGCCCACCACGCCGTCCGGGACCGTCAGGCGCGTTTCCGCGCCGGCCACCCGGGCCAGGCCGAAATCCGCGATTTTCAACGTCACCGCCGGCCGGGGCGAGCCCGGCCCGCCGCCGCGCGGCGCCGGAGGTGGTTCGGCGGATGCACCATCGTGGCCGTCCGGCCTCAACGGGTCCGCCGTCAGCAGCAGATTCGAAGGCTTGATGTCGCGATGCACCAGGCCCGCCTGGTGTGCGGCCTCGAGCCCCGCCAGAAGCTGGCCGAACAGCGCCTCCGTCAGCGCTGCGGGCAGCGGGCCGTGCCGGCGCAGCAGCTCGGCCACGGAGGGGCCCGGCACGTACTCCATCGCCATGAACGGCGTGTCCTCGTGCCGGCCCAGTTCATACACGCCGACGATGTTCGGATGATTCAGGCCCGCCGCCGCCCGGGCCTCCCGCTCGAACCGGGCCACGGCCTGCCGGTCGGCAAACAGCTCCGGCCGCAGCAGTTTGAGCGCCACCGTCCGCCGCAGCCGCGGGTCGTTGGCCTCCGTCACCACACCCATGCCGCCGCGGCCGATGACTCGCCGGACCTGGTAGTCCCCGAGCCTGGCCGGATAGGCCGCGTCGTCCGCGGGCTGCAAGAGCCCCGTCCGGACCAGCCGCGTCAGCGCGTTGTCGCCGGGCTGGGCGATCTGTTGGAGAAACGCGAGTTCCGTCCGCAGGGCGTCGGCGAGGTCCGGGTGCTGCGCAAGGAATTCCGCCTCCGACTCCGCTTGGCCGTCTGACTTGCGATCGAGGTAGCGGTTGAGCGCTTCGCCCACGCGGCGATCACGCGTGCTGTCTTGTGACTGATGCTCCGGTCCCATTGCCTATCCCCAACGCGGGTCGGCCGGTCCCGACGCGGCGTTGCCGGTCCTGTGTATGCACGCCTCCCGCTCCGTTGGCGGTCCGCTGCTTACGCTCCAGGGGCTGCGGGCGATCCGCCTTCGCCGGACACGCGGGACAGGAAACCCACGCTGGAAGCGAAGATGGAGTCCGTCATGGGCCGGGCGGCCTGCGACTGCTCTTCCTGGAGGTCCTGCAGATTCGCCAGGCACATGGGGCAGCCCACGACGTCCAGGTGAAACTGGGTGTAGCTGCGCCACGGGTCGTCCAGGATGCCCAGCAGGTAGCTGCCGAGCGTGCTGCGCTTCAGGCAGGTCAGGCGGAATTCGCGCCACACTCTGGCGACCGTCACCTCGGCGCGCTCCTCGTCCAACTCGCACTGGTCCGCCTGCGCGGACTGCTCGACGAAGCTCCGCAGACGCTGGATGGCCCGGAACTTGATGCCGGCGACCGCCTTCTGGTCCATATCGAGCAGGTCGGCCGCTTCCAGGTTGCGTTTGCCCGCGAAGAACAGCAGCTCAATCACCTGCAAATCGTCGAACGCCCCGCGGTCGCGGCACTCGTGGATAAACGTCTTCAGGGCGTCGCGCAGCACGTGGCGCTGCGTCCGTTGGGCTTCGGCCCGGACGGCGTACCCGCTGGGCGTCTCGGCCTGGGCCGGCGCGACCCGGTCCAGCACATCGTCTTCCGTATCGCCTGCCGGGGACGTGATGATCGGCAGTTTGCGGCGGCGGAGCAGGTCGATCAGCTTGTACCGCAGGATGGTGAAGAGATACGTTTCCAGGCTGCGGGCCGGATCGTAGCGATCGAGGGATTGCAGAAACCCCATGAACGTGTCCTGCACCACGTCTTCCGCGTCGGCCAGGGTGGGCGTCTGGGCCCGGGCGAACGCCTGGAGGCGTCCTTCGTAGCGGGCGATGAGCTGCCGCCAGGCGGGCTCGCTGCCGCGGCGGATCTGCTGCACCAGGAATGTGTCCGCGCCGTCCGGCACCATCGCCTTGCCGTCTCCAATAGGGCAGGGGCCCGCCCCACTCCTGCGGCGTCGGGCTCCCGCCGGCCGTTTGCCCTGCACACGTGGCGCGCCCTGACGGCGCGATAATACGTCAACGCTGTTCGCATCGCCACGGGATGATCTTTCGGATGGGTCGCCACTCGGTGTTGCGCGGCGACGGGGTCTTCTGCTGCGATCTTTTCGGACCCCGCCTGACGAACAAGGGCGGCTTGCTGCCTATCGGTGCGCCGTACGGGCGACATCCGGAACGTTTCCCGCGCACAACATCGTGGTAACCATCTGTTCTTCAGCCATTTGTGAATTCGAGCAGCACACCGGCCGCTCGGGCGTGTTGCGCCCGGGCAACAGCCGGGCGCATGCGGCACCTGCACGTCCGCACGCGGCCGGCGGGGGTTGTGGGCATGACATCGAAAGGGACAGTGTTTTACCGGGCGTGCGGAGCGAGTGACGGCAGTGGCAAGTCCTGGCACGACCGTTGCTCATGGTTCCGGCGGACACTCGGAACGGGCAGCGCCGACCGGGCGTCCCAGGAGGTGTCACTACCGATAACCGGGACCGCGACTCTCGGCGGCTCGGGAGGACGAGGGAAGGAAAGGGTGAATACATGAACGAGGAAACGTTCCAGAAGAAGCTGGCGGAACTGGTTGCGGAGATCGGCACGCTGCCCATGGGGGAGCGCGAGAAACTGCAGGCCCTGGCGGACGAGACGAAGGAGCGGCACAAACAACTGAAGCAGACCGTCTCCAATCTGCAGGAGAGTATTGATTTCCTGCGGCTGTCGATCAAGTACATGCTGTTTGACCTGGAAGCCACGCGAAGGGAAAACAACTACCTGCGCAAGATGCTGGAGGACAGCTCCGGACGGTCGGATGACAACTCGGCCGGATGACGCAGTTCGGCAGGCGTGGTCGATTCAGACCACCGCCAACGCCGCGCGTTGTCTGACGTCGATTCGAGATTGACGCAGAGACCCACAGAGTCGTCGCTGGGCCGCCGGCCCGGGCAAACCACCCGGGCCGACGGCCTATTTCGTTTGGCTCGATGCTCCGGCGTGCCCATGCCGTACCGGTATCCAGGCGAGCCTGCATCCAGTTGTGGCATACTATGTTAATTGGTTGCCAAATAATGAGTTACTATTGCTACGCTTGTCAGGAGATGTGTTCCACCGAGGCGCAACTGTCGAAATTTGTCGAGAAATTAGTTGCCTGCCTTATTGACTCCGGGGCCGATATGTCACATATGTAAGATTGTGTAATGGGCGGGGTCGTGGCCAGGCGCATGTGACGTGACCCCTCCGCCGCGAATTGCCGTGATCAGCGGGCACGGCACGCCAAGCGGGTCGAACAGGTGCTGAAGGTGTGAGGAACGGGATCATGCTCAAGACGCAATCAAAGCGGTGTGACGGGACGCGGGCGCGGTCAGCAGGTTTCACGCTGATCGAGCTGCTGGTGGTGGTGTCGATCATCGCGCTGTTGATTTCCATTCTGCTGCCGTCGCTCAAGAAGGCACGAGACCAGGCGAAGCAGGCCGCGTGCATTGCCAACCTGAGTGGGCTGGCCAAAGCATCCGTCACATATTCGGCCGACGACCGAACGAACGTGGTGATGCCATGCTGCTCGGAGTTCGGCAGGCCCAACCCGGTAGAACCAGGGCAGAAGACGGTTAACGCCGCCTTTGGTTGGGGTGGAAAGAGCGGACGAGGCAAGTACAACAGCAGTTACGGAGGCGGCATCCTTTCGGTCTGGGGCCCACAGTACAAGCGCGGCGCCTCCACTCGCCCATTGAACTACATGATGTACAAGAACATCAATAAGGTGTTGCCGGGAGCGGAACATGCGGCTGAGATCGAGGCCGACCAGAATCTCACCTTCGACAGCTTCCGGTGTCCGGCCGACACGGGATACACCGCGAAGAACTGGGACACGTACTGGCCAGCCAACGCCAACGGTTTCGTGGACAGTACGCTGAGTGCCTACAATCACTTCGGCAACAGTTACGCAGGTACGGCGTTCATCGTCTACACCGCGGTTGGCGAATCTTGCGTCGGAACGGTGCAAACCCTTACGCCGTTCCTTCGTCCACTGTCGCGCATCCGGAATACGGCCAACACGGTCCTGTACCAGGAGGCAAACAGCCTGTACGCTTACAGCCTGAAAGTTCCAGAGATAAACTGGAGCGGCTGTAACTACCTCGAAGATGCTCCGAATGGTGTTGTGAAGGGCTGGCATGGGCGCGACTGGATGTTCACCGCCTGCTTCACGGATGGTCACGCGGCCGTGATCAAGATGCGAGGTTGCGAGCAGCCGCCGGCGGACCTGGGCAGCACGTATCCCAGAGATATTGGTGGCAGCGACCCGTACAACGCCTGGAAGTGTGTTCAGATTCGGGGGAACGGCTGGCAACTGGACACACTCCCGTCGCCGCCGATCAGCATCGGCCTGACCTGCGCGGACGTCGGTCTATAGTGCAACACGGCAGACCCTGCTCTCTGTCGGGGTTCGACCGAATGGACAGTGTCATGCGGCCGGTCCGTAACGGGTCGCTCCGGCGGCCGGAAAGGATTTGAGAAAGTGAGCGCAAAACAAGCGGGTAAAGGCAAGGGCAGTGGTGGTGGCGGCAGCAACAGCACGCTTTACATCGGCCTGGCGGTCGCGGCAGTAGTGGTGGCGGGCGGGGCGTGGTACATGCTGGGTGGCGAGCCGGAGCAGACTTCGGTTGCTCCACCTCAGACGGTCCAGCCGCCCATGGTGGACCCACAGGGAAACCCAACGCCCAACGCGGATCGGACGCCTCCGGACCGCCGAGCGGGGGAACGAGCACCGATCGAGCGGCCGGATCGGCCTGAGCGAGAGCCTCGCGCGACCCCCGGCAGCGGTGACGTCGGATCGTCGCCCTCGCGAAAGCCGGTCGCGCCGCCTCCCAGGCCGCGTGGCAAGCCTTCGGGGAAGAAGTTCATGGACTGACCTGTTCGTTACACGGTACTTCGTGTGACGCCGAAACATGACGCCCCTGTCGGCCTGAGTTGGCGGTCGGCAGGGGCGTTCTCCATGAACGTTCAACGAGCAAAACGCGACGGGAGGGGTGCCACGGTGCCCGAGCCGCTTTTCCTGTCGGCGGTGCCGGCCGAAACAGAAGACCTGATGTTCAATGCTCCAGAGAAGAGCGCCCTGCAGCCCCAAGCGTTCCGGTAATTCTGGAAGACTCAACCGTTGCCATGTCGATCTTGGGGTTCGCGGTCGTTCTGCATTGCGGCTGAACATCCTTCCGGGTTCGTTCCGTTCGGCGGATGGGAGTCGGTTGGCCAGGCTCCCCTCGCCTGGTGGTTTCCGCCCCGGCGCCACCGGCTCAAAAAAGCCTGTCATTTGCCCATCTGCTTTGGTAGAATGATGTTCCAGTAGCTGGGATGGATCTCCGAGGCCGACTCCAAAAAGGGGGAAGAAGCCAATGTCCATGCGATCCTG
>JAFGJQ010000429.1 GCA_016929015.1 Phycisphaerae bacterium | reverse complement strand
GGCCGTGTCCAGTCTCTCCCTGCTTCAACCCTAAGCAGGGAATTAGCTTAAAATAGCCTAATTGGGCAAACAGTTCAAGTCCTGGGCGCTCGCCAGAAGGGATCTCTTGGGGGGTGGGGCTCACCTGTGGCAGGAGAATCCGCACCGCTCCGCGAGCGCCCGACCTTCCGCGCTGCGGATGAACAGCAGGACGACCTCACCAGGACCGTACGCGATGTCCTTGCACACGAACGCCACGCGCCCGGGGCACGATGGGTGGTTGCTCAGAAGCCTGCCCCGCCGGATCACTCCATCTCGGGCGAACTGGCCCTTGCAGGGGTAGTCAGCCGGCCCCAGTGGGGTGACCTGCCTTCGAGATCGACTGCCGCCCGAGCCGGTGCCGGCTTGAGCTCGGCCCCGGGAGATGGAGCGATCGGGTGCGGGCCCGGCCGGCAGATGGTCTCCGCAGAAATGCCCCAACCCCGAGCACGCCCGGAACTCCAGCACGGTCAGTTGCCGCCCACAGACTTTGCAGACCGCCGCCACCATGTTGTCTTGCGTATCCATATTCCGCATTCCAGAGCACAGCACGCGAAAGCCGGACGGGAGGGCGGGCTGGGCCGGGTGGTGCAGAATACCGCGCTGTCAAACGGCGGGGAACCCGCATTCAGCAACGGGCAATGGAGCCACGCCGGCCGTTGGAAGACAAGGGCCCGGCGCCCCGAAAGCGAGGCGCCGGGCCGATCGTTTCTAATCCTTCAACCACGGCCTCTCATCCGCAGATGAGTCACAGATCTTCGACCGGCTCGCCGTCGTCGCTGCCGGTTTCAAGTGGTTCCTCCGGCTTCGGCACGATCTCCTCGCCCTCAGTTGGAAGGGGAGGTTCCTCGGGGATCACCTCTTCGGGATACAGCTCCTCCATGGGGAACGATACCCGCCAGGGCGCCGTGTCTATGGCGGTGGTCGGAGCGCCGACCACGCCGGTCTCGTTGATGATGTACACGTTGTCACCCAGGAACACACCACGGGTGAACGAACTGTAATACGACCAGTCCCTTGTTTCCTCGGTGCGAGTGGTCAACCGGCCGAGGTACTCAAACCCGGCCTCTTCCGTCACGCGGTAGACGTAGACCCCGTCGAAGCCCTCCAGGCTGGGCTCGGCCTGGCTCGCCCTGGCTCCGGCGCCACCCCCGGTGCCGGCGTTTGCTTCATCGACGACCTCCACGGGGTTTTCGGCGTCGCCGTCATCCACCGGTTCCTCGTCCCATTCCCAGCCCCAGTCTGTGATGGGCAGGGCCATCAGATCGCGGGACGCGTAATACGTAAACGCCTTCGGGTTATACAGGGCCTCCGACCACGTGCTGTAGGATCCGATGATCCGCTGGTGCAGCAACTGGGGAGCCGCGAAGTTCGTCACGTCAAAGACCGAGAGCTGTACGCCATTCGCTCGGATCCATTCCCCTTCCGTGTCCATGCTCTGCCCGATCGTGAGCAGGTGATTCTCGCCCATGGGCATGATGAACGCCGAGTAACCCGGGCCGTGCCATTCTCCCACCTTCACCGGGTTCGTCGGGTTGCTCAAGTCAAACGTGAAAAGCGGGTCTACCTGCTCGAAGGTCACGAGGAACCCCCTCGTCCCGAGGAAACGGGCCGACTTGATCTCCTCGCCCGGAGCCAGATTCTCCACGCTGCCCACGACATTCAGAACGCCGCCCTGCTCGCCCAGGACGTACACGCTGTTCACGGAAGCACGTTCCTCTTCCGCTTCCCAGCTCGGGCCGGTCGTGGTGGCGATGCGGAGATAACCCCCATACTCGCTCATGGAATACTGATTGAGCACGCGGCCGGGAACGCTTCCGGCGGCGGTCAAAGACACGCCCGCCTCGCTCACGGCGAACTTGTAGATGTCGGTTGTCTCCCGCCAATCGCCGGTGAAGTTGTTGTACCCCGTGTCAGTCAGGTAGATCGCCTGCGGCGAAGCATACAGATTGCCCGGGTACGCCATCACGCCAACGGCCGACAGGGCGGCCGGGTTGGTCACGTCCAGCGAGACGATGGAGGCCAGCCCCAGGCCATCCGGGTCGGTCGGGCGGTAGATGGTGTCCCAACTCAGAAGATCGCCGGTGGACGTCGTGCCATCGGCCAGTTCCACCTTGTAGTCGGGGATCAGAGTCGTTGCATCGACTTCCTCCACCGCATCGAACCGGAACCCGCCATAATAGTCCGGATAGGCGAACAGGGTGAGGTACAGACGGTTGTCGATCATCCGGCTGGAGCCCAGACTGCCGTCCAACGTTGTCTTGGAGACGACGACGGGGACGCCGTGGCTGGAAACATCCAGGACCGTGACGACCGTCTCCGGGCTGGAGAACCAACACAGGCCGATTTCAGGTACCGCCTGGGCAGCTTCCACGTCGACGGCTTCGTCCACGTCAACGGCCACGCCACCGTTGCCGTACCCGCTATACCAGTTGTCCGTCTGGGTGATCGCCACGATCGTCGTGGCCACATCGGCATCCACCGGAAGCTTGTAAAGGTCCTGACCCCAGCCGCCCAGCTCGTATGCACCCACTTCGTGCATCTGCTCTCCAGGTGCGGCCTGAACGATTCGAAGCCAGCCGGCGGTCAGCACGTAGAGGTACGTGCTGTCGTTTTTCATGATGTCGGCTTCCTGCACGCCTTCTTCCTGAGTGGTCGTGTCGGAGAAGCCGGGGTCGCCGGAGTCGTCGCTCGGCGTTGGAGCGGCGTCTCCGTCTTCAGGGGCGGCGCCTTCGCCGCCCAGTGCGTTGTCCTGGCTTTCCGACGTACCGTCGTTGAAGACCGGGGCACCTTCATCGCCGCGCACCCCCGCTCGGAAATCACCCTGAGCCACCGATGCGAAGTACTGCTTGAGATCGTTTTCCGACTGGAACGTTTTCAATGCCGCCGAGCCGGTTTCATCGCCCGTCTGGTCATCACCTCCGTCGCTATGACTTCCCGGACCTTCCATGCCGGGTATCCAATCCAGATTACAGCCGCACACCAATGCCAACACCGCTAGAGTCAACGCAAACGTACGCACGGGGAGCCTCCTTTGAAAGCCATCTCAAACCTGTCGGGGACGCCGCGCCCGCGTCCCGGACCTCATAGCAGATATCGACCAGAAGAGTGTCCGGTCAACTCCAGCCATCGGAAAGCAGCACATTCTGACCCCCCCATAGTATACATCAAACCATGCAGATGCGCAACAATCGCCCGCGTCCGGCAATTGGCCCGCGGGGGGACCGGGCTTTCCAGCCACGAAATTCCAGCAGGCATTCGACCCTTGCTTTACCGGTTCAGTTGGTATGTCTGCCGACGGGCAGCCAGTGCGCGGTATTGTTCCACGGTCTGTGCCGCCATCGCACTGATCGGATAATACGTGCGGATGTGGTGGATGGCGCCCTCTGCCAGTTGCCTGGCAAGGTCTGGGTGGTCCAGGAGTCGTTCAATGGCATCGGCCAGGTCGTCGGGTTTGGCCTCGTCCAGCACCATCGCAGTCACGCCGTCGACGAAGCAGTCGTAGGGGCCGCCCTGGACAGCCACAATCGCCAGGCCGTTGGCCATTGCGGAAAGCGGATCGATGCGGATCGCGTCATCCATCCGTGGGTGTATGAAGATGTCGGCACCAATCATGACACGGTCCAGTCCCGCAGATGGGTGAGAGAAGATGACGGTCCCCGAGAGTCCCAGGGTATTGGCACGTCGCCGCAGTTCGGCCTCCAATGGGCCGGCACCGGTCAGGAAGAGAAGAAACTCCCGTTTGCGCTGCCGGAGAATGTGGGCCGCGTGCAGCAAGGCGGGGATGCCCGACCCGACGACGAACGCTTCGGTACACAGAAGCGTTGGGAAAGCCTCCGGGCGGACAAAACAGGTTGGGCCGGGGCCCGCCAGCACGCCCGGGCGGATAACCAACGCCTGGCGCTTTGGCGATGGGAGTCTCGCTTCCACGCGGTCGAGAAGGGGCTGGCTGGCCGCGATCAGGCTGTCGGCACGGTCCGCGATCGCCGGCGTCATCGCCTTGATGTCCCGGAAGGAGGTCACCTGCAGAAGCAGGTCCACGTCGAATCTCTCGGCCAGGAGAAGGGCGACTTCGTAGGCGTCCGCGGACATGGCATGCACT
>JAFGJQ010000428.1 GCA_016929015.1 Phycisphaerae bacterium | reverse complement strand
TCGGCTCATCCAGCAGCAGAACCTTGGGGCCTGTGGCCAGCCACTTGGCCAGAATCACCTTCTGCTGGTTGCCCCCGCTCAGGTTGCTGATTCGCTGCCGCAGCGACGGCGTCTTCACGCGGAATCGTTCCAGGTAGCCCTTCACGTGCTCCCGTTCCGCGCGGCCTTGGATCAGGCCCAACCGCTCGGCCCGGGCCAGGCTGGCCAGGCTGGCGTTCGCCGCTACGCTCATCGACAGGACCAGCCCGTCTCGCTTGCGGTCCTCGGGAGCCAACGCGAGCCCGTGCGCGATTGCATCCGTCGGCGACCGCAGGACCGCGCGACGGCCGCCGATGAAAATGTCACCGGAGCAGGCCCGGCCGTGCAGCCCGAAGAGGCACTCCAGCAGTTCCGTTCGGCCCGCCCCCATCAATCCGAAGATCCCCAAAACCTCGCCCCGCCGTACGCGAAAGCTTACGCCATGAACCAGAAAATCGCCGGGACGTCCCGGATGCCTCAGCGTCAGGTTCTCGACCCGCAGCACTTCCTTGCCCTTTGCCGACGAACTCCTGGGGGACTTCTCCTTCAGGTCGCGGCCGACCATCATCCGGACGATGTCGTCCCGAGAGAGTTCGCTCAACGGCGCAGAGCCTATCATCCTGCCATCGCGCATCACCGCAACGTCATCACCGATGCGGGAGAGTTCCTCCAGCCTGTGCGTGATGTAGGCGATGGCCGCGCCTTGACGTTTCACATCGGCAATCCGCTGAAACAGCACCTCGCTCTCGCGCTCCGTGAGCGCCGAGGTGGGCTCGTCCATGATGAGGATGCGCACCTCGCAAGCCAGCGCCTTGGCTATCTCGACGACCTGTTGCTGTCCGACGCGCAGGCGTCGGACCGGCGTCGTCGGCCGGACGTCCAGGTCCAGCCGCTGGAGCCATACCGCGGCATTGCGGTTCATGGCGGAATAGTCGATCCATCCGCTCCGCCGGAGCGGTTCCCGGCCCAGGAAGATGTTCTCCGCCACCGTCAGGCCAGGCACCAGGTTCAATTCCTGAAAGATCATGGCGATGCCGTGATGCCGGGCGTGGCGCGGACTCGTGAAACGGACCGGCCTACCCGCAACCAGCAATTCCCCGGAATCCGGCGCAAACACGCCAGCGATGACGTTCATCAGGGTCGATTTGCCCGCGCCGTTTTCACCCAGCAATGCGGTCAGCCGGCCGCTGCGCAGCTTGAGGCCGACCCCGTCCAGAGCCTTCACACCGGGAAACGACTTGGAGATCGCGCGGGCCTCCAGGACAACGTCGCTGGCGTCGGTCATGGTGCCTCCACGATGAAGGGAACGACCCGCAAGGGATTCAGATCCGTATCTTCGTCGATGATCTCCGCACAACCGACGAAACGGACGGTGGCGCCGACTTTGGCCTTCTGGCGAAGAGCGGGCAATACCTGCTGTTCAATGCGGCGGTTGATTTCCGACGAAAGGCCATTGAAATCCCGCGAGTTGGGGAAATCGTTGATGTTCAACAGCCCCGTTCCGTCCCGAACCGCGTTCCCGAAGATGTTGCCCGTTTCCAGCGATACTAGAACCTCGGGTTGTCCATCGCCCAAGGACAGCCCTACCGAGTTCCTGTCGACAGAGACGACGCGACCGGTCCCGGCAACGAAATAGTAGTAGACTTCGCTCAATCCCACGCTGCGGCCGTGCGCCCGCCGCGCCGATTGGCGGTCCCGTTGCACGGCTTCGACCAGCCCCGCGGCGTCCACGGCCCGACTGGCCCCGGGAATCAATCGCTCGGCCCAGAAACGTTCGACAAACGCCGCGGGGTCAAAAACCGGACTGTCCGCGCGCTGCCCGGCCCGCCCCAGCGGAACGACATGGAACAGGGGCAGGAAATAGAGCAGCAACGCTGTACCCGCAACGGCCGTGGTCCCGATGATCAGCGGCCGGCGCATCACTCCGCTTCCTTCCGGCCATAGTCGCCGTACTTCCCGGCGTTCGCCTGGTGCACCAACTCGACCGTGACGGGCGTCTTCTGTGGAAAGCCGCGCTCGCCCTTGAGGTACTTGTCCGCGGACTCCGCCGCCGTTCGGGCCATCAGCTTCGGAAACTGCATGCCGGTCGCCACGATCTTGCCTTCCGCCACCAGCCTGACGACGTCGTCGGCGCCGTCGAAGCCGAACACCTTCACCTGCTTGTCCTTCCCGGCTGCGACCAGCGCCTGGTACGCGCCCATCGCCATGGCGTCGTTGCCGCAGAACACGGCGTCGATCCCGGGATTGGCCTGCAAGATCGCCTCCATCACTTCCAGCGCCTTGGCGCGGTCGAAGTCGGCGCTCTGCTGGGAAACCATCTTGAGGCCCGGATAGCGGTCGACCACGCTGTGGAACCCTTTGGACCGGTTCCAGGTGTTGTTGTCCCCGACCAGCCCCAGCAGCTCGACGTACGTACCCGACTCACCCACCTGCTTCACGAAGTACTGCCCGAGAGCGACGCAGCCGGAGTAGTTGTCGGACAGGATCTGCGAGACGGCGGCATCCGTGGCGTTGATCTCGCGGTCCATGCAGAACACGGGAATCCCGGCCGCTTTGGCGCGCCGGACATTGGCGATCGAGCCATCCGCATCCGTGGGATTGAACAGCACGGCGTCGTAGCCCGAGGCGATGACGTTCTCGAAGTGCGCCGCCTCCTTGGCGGGATCGTTTTGAGAGTCGAACACGACCGCGTCATAGCCCGATTGCGTCGCATGCTGCTTGGCGGCGTCGCCCAACACGACGAACCAGGGGTTGTTCAGGGTCGAGATGATCACGGCAATTCTCGGCTTCCCGCTCCGCCCGGTGCCTGTGCTCCGGTCACAGCCGGCGACCCCGAAAAGCAGCAGCAAGACCAGGGGACAGATCCTCCGAAGGGAGACTCGATCCATTGCAATAGCCTCGTCTCTGATGAATGCACTGCGGATGAATGCTAAACAACCACGCCATCCCTTTTTGCGGGGGAGGCGGCCCCTCCCCCGCACCGGCCGCGACACGCGGCCTCCCCCTCCTCGGCGCC
>JAFGJQ010000035.1 GCA_016929015.1 Phycisphaerae bacterium | reverse complement strand
CGATCTTGACGGTCAGCATTCTCGTGTCCGGCTCGTAGTGAACCGTCCAGGGGCCGGGCGTGAAGACGGCCTGGTCGCCCGACTGGGTCGGCACGGTGCTCGTCCGGCCGGGGACTACCGTGACGCGGCCGAGGCTGATGACCGCCGACGAGATCCGCCCGTCCGGCTCGAAGGCGAAGTCCCATCCATGTTGGTCGGATTTCCATCGGCCCGCCAGAACCGCGGGGAAACGACCCCCGCCCTCGATGGACACAGACACCGGATGGTCTCGTCTGGCTGAGGGCCCGCCGCACCCGCCGGCAACGACAATCATCGCACACGCTATCCACAAGTACACACAAGTAGACTTCATACGCCAAGTTCCTTCATCGGAGAGCCTTTAACAGAATGAACATCGCTATGTCATTGCGAGCGAAGCGAAGCAATCTCCCATCGTGGGATTGAGATTGCTTCGTCGCCCTCGGCGCGGAGCGCCGCTGCGCGTCGGGCCTCGCAATGACATTCC
Organism: Phycisphaerae bacterium; assembly: GCA_016929015.1. Classification (GTDB taxonomy): domain Bacteria; phylum Planctomycetota; class Phycisphaerae; order UBA1845; family UBA1845; genus JAFGJQ01. Next base: position 3,257 of record JAFGJQ010000035.1, on the reverse strand, counting down.
AGGGTACATTCTGTCAAAGGCTCTGAGGTCATTGTACCGCCGGGGGCGTGCGCGGGCAAAAGAACAGAGGCAGGCCCGAAGACCTGCCTCCACCCGTGCTTTCATTCGAAGCGGCGTTCGGCCGCCGGTTTCAGCGGCGCCGCCGCAGGAGCAGACCGCCGAGACCCAACAAGGCCAGCGTCGCCGGCTCCGGGATCACGTCGATCGTGCAGGCGTCGAGGAGCGTGACGCTGTCGCCGGCGTAGAGATTCAACTGGGTGGCTCCGGCACTGAGACCCGTGAGGTGGATCAGGATGTGATCCCCCGGCGCGATGGCCGGGTTGGGCGGGAAGCTGCTGACGGAGAACTCATACCAGGCGCCGAAGTCCGGCCAGTAGGTCATCTGCGAGGTGCCGCCCGGATTGCCGGCGGTCGTGAATTCCGGCGCGCCGGCGAAATCGGCCACGGCCGGGGTCACCAGCTCGAGCCAGCCCGCATACGCGCCGCCTTCCGTATTGCCCACGGTGATCGTGACGGTTTCTCCCATTGAGATCGGCTCGGTCGGCACGCCCGTCAGACTCAGCGTGGCGCTTGCCGCGCAGGCCCATCCCAGCACACATACCAGAGTGAACACGTGCTTCATCGTTTTTCTCCTTCCGTTCATGCCAGCACCGGTCCGGCAAGGGAGCGTGCATCGCGTCGACCGATGACCAGTCCCTTGTTCGTGCCGCGGCTCTGAAGAATGGAGGATTAGACCTACTTCGTCAAGGAAGAACCCCTTGGCTGGGATCCTCCTTCTTTCAGAGTTCCGCGCTGTGCTCGGTCACAGCCTGATGCAGATGAACCGTTTCAAGGTACGAGATTGCCGCCGCAATCGCCCGGCACACCGGGGCCCGCCGGGGGCTCCTTGACCAGCCAGTTCTCGACCAGACGGTTCAGGTCCGTCGGTCCGACGCGGTAGATGCCGGTCTTGGCGCTGCCGCCCTGATCCCGCGCGAAGTCGGCGCAGATGCCGTTCTCAATGGCCGCGATGCCGGGGCCCAGCGGGGGCTCCTTCACCTGCCAGGCGGCGATCAGGACGTTCAGGTCGCTGGGGCCGACGTAGTAGAAGCCGGTCTTTTCGCTGCCGTCCTTGCGGCCATCCGCATCGCCGCGGCACTGCCGGGGGTAGGCCCAGCAGGCGGGCTTGCCGAGGGCGACCCACTCGGCGTAGTCCGGATGGCTCGAGGAGAGCAGATCCGCCGCGGCGCCGCCGCCGACGGCGACGTTCGTCGCCTGCGCCAGATCGACCGTTGCCGCCTGGTCCGGGTTCGTCAGCACGACGCCTCCCCGGGCTTCGTTCAGGGCGACCGTCACGTTGGCCGGCTCGCTGAGCGTGAGCGTGAACAGCAGACCGCTGTTGGGCGGGGCGTTCGGCGAGCTATCGTCCGTGGGATAGTACAGGGCGCCCATCTCGACGGTGATACCGCTGGTGCCCAGACCACCCAGAGCGCCGGGATCGCACGGATCGGCAACGGGGGTATACCCGCTGGCGTCCCAACTGGCAACCTCTCCCGTCTCGGGATCGACGGTGATATAGCGGCCGAAGTTTCCGGGGAAGATCCCGTAGCCGAGGTTGTCCGCGGTGCTTTCCCCGCGAACGAAATCGGAAATGGCGAGGATCCTGCCCTTGTCGACGGTGATGTCCAGAGCGAAGGCTCGGACCTTCTCCCCATCCGTCGCGTACCGGACGGCCGCGGTCGAACCTTCGGATTCGACCACGATGCGCACGGCTGCCAGCGCCGGGGTGGCACACACAAGCACGGCCACGAGTAAGCTGAGCTTCCTCATAACACTGTCTTCCTTTCTCTCTTCTTCTCTTTCTTCGCGGAGTGAGGCACCCCGCCCTATCTTGGTCTTTGTGATCGCTTCCTGCACCTGCCAAATCGCCTTGCGTCCCGTCCCCAGCCCACCGAGCCGGTGAGATGGGGACTGAGCCGACCCGACTCGCAGGAAGAGTCGGTCGAAATGCGCTCTGTGTGCCGGTGCTCCTCCTTTCCCGCCCAGAGGCGAATCTGCGTGCCGCCGCGACGGAGGCACTCGTTAGCGATCTTTGCGATCTGTTGCCAAGGTACCAAAAACCGCGGAGAAAAGCAAGTCCAAAAGCGGCCGGGGGGATGGCCGGCTGTGGGATTTCGTCGTTGCTCGATGTACGCGGACCGGCAGTTGTGATATGCTCTGGCCATGCGCAATTTCCTGACCGGAAGGCTTCTGTTCGTGCGGGTCTGCCTGCTGGCCAGCGTTGCCCTGCTGCTGGCGGTTGGGGTCCTGACGATCTATGCCGTGGGGAACCCGAGGGATCCCAGCCCGGTCTATGACAAGGACATCGCGGGCCTGGCCGGCCATTGGCAGAAGCAACTCGCGTTCATCGTCGTCGCCGTCATCGGGTTCGTGGCGGCCAACGTGGTGGATTACCGCCGGCTGGGACCCGTCAGTTACCTGATCTATGGAGGGGTGCTCCTGCTCCTGATGTACCTCGTGGTCAGCCGGTACCTCATTCAACTCCCGTTCGCGGCTCCCAACCGCAACGGGGTCCACCGCTGGATCGTGCTCCACCCGTCGCTGCCGCGGGTCCAGCCGTCGGAGTTCTGCAAGCTCGCCTACATCCTGGCCCTGGCGTGGTACCTTCGTTATCGGAGCAATTACCGCCGTCTGCGGTCGCTCGTGGGCCCGTTCGCATTGACCCTGCTGCCGATGGTGCTGATCCTGGTCGAGCCGGACCTTGGGACGACCCTGCTGATGATGCCGGTCTTCTTCACGATGGTGTTCATCGCCGGGGCCAGGGTCAGGCACCTGGTTCTAATCGTGCTCGTGGCGATCCTCATCAGTCCTGCGATGTGGTTCAAGATGCATGCCTACCAGCGGACGAGAATCAGCAGCGTCCTGCTGCAGAACGAGTGGATTCGCCAGAAGGCCCAGAGCCATCCGGCATTCGGGCGCATCCTGATCGGAGGCAAGTTCACCGAGCGGCAATGGCAGAACGACTGGGGCTACCACCTCATCCGGTCGAAGTTCGCCATCGCCTCCGGCGGGCCCACCGGGCGCGGATTCGGGCAGGGGCCCTTCATCCGGTACGATTTCCTGTCCGAGCGGCACAACGATTTCGTCTTCTCGATGGTCGCCCATCAGTGGGGATTTTTCGGGTCGCTGCTGTTCCTGTGTCTGTACGTCGTTCTGATCCTCTGCGGCCTGGAGATCGCGGCCCACAACGTCGATCCCTTCGCCCGGCTGGTGGCGGT
>JAFGJQ010000427.1 GCA_016929015.1 Phycisphaerae bacterium | reverse complement strand
CGGCAACTTCTGCCTGTTCGCGTACTCCTCCTTCTTCGACACGGAGACCCATGCGTCCAAGCCCGAGCAGCGATCCTTCGTGGATGCGCTGCGCCGTCACCTGGGTGTCAAGGTGAAGAACTGACGCACCGGCCCGCAGTCGTGTGCCGTCATCCTCGCCGGCTTCGCCGATCACGGACGGGAAGAAGAGCGAGCCGCGGCGGCGGGCTTGCGGACCGCAGAATCGAGGGGCAGAACCGTGAAGCAGCGCCCGCGCTCCAGGCTGAACCCGGCCGCGGACTCCGCGCGGGGAATGAATCGCCGGCGAAGGGCGGACGTTCCGGGCAAGCCACGTGCGATCGCGTTCGTTAACGCTGCGGCGAGTATGGTCATCATGGTGTCGGGCCTGCTGTGGGCGGCGCAGGTGCGTGGCGGGCTTGTTGCCCGGTGGGAGCTGAAAACCAGCCTGGACGATCAGGCCGCGCCGGCATCGAAGCTGGTCCGTCAGGTGGGTGAGCCGCAGCGCACGGCAGAGGGGATGCGCTTTCCGCCAGGGCAGGTGTGCGGCCTGCTCTGTGGGGCCGGGGCGAATCGAGAGCTGTGCCTGCTCGGAGACTTCACGTGGTGGGTGCGGGCTTCGTTCGGTCCGCCGGCCGGTGAAGAGCTCGCCAACCACGACACGCTGCTGAGCCGCTGGGGGCGCCCCGGCGACTACTCAGCCCTGCTCCGAAGCGATGGACGTACGGGAACGCTGCATCTGTTTCTCTCGCCGGATGGGCGGATGATTTTCGACTTCGACTCCGCGTACACGGTGGATCGCGGTGAAAAGCTCCACGATCTGGCCGCCGTCGTGCGGGCGGGAAAGGACGTGACGTTCTACATCGACGGGCGGATGCAGTGCACGCTGCGATTCCCTCCGCCACCGCCGGTCCTCCATGACCCGGCCGAAGATCGCGCGGCGTTTGCGATCGGCTACAACAGCGACCCGGCTCCCGGCGGGGACCATGAGAGCTTTAACGGTCTCATCCATTCGGTTCGGGTCTACGATGAGGCGCTCTCGGCGTCAGCGATTCGCGGTCTGAGCGGTGCGGCTGCCGAGGACGCCGGGCCGCGCCCGTGCGTGCTGCACGTGCACGCCACGAAGCAGATCGGCCGCGTGCATCCATTCGTGTTCGGCCATTTTCTCGAGCATTTTCAGGACGTCATCTATGGGGGCGTGGTGGCCGGTGAACCCGGGCCGGACGGCGGAGTTCGGTTCCATCCGGCGGTGATTGACGCGCTCCGCGCCCTTGGCCCCAGCGTGATCCGGTGGCCGGGCGGGAACTTCACCTCCGCGTATCATTGGCGTTGGGGCGCGGTGCCGTTGAAGTACCGCCCGACGCTGTACGAGGAAGCGGTTTGGAAGCAGGTTGAGAGCAACCTGTTCGGCACGCCGGAGTTGCTCGATCTATGCGAGCGAACCGGCGCAACGCCGGTGATCTGCGTCGGCGTGGGACGGTCCCGGCAGAGCCCGACGCCCGAGGAGGCGGCCGGCTGGGTGCGTTACTGCAACGCGACGGAGGGGCCGGAGGCCCGGTTGCGGCGTGAGGCCGGCCGGGTCGAGCCGTTCGACGTGCGAATCTGGGGGTTGGGGAACGAGGTCTACGGTTCGTGGCAGGTGGGTTACTATCCTCACGCGGCGGATTATGCCCACGACGTCATGCGGTACGCGACGGCCATGCGCCAGGCTGACCCGCGGATTCAGTTCGTGGTGTGCGGCGACAGCTATAAGAATGACAACCGTCCCTGGAATCGCGCCGTGCTCACCGACGAAGTGGTGCGGACGGCCGACTGGATTTCGTATCACTCGTACACGCACCTTGGCAGCTTCGGGCGGGAGTTGCCGTACGAAGGGGCGGTGCAGAAGCTGCGCAAAATTGAGCAGGACATCTCCGAGTTGGCGGCGTTGAATCGGGAGGTCTCCGAGCGAGCAGGCCGGAGCGACGTCCTGGGCTTGGCCGTCGACGAGTGGAATGAATACAGTTGGGGTGACCTGGCGGACAACGCCCGTCCGGAGATCTACCACCTGGGCCATGCCTTGTTCACGGCGGGGTTCCTGAACGTTCTTCTGCGTCACTGCGACGTGGTCACGATGGCGAATTACTCGCCATCCGTGAACTGCCGCGGGCTGATCGCCGGCCGGGAATCGGCCGTGCTGCTGCGGGCCACGTATCCCGTGTTTGAGCTGTACCGGGCGGCGGCGGATGGCATGTCGGTCCCAGTCTGCGTGGATGCGCCGATGCTGGACGGCACGTGCGTGCCCGTGTTGGATGCCGTCGCCGTCCGGCACGCGGATGGAAACATGCTCTTGTATGTGACAAACCGCTCTGTGGACCGGACGATCTCCTGCCGGCTTGAGCTGGACGGGTTCTCCGCCGCTCATTCGTCCGCCATCGTGTTGACGGCCCCGTCACCAAGCTCGTTTAACGACGGCCGGCACCCGCGGCGTGTGGCGCCTCGCGAGTTTCCGCTTGAATTGCGAGGCTCTTTGCTGGAATGCGAATTCGAACCGCATTCGCTTACCGTTCTGCGATTGGGGTGTCACAACTCCTGACTGTTTGGGTGGTGGATACTCAGGAGGGGACTGTTGTCTTCTCATCCAGACCCGCACGGGGCGGCAATGCCGGCGGCGGATAGGTGAAGGAGCTTACTCTTGTGTTCCCTGACCGGCCTTTCCGGCCGCGGTCATGTGACTATGCTCACGCTCCGTGCATTGACGATGTGCGAAGACGATCCATGTCTTGTTCGGATTCGCGCGGAACTGTAGGCTTGCGTGACGGACGGATTCTCGATTGACCTTTCACCATGACGAGGAGTTTTCAATGATTCAACCCCATGTGCGTGCATGGCTTCGGCCCCTGGCGTTGTCGTTCCTGGCGTTGGTTCTGGCGGTGACGGCCGGGTGCCAGCAGGGCCGGATGACCACCGGCGGCGTGCGAGCCATCTGGGTTACGCGGGGCGACTATCGAACGCCGGAGGACGTCACGCAGATCATGGAGGACTGCCGCCAGAGCGGCTTCAACACGGTGATCTTCCAGGTTCGGGGGAACGCCACGGCCTTCTATCCGTCGAAGCTCGAGCCATGGGCGGAACAGTTTGACTTCCAGTCGCCGGGCTTTGACCCGCTGGAGGTGGCGTGCCAGGAGGCCCACCAGCGCGGGTTGGAGCTGCACGCCTGGGTCAACGTACTTCCGGCCTGGCGCGGCACGGAACCGCCGGCCTGCCCGGACCAGCTCTACCACAAGCGTCCGGAGTGGTTCTGGTATGATCAGAACGGCGTCCGCCAGCCGCTTACATGGTTCTATGTCAGTCTCAACCCCTGCCTGCCGGAGGTGCGTGAGTATCTCGTGGACGTGTTCCAGGAGATCGTCGCGAACTATCCCGTGGACGGGCTGCACATGGATTACATCCGGTTCCCCAGCGAGCCGCCGGCCATTCCGCAGGGGTCGGACATCGACTATCCACGTGATGCCCGGACCCTCGCGCTGTACAAGAAGGAGACCGGTCTGGCGCCGGACGACGACCGCACCGCGTGGAACCGGTGGCGCACGGAAAAGGTGACAGAGCTGGTGGCGGACATCCGCTCGATGATGCGCTGGACCAAGCCGTCGGCGGCGTTGACGGCGTCCGTCGGGGCCGAATACGAAGAGAGCCTGCGCTACTTCCGTGATGATCGGCAATGGGTGAAGGACGGACTGATCGATGCCGCGTTCCTGATGAACTACCAGCCCGACGTGGCCGGGTTTGACTCGCGGATGACGGATTGGATGCCGCTGAAGGACACGGTGACGGTGGTGCCCGGGTTGTGGTTCGCTCCACGGCTGGAAACGGCGGAAGGCATCGAGGTGGTGCGGCAGCAGATTCAGTCCTCCGAGGCGAAGACGGGCAACTACTGCGTGTTCAGCTACGCCGCATTGTTCGAGGTGCGCGACAACCGGGATCGATTCGGCGAGGAAGACGAACCGCAGCGCCGGCAGGCGGAAGCGCGCCGGCGACGAGCGGCTCGCCGCGAGGCCCTGCTGCCGGTGACGAAGCTTGCGCCGCCGGCGTGATGACGGGACCGGTGCATCGGTTTCCGGGAGGCCGGATCGGAAAGCAGGGCCGGCAGGCAATCGCCGGTTGCGTTACTCTTCGTCCATCGGGGCGAAGCCGTATTTCTCCTGCGGCTGCATCGGCGGTTGTGATTCGGTCTGCTTCGTTTGCGTGTCCGAATCCCCGGAATCGCCGGTGTACCGCATCGCCACCACGACGCCGGCGACGATGAGCCCCAGCGCGACGAGGATCTTGATCAGCTTGCCCATGTTCATCGTCCTTTCGGGATCGACCGGTGGCTGCAACCGAAACGCGCCCCGTCAAACGGAACGGGCGCGCCGATCGGCGCCGGTTTGCCATCGACCGTGCCGGAGAATTCTATCCGAGGTGCCCGGCGAGCCGCAAATGCGAATTATGGCGGCCCTTCGCCCGGGAACCGCTACGGGGCCGGGTGAACCTGCGTGACCTGGCCGAGGTAGCGGGCCTCCCGGCCTTCGGTGCGAGTGATCAGGTCGATTCGCACGATTCCGCCGGGCACGTCCGGATTCGTATAGACGGTGGCGGTCGGCGCGGTTCCCCATTCCTCGTATGTGCCTTTTGCCCGAAGGGTCCGAACGCGGCAGGGGTACGTCTGATCGCCGATCGAAAGTGGCTGCTCGTCCGGGCCCTGCGTGAGGGTGCTGTCCGGCGCGGTGAAGGGATGCTCATCGGGGTCGATGCGGGCCATGACGACGAACAGCCGGTGCACGGGTGCCGTGGTCTCTTCCCGGTTCACCAGCACAAACGTGCGTTCGAGCATGAGCTTGTCCGGCTCCACGGAGACGAGCGTCTCGCGGATGCGGACCGGTTCGCGCCAGTCCTCCTGGATGTGAAAGCCCTCAAGAAGGGTCCACGTCCCCGGCGGGAAGGTCGCCCATCGCTCGTAGTCCGGATTGGGCACCTGATCGGCCGAGAATCGCGCCTCGGCCCCTCCGCGGAGTGCCTTGCCCATGACCAGGGGGGCGACCACGGCCTGCACGAACCGCGCGTTCAGGGCGTCCGTATGTCCGCCGTGATACCCGTACTGAGTGAACGCCGCCTCCCAGGGAACGTCAATGATCTTCGCATACTGTCGCCGGGTTTCGGCGCCGGCCGACGGCGGCTGTCGAACACCATCCGCTCTGATCGTGCCGGTGGCGGGAGGTTCGCGATCCGCGGTGCCGCCGAGCGGCACCAGAAAGCGGAGCACGGCGTCGTTGTCGGAGCTGAAGACGAACATGTGGCGTTCCACGCGTTTCAGAGCGGCCGTCAGGTCGTAGGTGGAGCTCAGTGAGCCGGCGAAGAGGAAGACGTCCCGGACCGAAACCTCTTCCGGCAGCGCTTCCAGAGCGTATACGCAAATGGCCGTGCCGGCCGACAGGCCCATCAGGGTGATCGGAGCGCCGGGGTGGGCCCGCGCACGCTGTTGGATCTTCGTCGCGAGCTCACCGGCCTTGCGACGCTTGTAATCGACACTCGTGGCCTGATCGGCCGCAGCGCCGGGCCCGGTCTGCCACCGGAACACCTTGCCGGTGCCGGGGTAGCCCGCCTGCTTCATGCCTTTGCGGACGCCGTCGCTCCAATTGTGCAACGCGGAGTCGCCGCCCGCCCCATCGCAGTAGAACAGGCACCCTTCCCCCATGCGCGTCTCATGGCCCGCCCGGGTGGTCCGGCAACCGCCGGCAGCCGTCAGTGTGGCCAGACTCAGCCCGAGGATGATGCGGATGTTCGGCCCAATGGGCGTTAGTGCATGGCTCACAGAGGCTCCTCCGAAGGACAGCCGTGGTTGCGGCGTGGGTGATTATGTGATTCTGTGCGAATCTGTCCAGCCGGTGCCGATCGGAGCATCATCCGGCCGTTGGCATGCCCGGGTGAGAGAGCCGCAACGTACGTTTGTGTTTGAGCTTTGCTCCGGCCTTGCCCGTCGTGCCGTCGAGGTCCATGATGACGGCGTCGGCAAGTAGTAGCCGCAGTGCGGCGATCCGGCGATGCACGGAGGCTTCGCGTCGAAAGCAGCCCATCGTACTCTCCGGGTCAGGAAAGGGCTTCGCCATGCGTGCTGTTTCACGGGTCTTCTGTGCCCTGGGGCTCTATGTTCTGGTTTCCTTCCTTGGCATGATGGGCGTGCCTTCCCTCCTTATGAAGACGGGGCTCGGGCGGCTGTGTGGCTGGTGTATTTCGTCCGGCCTGGTGACGCAGGCCACATTTCTTGTATCGGCCCTGGTGCTCATGCGAGTGATCGGCGGAGGGGACTGGGCCCGCTTCGGATTGCGAACGGCGCGGCCCGGCATCGTGCTGCGGGCCGTCGCAATCAGCGCGGCGGCCATGCTGCTATTGATGTCGCCGCTGCTGGTGCTGTCGATGATGATCCCGGCGCCGGCCGGTCAGGGGCCGAGCGGGCCGGGCCCGGCGTCCGAAGGGCTTCTTGAGAGGATCATCCTGATATGGCTGATTGCCAGCACGTGTGAGGAGGTCTTCTACCGGGGACTGTTGCAGGGGTTCTTGTCACCACTGGCCGCCTATGGCGTTCGGCTGCGGATCGCTCGGATCAGTCTTCCCGTCGCTTTCTGCGCCGTCTTGTTCGGGCTCAGTCACCTGTGCCTGATACGCATCTTCCCGCCGCCGCTGGTGGCGTCCATTCTGGTTTCCACGACGGTGGCCGGGTTGGTAGCCGGCTACTATCGCGAACGGACGGGCAGTCTCATCCCGGCCATCGCGGTGCACATGACGTTCAATGTCGTTGGAACTCTGGCACCGCTACTTCTTTCCACAGCCTGTCGTCCGCAGTAGCCACACGAACCCGTCATCAAGGCAGAGAAAGTTATCGGTCGTGCGGGTAGACAGGAAGGCGGCACCGGTTTCCTTCTCAGAATACGCCTTGCTTTTCCGATCCATCCATGTGTGCCTCAAGTGTCACTGAACGGTTGTGGCCATGTGGATGGCGTGCGCGACGGCTTCGCGGACGGACCACGCGGAGACTCCGCTTCGGTGAGCGGCTCATGCAGGTGTATGTATCATGCGGATTCAGCAGTTGACCATTGACGATGCATCCGGACCCTATGACTTCTCGCAGATTGCGAGTGAGGATCACAACGTTCTCGCGCTTGTCTTCGGGGCGGTGGCGCAGTTCGAGCGAGCGGACCTGGGTCCCGCGTTGAGCGGCGCCTTTCCGAACGCAGTGATCGTCGGTTGCACGACTGCCGGCGAGATCACTGGCACGGGCGTCAGCGACGGTTCGCTTACGCTGACGGCCGTCCGGTTTGAATCGACGACTATCCGCACCTGCTGTGAGCCGGTGCCTCGGATGCAGGATTCGGAAGATGTCGGTCGGCGGCTCGGGGCGGCGCTGGTGGGATCGGGCCTGCGGTACGTTTTGGTCTTGGGTGACGGTGTGGGGGTCAACGGGGCGGCGCTGGTGAAGGGAATCACGGCGTATGCGGACCCGAGCGTGTCCGTCTCCGGCGGGTTGGCCGGTGACGCGGGCAAGTTCGAGCGTACGTGGCTGGTGCATAACGGGATGGTTCAGACAAAGGTGGTTGTGGCCGTGGGGTTCTACGGGGATGCCCTCCGGGTCCGGCATGGGTGTGCCGGCGGCTGGACGGTGTTCGGCCCGCGACGAACGGTGACCAAAGGCTCGAACAACGTGGTCTACGAGCTGGACGGCCGGCCGATCCTGGACATGTATGAGCAGTACCTGGGCGAGGAGGCGAAGGACCTTCCGCAATCGGGTTTGCTCTATCCGCTGGCCATCCTCTCGGAGAGGCGGGAGCAGACGGGGATCATTCGTACGATCCTGGAAATCAACCGCGAGGACGGGTCCATGGCGTTCGCGGGCGGTATTGAAGAAGGCAGCGTGGTCCAGCTCATGTGTGCGGACGAGGCCGAGCTGATTCAGGGGGCGGTGCTGTCGGCGTCCCAAAGCCGGATCGAAGCGCCCGTGTCGCACGATGCTCTGGCGCTCCTGATCAGTTGCATCGGTCGAAGACTCCTGCTGGATGGACGGGTTTCCCAGGAGGTCCGTGCGGTCATCCGGGAGCTCGGTCCGGATTTCCATTACACGGGGTTCTACTCCAACGGGGAGATCAGCCCGTTTCAGCCGACCGGACGCTGTGAGTTTCATAACGAAACCATGACCATCACGACGTTGTGTGAGGCGAGCACCTGATGTCGAATGAGGTTCGGCAGCAGATCGTGGATTCGTTTCTGGCGGCGGAGTCCGACGAGGGCGATCGGGCGTTGTCGGACTACCTGCGGCGCGCGTCTTTGGAGGAGGTTCAGGCGCTGTTTCGCGAGATCCGCGTTCGGTACATTCAGTTGTCGAAGTCGGCGAATCGCGTTCGCCGCGCCCTGCGGATCAGCACGGAGGAGGCCAACCGGGCGAACGAGGGGTTGCTGGAGGAGATCGCCGAACGCAAGCAGGTGGAGGCGCGCCTGCAACAGGCGAAGGACGCCGCCGAAGCGGCCACGCACGCCAAGAGCGAGTTCCTGGCCAACATGAGCCACGAGATTCGCACGCCGATGACGGCCATTCTGGGCTATGCGGAGGTGCTGCTGGAGGAAGAGCAACTCGACACCATCCCGCCGGAGCGCGTGGAAGCGCTGCGTACGATTCGGCGGAACGGCGAGTATCTGCTGCGGATCATCAACGACATTCTGGATCTCTCCAAGATCGAGGCCGGCCGTTTCACGATCGAGCGGATCCGCTGCTCGCCCTGCCAGATCGTGGCCGACGTGGCCTCGATGATGCGGGTGCGTGCCGACGCGAAGGGGCTGCCGCTCGATATCGAGTACGACGGGCCCGTTCCGGAGACGATCGAGACCGATCCGATGCGCTTGCGGCAGATTCTCATCAACGTGATCGGCAACGCGATCAAGTTCACCGAACTGGGGAGCGTCCGGCTTCGTGTCTCGCTGGCGGACGATCCGGCCGCCCCCATGATGCATTTTGAAGTGGCGGACACCGGCGTGGGCATGAACACCGCGCAGGTGGCTGCGCTCTACCAGCCGTTCACCCAGGCGGATGCGTCCACCACACGTCGATTCGGCGGCACGGGCCTGGGCCTGGCGATCAGCAAGCGGCTGGCAGAGGAGTTGGGAGGGGACATCACTCTCGTGGAGACCGTCGAGCGGGCGGGAACGCGCTTCCGCATCACCGTGGCCACGGGACCGTTGTCCGGGGTCAAACGCATCTCCGATCCCCGCTCGGCCACGGCCGTGAAGAACGCACCGGCCGAAAGCCGATCCCACGCCGATGTCCCGGTGCTGGCCGGGCGCCGCATTCTGCTGGCGGAGGACGGACCGGACAACCAGCGGCTTCTGTGCCACGTTCTGCAGCGGGCCGGGGCGCAGGTGACCCTGGTGGAGAACGGCCGGCTGGCCGTCGAGGCCGCATTGGCGGCGCGCGACGCCGGCGAGCCGTTCGGCGTCATTCTGATGGATATGCAGATGCCGGTCATGGACGGGTATCAGGCCACCGGTCTCTTGCGTCAGCGCGGCTACATGGGGCCGATCGTGGCGTTGACGGCACATGCCATGGCCGGCGACCGCGAGCGGTGCATTCACGCCGGCTGCGACGACTACGCCATCAAGCCCATCGACCGCAGGTTGCTCATCGAGACGATCTGCAGCCAAATGACACCGGTGGGGGCGTCTGATCTGCGCTGATCCGCTGCGCGGCCATCTGCGGCGTCCGGGGGAATCCGTGGGGTCTGCTTCCGGAACAAGGGAAACGCAACTATTGCAATGTGTGAAGGTTACGATCGGGCGGGGCCTCGCCGACGCCGGCGCTCGGCCTCAGCCGCCCGGGTCGGTGTGCACGCATGGTTGTGTGTGACGCGTTGACTTGGGGGTGTGGGCCGTCCTACTGTTATTCCAGTGTCTGCATGTTTTGCGGGACTGCTTCTGTCCCTTTGGCCTCCGGTATTCAACACGGTTACCATGCCCGCCCCAATGTGTCATTCGTACGCTCCCGGACCGGACGGTTCATCTCGTTTGTTCGCCATTGGCGCTGGGCCGGGGGATTCGTGGGAGACGGCCTGTCGGACGGCAGAGCGGGGGCCGCGATGCCGTGTCGATGGCGAGGAGGACGCAGGCGCCGACGGTCAATGCGAATTGCTGGCCGGTTTGCTGCACCACGACGATCCATGGGTGGTGGACGCGGCGGAGCACGCCCTGTGGCGGCTGTGGTTCGCCTTGGGCCCGGCGGCGGTGCAGTCGGATTTGTATCGGGCGATGCTGCATCTGCAGGCAGAGCGCTGGACGGAAGCGCTGGCGGAGCTGGATGCCGTGGTGGCGGTGCAGCCGGGCTACGCGGAAGCGTGGAACCAACGGGCCATCGCGCACTACTTTCTGGGTGATTACTGCCGTTCGATCTTCGATTGCAGGCGTGTGTTGATGCTGAATCCGTATCACTTTGGGGCCATGGCGGGCATGGGCCACTGCTTCGCACAGCTTGGACGGTTCGAGGACGCACAGGAGTGCTACCACAGGGCCCTGCAGATCCATCCTCGCATGGAAGGAATCCGCCAGACCATCCATGAGATCCGGATGCGAACGCGGCCCTCGCAGGCTGCGGGTTGCTGACCCTCACCACGACCGCCTCACTCCCCTGTACAGGGCCTCTCCGGGAAACCATAATGCTGCGGGGCGCGAGGCGACCGACGAACTCGACGTCGGCCTGCCGGTGTCTTGCGAGGCGAATCATGCCGGTTCTTTCCGCATGGGTGGTTGCAGCGTGTGCCTGTCTCGGCGCGGGGCCCGCCGTGTCCGTCGAAGGCGGATCGAGCGAGGACGGTCATTCGTACACCTGGACTGTGCGCAATAGCGCGGCCCAGGCGATCACGTACATCGAGTTCCCACACTATCACGGCGACCTGCCGGTAGAGGTTCGCGGTTGGAAGCTGGAGATGACGGAGCAGGTGGGTGTCGGCGGCGGCGGGCGCGTCGGCAAGCTGATGTACACGGCCGAGGTCCCGCACCAGGGGCTGGCGCCGGGCCGCGCGGAGACGTTCGGGCTGCGCGTGGCGCCGGCGGGGGCGGTGGAGAAGGCGGCGGTCGTGCGCGTGCGTTTCGCGGACGGCACCGAGTCGCAGATTGCCGGCGTGTTGTGTCCCATGCCGGAATCCTGGCTCAGCCGAAACGCGCCTTTGATCGGACTCGGTGCGTGCTTCGTCCTGTTTATCGCGATTGCCCGGTCGCGCCGGCGGCGCGGGCGGCCGGACGGCCGATCGTCAAACGAATCCACACCTCCGCAAAACGCATGATGGCAGAACCTTCCGTCCGTGGGGGCCCGTTGGGCGTTGCGATCACGCGGCTGGCGGCCGCGGTGGTCATCGCGATTCTGGTGACCGGCTGGGTGAGCGAGCTGCGCCGCGCCGCAACGGACCCAACCGTGCTGAAACGCGACTGGACGGCCTTTCATCGTGCAGGCCGGATGCTGCCGCACGGGGATACACGCGACATCTACGCGGGGTCTTTCGACACGCAATACCCGTTCCTCTATCCGCCCTACGTGTTGTACGCCTGCGTTCCGGTCGGGTTGTTGCCGGACGCGGCCGCGTACGGGCTGATCGTCGGTGTGGACATCCTGGCACTGGTGCTGAGCTTGTGGCTGCTGCATCGCTGGGCGCCAGGCCATCGAGGGGAGTACGTGACGGCGGCGCTGGTTGTGCTGGCCTCGGCGCCGTGGAACGGCGTGGTGATTGTGGGGCAGGTTACGCCGTTGCTGGTGCTGTCACTGGTCGCGGGGTTTGCGTGCTGGGCCGGCGGCAGGGGGCTGGCGGCGGGGCTGTGCCTGTCCCTGCTCATGGTCAAGCCGAACCTGGGGCTCATTGTCGCGTGCGTGGCCGCGGTTCGTGGGGGGCGGCGAATGGCCCTCGGGCTTGCGGTGGGCGCGGCAGCCCTGCTGCTGGCCACGGTGCCGCTGGGCTGGAGTGCCTGGCACGACTGGTTCGCGGCGTCCACGCGCATGGCAAGCCTCGTGAGCGGGGCCACGATGGACCTGTGGAAGCATCAGACGGTCCTGGCGTTCTGGTTGACGTTGCTGGGCGACCAGGTGAGCCGTTCGGCGGTGCGGGTCCTCTGGGCGATCAGCATCGCGCCCATGGTTGTCGGATTGGGATGCGTGTGGTGGCGAGTGTGGCGGCCCCAGCGGCTGCCCCGGTTGCTGGGCGTCACCGTGCTGTTTCTGATCGCCGCCAATCCGTACGCGTATTTCTATGACGGGCTGCTGCTGCTGATACCGGCCGTCATCTGGTACGTGCGTTCCGAGGAATACGCCGATCGGGTGTGCCATCGGGTGGCCGGTCTGGCGTTGGCGGCCGTTTTTGCGTGGCAGCACGTCAGTCTGTTCGGACTGAAGGGTTGCGTTCCCTTGTCGCTGACGGGGGTCTTTCTGGTCGTCTGGTTTGCGGCTGAAGTCGTGGATCTTCTGCGTGCGGGACGGATCGGCGGGAGCGTCAGCGGGTGAGGGCGTGAGCGATGCGGGCAGTGGTGCAGCGAGTGTCACGGGCGTCGGTGGCGGTGGATGAGAAGACGGTGTCCTCCATCGGGCCGGGCCTGCTGGTGTACGTCGGCGTCGCCCCGGACGACGGCGAGCCGGACGCACGCTACCTGGCCGACAAGGTGCGGCACCTGCGCGTGTTCACTGATGAGAAGGGGCTGATGAACCTCGACGTGTCCCAGGCGGGCGGCGCGGTGCTGGTGGTCAGCGCGTTCACCGTGCAGTGCGACGCGCGCAAGGGCCGGCGTCCGTCCTTTGATACGGCGGCGGGGGCGGAACAGGCAAACGACCTGTACGAGGTTTTCTGCCGGCTTCTGGCGGATACGGGTGTGGCGGTGGACAGAGGTGTTTTCCGTGAGCACATGCACGTTGATTCGGTGAACGACGGACCGATCTGCGTGCTGCTGGACTCGCGGCGGCTGTTTTGAGAGTGCGGCAGCGCGAGAAGGTCTCGGTGATGAACAACGCATCGAAGGCGTCCGACGCGTCATTGCTTTTCGATTCGCCGAAATGGTACGACGTGTCGGTGGATTGGGAT
>JAFGJQ010000426.1 GCA_016929015.1 Phycisphaerae bacterium | reverse complement strand
GTGATCCGGGAGATGGTCCAGGCGCTGGCGGACCACGGGACAATCACCGCGGAGCACGCGGAAGCGATCAGTCGCGCCCTGATCCAGCGTGAGAACCAGGGCAGCACCGGGTTCGGCAAGGGCGTCGCGGTTCCGCACGTCAAACATCAGCATGTGACGCGGATGATCGCGTCGATCGGCCGATCCGGGCACGGCGTGGACTTCTCCGCCCTGGACCGGGCCCCGGTGTACACGGTGGTGATGCTGCTGAGCCCGCAGAATGACCCGGACGCCCACCTGGCCGCGATGGGCCGCATCTTCAGCCATCTGCAGGACGACAAGTTTCGCCGCTTTCTCCGCCAGGCCGACACACGAGAGAAGATCGAAGAGTTGATCGTCGAGGCGGACGCGGACGACGCCGGTGCGGAATAGCGTGGCGAACGGCTCGTGCATGTGAGGCAGGCGTTCCCTTGAGGTCTATCCTGGTGTGCGAATCCCAACAGGTCGCGGTTCGTGAAGTGGTCATCACCAACACGCATGGGTTGCACCTGCGTCCGGTCATGAAGTTCGTCGACATCGCGAACCAGTACACCTCGGAAATCCGCGTCGACAAAGGCGAGGGGTCCGAACCGGTCGACGGCAAGAGTCCGATGGCCATGATGGTGCTGGAGGCGCCAAAAGGCACCCGCCTGCGCATCCAGGCCACGGGAGTGGACGCCCGGGAAACGGTGGACGCCCTGATCCGGCTCGTGGAGAGCAAGTTCGACGAGGAGTAACCTCCGGCCATCCCGGCCCCGAGGGGCCCCGGCAGGCGAAAGCCCACTCCCTTCCGCCCGCCACGGCCCGGTCGCGCGGCCGGTCACCACGGGAAGCAGGGACGTTTCACGAAGCGTGGGTCATGGAAATCATCCAGGGAATCTCGGTCGCGCCCGGCATCGCCATTGCCCCTGCGGTGGTTCTGGATGCGGAGGAATACCGGATTCCCCACCGCCACGTCGCCCCCGGCCAGGTGGAATCGGAGTTGAATCGGCTTGCCCGGGCCCTGGAATCCTCCATCGCGGAACTCCAGGAGCAGAGGACCGCGCTGGCCGCCCAACTGGGACATGACGCCGCCGACGTTTTCAACTGGCACATCGGCGTGCTCCGGGACGCGTCGGTCCGCCGGTCCGTTGAGCAACTGATCCGGGCCAAGCAGCACAGCGCCGCGTACGCGGCCAGTTTCGTCATGCGGAGCCACCAGCGGCGGTTCATGCAGATGAGCGACCCGCTGCTGGCGGAGCGGATCCGCGACGTGCGCGACATTGAGCGGCGTCTCGTTCGGCACATTCTGGGTGAATCGCGGGAGGACCTGGCGCACCTCAGCCGGGAGGTTGTTCTGGTCGCCCACGATCTGTCCGCCTCGCAGACGGCCCAGATCAGCGGCACGCGTGCGGTCGGCGTCGTACTGGATGCGGGTGGGTCCACGTCGCACACGGCCATTCTGCTGCGGTCGCTGGGACGGCCGTCGGTCATCGGCGTGAAAGACGTCTCGACGCGGGTCAGCGGCGGCGACCTGATGATCGTCGACGGAACGCACCAGATCGTCATCATCAACCCGGATGAGGCCACCCTGGCGCACTATCGGTCGGAGGAGCAAGCATACGACCGGCTGATCGTAGAGTTGCAGAGCCTGCGGGAACTCGAGCCGATCACCAAGGACGGCACCCGCATCCGACTGAACGCCAACATCGAGTTTCCCGGAGAGGCCAAAACGACGCGGGAGTACGGGGCGGACGGCGTGGGACTGTACCGGACGGAATTCCTGTTCCTGCGAGGGGAGGGAGAGCCGACGGAGCAGGAGCAATGCCGGGCGTACGCGGCGGCCCTGAAGGGGGCCGGGGGACGTCCGGTGACCATTCGGACCTTCGACCTGGGTGCGGACAAATACACGCAGGAGAAGCACTACGAACAGGAGCGCAACCCGATGCTGGGGCTGCGTTCCATCCGGTACAGCCTCCAGAACCTGGACATGTTCAAGACGCAGCTCCGGGCGATTCTGCGAGCGTCCGTGCACGGTCCTGTTCGGCTGATGTTCCCCCTGATTATCAGCCTGATGGAGTTTCGACAGGCCAAGATGACCCTCCACGATGCCATGGAGGACCTGGAAGACGAGGGGGTGCCTTTTGACCGGGACATCCCGGTGGGGATCATGATGGAGACCCCGGCGGCCGCCCTGCTCTGCAAGGAACTGGCCCGCGAGGTCGGCTTCATGAGCGTCGGCACGAACGACATGATCCAGTACATGCTCGCGGTGGACCGGGGAAACGAGCGGGTCTCCCGGTTCTTCACGCCCAGCCATCCGGCCATCCTGCGGGTCCTGCGGGACGTAATCCGCACTTGTCAGCGACAGGGGGTTGACTGTAGTCTATGTGGCGAGATGGCGGGGGAGCCCCTGTACACGCTGCTGTTACTGGGGCTGGGGCTGCGTGACTTCTCGATGGCGCCGCGGAACATCCCGGAGATCAAGAAGCTCGTGCGGCTGGTGACGATCCCGCAGGTGGAACGGGTGGCCCGTAAGGCCCTCACGTTCGAGACCGAGCGACAGGTGACGAATTACCTGCGCGACGCAACCAAGAAAGTGCTGCCCGGCGATCCGATCTACTGACGTGGATCGACCGCCTCGGGCAAGGAAGCTGATCGAAAACCGTTGCGGATCGGTTCGTGCCGGTCCGGCAGGTGTGGTACGAAGCGAGATTTCTCAGGCTCATTGGCCCAGAACGGAGTGCCTCAGACCAGCATTCCACGGCGTTACGCCGTGGAATTCGCCGTGGATGGCGACATCAAGTACCTGTCGCACCAGGACATGCTTCGCATGTTCACCCGGGCGTTGGTCCGGGCGTCGTTTCCCGTGCGTTTCACTCAGGGCTTCAATCCCCGTCCACGCCTCTCCCTGCCGTTGCCGCGGCCCGTCGGGGTCGCGTCGGACGCCGAGTGTCTGGTGCTGGAGTTGACCGATGAGCTGCCCGAAGGCGAGCTGGCGAGCCGCCTTCAGGAGCAGATGCCCGCGGGAGTCCGAATCCGCGCGGCGCGCCGGCTCCAACCCACGCAGCGATACCTGCCGACCCGCGTGCAGTACCGGGTCCAAATCGAGAGATCGGACGTATCCGGCCTGTGCCGCAACGTCCGGGACCTGCTGGCAACCGAATCCGTTGTGATTGACAGAAGAACCGGAGAATCGTCTCCGTCCCGGCGTGTGGACATCCGGCCGTTCATCGATCGGATCGACATCGCGGATGAGAGCCTGGTCATGGTGCTGCACGTGACCCCACACGGTTCCGTCCGACCGTCCGAGGTCCTTTCGGCGCTGGGCATGAAAGACGAGGCGATCCTGAATCGAGTTCGCCGAATAGAGGTCCAATGGCAGTAGAATCATCAGCGGAGCAAGCTCCGCAGGAAACCAAGACCAGACAGAGCGGTCGTCGTCGTCGCAAGAAGATACACGCCGGCGGCGGCAACGAGGCAGCGCCCCCCCCCGCCGCCGTGTCCGCACCCGACGCCGGAGGGGGCGCCGAACAAGCCGAAGCGAACGCACCGAGCAGCGACGCCGCCGTGCCCGGGAAAGCCAAGCGAACCACGCGGCGCCGGAAGAAAGCCAAGGGCCCGCATCCAGGCGAGCCGGCACGCCTTTCCGACGAGCCTGCCGCCTCGGCGCAGGAGCCGCCGGCGGGACCCGCCGTCGCCCGAGAGACGAAAGCAGAACCGGCCCCCGCGACGGCGAGAAAGACGAAACGAGGCGGCCGACGGAAGAAGAAGGCGGCAAGTCCGTCAGCCACGAGGGAGCCGGACCACCCCGGATCGCCGGCCGAGCCGCAGGCCCCGCCCGCACCCGAACGCCCGATGCCGAAGCCGCTTGAACCGGTGCGGTCCGTCGCGGTGGAACCCGTCCAGGCCGCACCGCGTGCAACCGCATCCGCCGAAGCCGCGAAATCGAGCGAGCCGAGCGCGTTTGGGGCCGGAATTCTCGAACAAGCGCCGGTGGAGGAACGGCCCGCCTCACGCGGATCGGAGGCAGCCCCTGCGCGAGCGGAGACCCCTTCTCAAAAACGGCGCCGTCGGCGACAGCGGGCCCTGGCTGCGCGAGCCGCGGCGATGAACCATCAGAAGGGTGAGCCTTCCGGCACCCGGTCCCCGGATTCGGTTCAAGAGGCATCGTCTCCACCCGCCGCGAGGACGGCCCCGCCGGCAGAGGCCGAGGTGCCCCCAACCGCATCCGCCCGGTCGCAGGCCGTCCCGGCCGCTCCGGTTGGCTCCGGAGACGGCGCGGAGCGTTCCCGATCGCGGCGACGGCGGAAGAAGCGACGGCCGGGCGGGTCGAGCTCGCCCACGGCAGAGCCCTTGACACCGGTCGACGACGACAACGTGCAACCGGCCGCGGACGACGAGGTCATGAGCGCCACGTCCGAAATGCGCATCTGGAAGGCGTCCACGGGCAAGTCCGCGGGCAAGGCGCGGGGACGGGAGATGGTAATCAACGTCACGGGCGACGATGAGTGTCGGGTGGCGATCCTGACCGGCGGGCGTCTGGAAGAGCTGTTCATCGAACGGCAGAG
The DNA here is from genome assembly GCA_016929015.1 of Phycisphaerae bacterium. Lineage (GTDB taxonomy): Bacteria > Planctomycetota > Phycisphaerae > UBA1845 > UBA1845 > JAFGJQ01. Next base: position 2,120 of record JAFGJQ010000426.1, on the reverse strand, counting down.
CGCGCAGTCGCACGTGGGCAACATTTACAAGGGGCGCATCACCAACGTCGAGCCGAGCATCCAGGCGGCGTTTGTGGACTTCGGATTCCCGAAGAACGGCTTTCTGCACGTGTCGGACGTGCAGCCGCAGTATTTTCCGAACCGCGGGGGCCAGTCGGAGGCGGTCGGCAAGAAGGTTCCGCGGCGCGACCGCCCGCCCATCCAGCGATGCTTCCGGCGGGGTCAGGAGGTGATCGTACAGATCACCAAGGAGGGCGTGGGCACGAAGGGCCCCACGCTGACCACGTACCTGTCCATCCCGGGACGGTTTCTGGTCATGATGCCCGGCATGGACAAGGTGGGCCTGTCTCGCAAGATCGAGGACGAGGAGGCCCGGCGGAAAATGAGGGAGGTGATGAACCAGCTCACCTTCCCGGACAACATCGGTTTCATTCTTCGCACCGCCGGTCTGGACCAGTCCAAGCGGGAGCTGCAGCGTGACCTGAACTACCTGATGCGGTTGTGGAAGACGGTGAGCGAGCGGATCCGGACGCAGCCGCCGCCGGCGGAGCTATACCAGGACTCGGACCTGGTGACGCGAACGCTGCGCGACGTGTACACCAGCGACTTCGAGCGGATCGTGGTGGACCACGCGGAGACGGGCCGCAAGTCGCTGGAGTTTCTGCAGATCGCCGCCCCGCGAACCGCGAACAGCATTGAGCTGTATATGGACACGAAGCCCATCTTCCACACGTTCGGGATCGAGGAGCAGATCGACCTCATCCACTCACGGCACGTTCCGCTGCCCTCGGGCGGCACGCTGGTCATCGACAGCACGGAAGCCATGGTGGCCATTGACGTCAACAGCGGTAAGTTTCGCGATCTGGACGACGCCGAAGAGACGGCCTACAGGATCAACATGGAGGCGGCGGAGGAGATTGCCCGGCAGTTGCGGCTGCGTGATCTGGGCGGCCTGATCGTGTGTGATTTCATCGACATGCGGTTCGACCGGCACAAGCGAGCGGTGGAGAAAGTCCTCCGCGACGCTCTGAAGAAGCACAAGGAGCGGGCCCGCATCCTGCGGATGAGCCAGTTCGGCCTGATCGAGATGACCCGCCAGCGGCAGCGACCGTCCATCCGGCGAGGCATCTATGCGGATTGCCCGCACTGCCGGGGCACCGGGCAGATCAAAACGCCGGAGTCAATGTCGCTGGAGGTCATGCGCATTCTGCAACTGGCCGCGCTCAGCCGCGAGGTGTTCCGGATCACGCTGACCGCCTCTCCCAGAACAGCGCTGATGGTGCTCAACGAACGCCGCAATGCGTTGCACCAATTGCAGCAGGCGTCCGGCAAGACGATCATCGTGCAGGCGGACCCGGACTTCGCGCCGGATCAGATCCATTGCCAGTGTGAGGACAATCGCGGTCGCCCACTGAACTTCCCCACGTAGGGTGCGGGACCCGCATCGCCCGAGCCGGCCGGACGCCGGAGCATGCCCCGCGCACGACGGGCCGCCCCGCGCGGTTCACGGCACGGTCCGGATCATGCGCCGCAGCTTGCGAAGGTTCACGGCATCCAGGTCCGCGCCGCGGCCGTCGCGGCCCTTGGGGGTCTCCAGGATCTTCGGCACGCCCGCCCAACGCGGATCGTTCATCACGCGTACGAACCCCATGCGGCCGATCCGACCTTTTCCGATGTGCGCGTGGCGATCCACGTGACTGCCGCATTCCCGCCGGGAGTCGTTGACATGAAGGCACTCGATGCGCATGTTGGGCAGGTGCGTTTCCACGTCCGCCAGCATGGATGCATAGCCGTCGGCGCGGGACAGGTCGTACCCGGCGGCGAACACGTGGCACGTGTCCAGGCAGACACCCAGGCGGTCGGCGTCGCAAACCCCCTCGACAATGCGAGAGAGCTGCTCGAACGTATGTCCGATGGAAGTCCCCTGCCCGGCCGTGGTTTCCAGGAGGATGCGCGTTGTGCCGCCGCGTGTGGCCGCGTGGACCGCGTCGATCCGCTGAACGATACGTCGAATGCCCGCATCCACGCCCGCGCCCATGTGCGATCCCGGATGCAGGACCAGGCCGCCAATGCCCAGCGACTCGCAGCGGATCAGTTCATCGACCAGCGCCCGTTCGCTG
>JAFGJQ010000425.1 GCA_016929015.1 Phycisphaerae bacterium | reverse complement strand
CTTCGTGCCTCCGTGCCGGAGCCTGCCCGCCGCGGCGGGGTGCCTTCGTGCCTGTTCCCGCCTTTCCCCCAACCGCCCACCCACCATGTTATTCACGCAGAGGAGGATCCGGAACATGATCACAGCCCAAACGAACCCGCGGCACAACGGAACCCCACGCGGCCCGGCCACCGGCAAGCGATGGACGCGTTTCGAAAAGGCGGTCCCCCCATCCGTCAGACAGGCACTCGTCCAGCGTCTGGCCGGCGAAGTCAACCAAAGCATGCGAGTTGCATTATTCGATGTCTTCGCACTGGCCGAACAGTACGGCGTGTCGCGCCGCCAGTTTCGCCGCTTCGCCGATCGCGTGCCCTACGTCCGTCAGGCCGGCAGGCCCGCCTCCGCTCCGGCCATGCCGGTGGCGCCCACGCCGCTCGTGGAGATCTATCACGAATGGGCGGACCGGGCGTACGAGGCAATGAGAGAGCTTACGCAGAACGTCGATACGGCTGACGTGCAGGTCTGGAACCAGGTCGTTTCCATGGGCCTGCTCTTACGCATCTTCTCGATGTTGGCGGACCACGCGACTGTGCTCCAATTGCGGGATCTGACGATCGCGTCACAGGCATTGGCCGATCTGAGGGGCGTTGGCCCTCGCACGTCCTCAGGCAAACCGCCCAAGGAAGATTCCCCCAAACACGAGCTCACCGACGAGGAGTTCGACGCCGCGGTTCACAAGCTCTACGGCATCCACATTCCGAGGTGAACGCTCTCGATCCGCCCACAGCCCAGGTGGCCGGCGGCCCCGGCGCGCCGGGGTCCCACATGGGAAGCCGGTCCTGGAATGCTGGGAGACGATCTGCGTTGTCGTGCCCGATGCGCAGCCCTATACTGCCCGGAATCCGGCCGGGGCCGCAGAGCTCGCGGGTCGGCAGTGGGCGGCAACGCGGGAGGCGGGTGTGGATCAGTTTCACCTGGTCAGCGAGTACGAACCGCAAGGGGACCAACCGCAGGCCATCGAAAAACTGGTCTCCGCCTTCGCAAGGGGGGCGCCGCGGCAATGCCTGCTGGGCGTGACGGGCTCGGGCAAAACGTTCACCATGGCCCATCTCATCGCCCGGCTGAACCGGCCGGCGCTGGTCATCTCGCACAACAAGACGCTGGCCGCCCAGCTCTACGAGGAGTTCCGGGCGCTCTTCCCGGAGAACGCCGTCGAGTACTTCGTCAGCTACTACGACTATTACCAGCCCGAGGCGTACATCCCCCAGCGGGACATCTACATCGAAAAGGATGCGTCCCGCAACAACGACCTGGACCGGCTTCGACTCAGCGCCACGTCCTCCCTGGTGTCGCGGCGCGACGTGGTGATCGTGGCCAGCGTGTCGTGCATTTTCGGCCTCGGCTCACCGCAGGACTACAAGGCCAGCATCATCACCGTGCAGGTCGGGCAGACCGTGGAGCGCGACGCCCTGCTCCGCCGCTTCGTGGACCTGCAATACTCCCGCAGCACGCTCGACCTGGACCGCGGCAAGTTCCGCGTCCGCGGCGACGTGGTCGAGATTCATCCGGCCTACGACGAGATCGCATACCGCATCGAAATGTTCGGCGACGAGATCGAGCGGATCGAGCTGATCAACCCGCTCACCGGCGAAACGCTGGCCCACGAGCAAAAGCTCTTCATCTTCCCGGCCGTGCATTACGTCATGCCGGAAGACCGCCTGGAGGCGGCCCTGAAGTCCATCGGCGAGGAGCTCGAGCAGCGGCTCTCCGAGTTCCGCCGCCACGGCAAGCTGCTCGAAGCGCAACGCCTGGCCGCCCGCACCCGCTACGACATGGAGATGCTGGCCGAGGTAGGCTACTGCTCGGGCATCGAGAACTATTCGCGGCACCTGGCCGGCACGCCGGCCGGGTCCAAGCCCTACACGCTGGTGGACTACTTCCCGAAGGATTTTCTGCTTATTCTCGACGAGTCGCACGTGACCATCCCCCAGCTTCGCGCCATGTACGCCGGCGACCGAAGCCGCAAGGAAGTGCTGGTCGAGCACGGCTTCCGGCTGCCCTCGTGCCTGGACAACCGGCCCATGCGGTTCGAGGAATTCCAGGGCATGTGGAACCAGACGCTTTTCGTGTCCGCCACGCCCGGCCCCTATGAACTGGGGCTCTGCGGCGGCGAAGTGGTGGAGCAGATCATCCGGCCCACGGGCCTGGTGGACCCGGCCATCGCCGTGGCCTCCGCCCGCGGGCAGGTGGCCGACCTGCTGCAGTGCATCCATGAGCGGGTGTCGGCCGGCGAGCGGGTGCTGGTGACGACGCTGACCAAACGGCTGGCCGAGGACCTGTCGCAATACATCCAGCAGGAGGGCCATCGCTGCCGCTACCTGCACAGCGAGATTGACACGCTGGAACGGGTGGAGATTCTCAAGTCTCTGCGCACGGGCGACTTTGACGTGCTGGTGGGCGTGAACCTTCTGCGAGAGGGGCTGGACCTGCCGGAAGTGTCGCTGGTGGCCATCATGGACGCGGACAAGGAGGGCTTCCTCCGCAGTGAGACCTCGCTGATTCAAACCATCGGCCGGTCGGCCCGAAACGTGAACGCCCAGGTGGTCCTCTACGCGGACAAGACGACGCCCAGCATGCAGCGGGCCATCGACGAGACGAATCGCCGCCGCGAGATCCAGCTCGCCTACAACCGGGAGCACGGCATCACGCCGCAGACCATCATCAAGGCCATCCGTTCCGGGCTGGAGTCCGAGCTGAGCGCCCGCCGCGTGGCCGCCCAGGCAATTCACGAGTCGGAAGAGCAACTGGACCGGACGGAGTTGATGGCCCGGCTGGAAGAGGAGATGCTGCAGGCGGCCGAGGAGCTGGATTTCGAGCGGGCGGCCCGGCTACGGGACCGCATCAAGGAACTGCAGGCCGCGCCGGAACTGGTGCCGGTCCGCGCGGCTGCGGAACCCAAAAAAACAGGACGCGGCGGCAAGGGCGGCGGGCCGCTGCCCCGACGGAGGCGTTGAGCGACGATGAGGACACCTGGCGACGACGTTCCCGACATGCAGGCCGTTCGGCAACAGGCGTTGCGCCTGGCGAAAATGGCTCGCGACGAAGACCTCGGCTCGCGCGGCGACATCACCAGCGCGCTGATCGCGGACATGGAACCGGCGAGCTTCCACCTGCTGGGCAAGGCGCACGGCGTGTTCGCCGGCCGGGAGGTGGCGGCCGACGTGCTCAGCGTCTTCGAAAGCCGCATCCGCCTGCACTGGATGGAGGCCGGCCGGGACGGCAACCGGATTGTCGAGCCGCCAACCCACCTGGCCACGCTGACCGGACCGCTGCGGGCCATTCTCTCCGCCGAGCGGACCCTTCTGAACTTCCTGCAGCGGCTGTCCGGCGTGGCGACGGCCACGCGCCGCTTCGTGGATGCGGTGGCCGGCACGCGTGCGGTGATCCTGGACACGCGCAAGACCATCCCCGGCTGGCGTTGTCTGGACAAGTACGCCGTCCGGTGCGGCGGCGGGAAGAACCACCGCCTGGGCCTGCACGACGCCGTGCTGCTGAAGGACAATCACCTGGCGGGCATTCCGGTCGATCGGCTGGCCCAGGAGGTAGACGGCATGCTCCTGCGGCTGCGGGAGCTTTGCCCGCCCCCGGCCTTCATCGAGGTGGAGGCGGACCGGCTCGAGCAGGTGGAGGCCCTTCTGCACGTCCGCGGCATTGACGTGATTCTGCTGGACAACCTGACACCCAACGAACTGCGGCGAGCGGTGGATT
>JAFGJQ010000424.1 GCA_016929015.1 Phycisphaerae bacterium | reverse complement strand
GGCTTTCCACAGGGTCAACTGTCGGCCGCTGAGGCATGCTGCCGTGGATTCCGGACGCTAGGCAACCTTCCGGCTCTGGTCGGGCGGACCACGAGAGAGTCGTCGTGAGCGGCAGAGCGTCACCACGCACCGGGGCGACCGATTCAGGGTTTGGCTGATGCGGCGGTTTCCTCCTCGGCGGGGACCCAACTGATCTTGAATTGGACCTCCGCCTGGCCGCCATAGACCGGCTCCACCATGACATATGCAAACCCGGTCTCGGGACACCGGAATTCGAGATGGGCCTTGGGCCCCGTGTTGCAGCAATCTTCCGCTCCATCACATCCAATGGATTGGAGGATGCCGGAAGGTGTCGGGGGATTTCCCGTCTCAGCCTGATGCCAGGCGAAGAAGGTCACCGGGGAATGGTCGGTCTGCTCGATGCTGACCTGGCGGCCGCGGGCCGCGACGGGCAACCGCCAGAAGATGTCCCGTCGGCGATCTGATCCGCATGACTGTCCGGACTGGGCGTCCGAATGGTCAAGCGTGATCTCCGCGGTTTCGGTGCCGCCGTTCGAGGCCACTTCGATGGCCGACGCGGGAGTGTCACCCTGGGGACGCGCGATCGGAGAAGGCGCCTTGGCGGCGTCGGCGAACGTCACGTACACCGGTGCCCCCTTCACCAGCCGGGTCCCGGGGGCCGGCTGTTGCGCGGTGACGAATCCCGTGCGCGGCCCCGTCGCCTTCAGGGTCAGGTTCATGTCCGTCAGAATCTCCTTTACCTGGGAGTATGACGCCGCCTTCACCTCCACCGTCGGATCTTGCGGATCGAGAGAGACTGCCGGCCAGCCTTCGCCCGTCAGAAACGGGACGTGCAGGATCGGACGCGCGGTCCACTCGGTTCGCTCGTAGATGTCCCGCAAGTGCTCCGAAAGCTCCCGGTGGTTCACCGGGAACGGCTTGCTGTCGATGACGCCGGGACGATGGCTGAACGTGGCCCAGCCCGGTCTGTCTGTGATGTAATGCGCGTCAGAGTCCGACGTTCCCAGGTACAGGTATCGCCCTTCCACGAGCACCCAGATCGACCGATCGGTTGCGGCGGGGTCCGCGCACAGGTGCTGCTCATCTGCGTGCTGGATCAGCAGCACCGCCGACCCGTCCGCGCCGCCCTTAATCATGGTGACGTCATCGTATGAAGACCGACCGCGGATGTACCAGATCGGTCCCCAGTGACAAACTGCGACACTGCCCGATGCCGCCGGGGCGGCCGTGCCGACCGGGGGGTTGGTCGCCTCCGCCGGAACACTGGAAGCAGGCTGGGCGAAGGCCGGCAGGGCAACGCCCAGAAGAACGATACTCATCGCCGCGCGCAGGAGACTCACATGCGGGTTCATCACACACTCCTTTCGACAAACGCCAAGCCATTCACCGTCGCCTCGCCTCACACGAGTGACGGCCGACCGCCATATGCCGCCATCCGCCCCCGGTGCCCCTCCCATGTCCGCCTCACCCAGGCCGCCCCCCCGGCCGAGAGCCAGACGGCGACCAGCAGACTGGCCGGACTGATCACGACCTGGAACACCCGCGCCGCCGCCACGCCCGATACGCCGATGAGCAGGGCAAGGGTCAGGGCCAGCACCACGCCGCGGACAACACGCCGTCGCCCGCCGAACGCAAACCCGAGTGCCGCACCGGCGAGCGCCCCCGCAGCCAGAAGCAGGGCGTCGCCGAGCAGGCCGGGCTGGTGGGGACGGACTTGCCGAATCAGATCATGGATGGCCGCTGCGTGCATGTAGCAGTGGAACTCCTCCCGGCCGCCCTCGCCGTCATCCAGGACGCTTCGATCGGGCTTTGCCGGATCGTTGACGGTCTTGATTCGCATGTCACCGACAAGCACGATCCGCCCGCCGAACCGGTCGTTCCGCTGGACATCGCTCATCGTGATCGCGTCACGGTAGGCCACCGTGTGCGCCTGCAGTTCCTCCGCCCGCGGAATAATCGCGTAGGTCCATCCGACCCGGCGCTCCGAGGCGTCCATTCCCGGCGGCAGGCCGGCTGCTTCGGATGGCTTGACCTCAGCGAAGGTCACTGAATCGCCGTCCGGCAGCCAGCGCAACCCCGGCGTACCGGCAGCCGGATGCCGAGAATACCGAATCCGTGCCTGCAAAAGGCGCACGCCCCAGTCAATGTGAGGATCAGCATCCGGGTGGGCGGCCGCCATCACGGCGGCCAGGGACAACGATGGCGTCGCCCCGTGAGACCGATGGTCCGCCACCAACCATGTCCCGTTCACCAACTCGCTCGTTCGAGCCAGGTAGATCCAGCCCCACGCGTCGGCGGTGCGGAGCACCGACGGACTCAGCAAGGGTACGCCCTCCCAGCCGGTTTCCGCAACGCCCAACACGACCCTGGCCCCCGCTTGCTGGAGGGCCTCCATGCCGGCAACGAAATCGCGGTCAAACTCAGGCTTTTCGGCGCGGAACGCGATGTCCCATACGACAACCCGTGGGCGGGCGGAAGCCAGTCGGCGCATGAGCGCCCCGTGCAGCATTCGCCAACTGTACGCGTCTGACCGGCTGACGCCTTCCAGACCGGTGTTGTGGGCGAGCTCGTCGATCTTCTGCACGGTGGCGTCGTCCAGCCCGATCACCACGACGTCATCCGACCACTTTGCCCCGCCGGCGCCGCGCACCAACGGCTGGACGGCCGACTGAAACCGCCGATCAACGTGTCGAATGATTCTGCCCGTGGTCAGGAAATACTCCGCGACGCCCCACGCCAACAGGGCGACCAACATGCACGCGCCGAGCGGATGCCGGCCTACAAGGCTGGAGGCCTTTCTGTACGCAACGTAGGTCGGCCGGTCACGCTTGGCCAGGATCGGCTTGCCCTCCAGGTATCGATCCAGATCGTCGGCCAGTTCACATGCGGTCGGATAGCGCCGGGCGGGGTCCGGGGCCATGCTGCGGAGAATGATCGTCTCCAGGTCCCGGTCGATGTCCGGTCGGATCGCGCGGGGGCGGCGGGGTTGCGTCTCACGGACCGAATGCAGCAGCGTGCTGAAATCGACGGACAGGTCGTGCGGTTGCCGGCCGGTGAGAGTTTCATACAGCATGACCCCCAGGGCATACACGTCGGCCGGTGCGTCGATATGGGCGCAGTCGCCGAATTGTTCCGGTGCGGCGTACGCCAGCGTCCCCATGAATTCACCGGTGACGGTCACGGGGCTGCCGTCCTTCAGGAACGCCCGGCCGCCGCCTCGGGCCAGGCCGAAGTCGAGCACGTGCGGTTCGCCGTCATCGTCCACGAGAACGTTGCGCGGCTTGAGATCGCGGTGAACAACGCCGTTGCGATGGGCGTGCGCCACCGCCGCGGAGACTTTGCGAAACAGCTCCACCGTGTGAGTGATGCCGAGCCTGGTGTCGGCAAGATACCGGTCCAGAGGCCGCCCACGGACGAACTCCATGGCGAAATACTGGTGCCCGCCGGACTCGCCGCTCTCGTATAGGGTGACGATGTTCGGATGACGCAGGTGGGCAACGACGTCCACCTCTCGCTCGAAACGCAGGCGGTCACGGTCGGAGGCATAACGGCCGAGGCGAAGTGTCTTCAGGGCTACGATGCGGTGGGTTTCCTTCTGAATCGCCTCGTATACGTTGCCCTGCCCGCCGCGACCCAGTTCGCGAACCAGGTCGTATCCCTGGATGACGGGCAGGCCGATGCCGTTCGGTTCACTGCCTGGAGCAGGCGGGACGGCCCCCGATGTCCGAGTGGGCGCCGTGGCGCCGTCAAACCATCCGACATCGTCGCGCGTGCGTACGGCGAATTCCGAGTCATTCGGATGATTCTCTTCACGGCCCATAGGGTATCGGATGTGGCCGAACGTGCAGCAGGGGACCCACCTCGCGACGCGCCATCCCTTGTGCTGTGACAATCGATTCGCGTTCAGCAGCCCGTCAGGGTCGGAATTGTAGCATGAGCAAATCGCGATGCAACGAAATCCCTGCACGGCACTGTCTGGTGTCAATCGCAGCCCGCGGATGCAGCACGACTGTACCCGCCCACGCGCGGTTGCCGCGGCCCGCAACATCCGTACCATGTGCAGCCAGCGCAGGCATGTGGATGCTATGGATGATGGGGGATTCTGTTCATTGTGGTCGATCTGAACGTGGTGGAAGGTGGGGCATGTGCCTTGCCGTGTGCCTGTGCGTGGCACCGTGGAGTGGAGAAATCCACTTCGCACGGGCCGGCGGAGCGGAATCTGTCGGGTCCCGCGAGCCGCGGGATGACGTGCGCCTGGAATTCGTCAATCCCGTCTACGAGGGGGCCGACCCGTGGATCGTGCAGCACGACGGGTGTTACTACCTGTGCAAGTCGGAGGCGGACGAAGGCGTGTCGGTCTGGAAGTCTGATGCCTTGACCGACCCCGGCGCGAAACGCGTGGTCTGGAACGCACCCCGGCAAGGATGGAACTCCCGGCAGATCTGGGCGCCGGAACTGCACCGACTCCGGGG
>JAFGJQ010000423.1 GCA_016929015.1 Phycisphaerae bacterium | reverse complement strand
GTCCATACGCGATCCAAGTGTGTACCTCTTCCTCCTGATGTGCATTCCCGTGGTTGCCATCATGGCGCATCTCTGCGAACTGCTCATCGCTGCTGGTCCGTTCGCATTGGCGGGCGCCGGACCGCATCGCCGGTACCGGTTCCAGACGGTTCGATGCATGTTGCGGTTCACGACGTGCCATCTGATCGTCACGTGTGTCGGCATCGGCAGCCTCATGGGGACATGGGCTTCCGGTCATCATCGCGTCGGTGATGTATTCTGGCCCGTGATCGCGACATCCGCCGTGCTCTGGTGGCTCGACCTGTCCATCATGCTGGTCACGCTGGGGCGACGCACCGGAGTTGTTGTGCTCGGAATCCTATTGATCCCTGTCATCGGTGTGGCCACCAGCCTTCTCGGCTTTGTTACGACTGGTATGCTGTTCAACGCTCTGCGGTAAAGACCGACGAAGCCCATCGGTTCGAGCACCGCAGTCGGCATCGCACATCACAGCAGAACACGCGCCGCCAGGACCAGGAACGGCGAGCCCCAGGTGAGTATCAACTGAAGAAACAACAACAAGGCACTCCAGTCCTGGACGTATCGTGTCTCGTCGATGTCCGTCTGAAAGAGGTCCATCACCCGGGATGGCCCACGACGCATCGCCCGACTCAGCGCCATGCGTCGCGCCATGTGCTGCGCGTTCCAAACGCTGACCGCCGACACGGCCAGCAGAAGGACCGCGATCACCAGCAACGCGGTGGCGACCCGGTGCAGGCGAAGCAGGATCAACAGCGCAACGACGCCCCACGTGCCGATCACCAGCCCCAGGCAGCGGGCCGCGACTCTCCAGAACGAGATCGGCCGCATCGATCGGTAGAACGGCCGTGAGATGAGCGCCGGGTCAAACGCGTGCCCACACTCCGGACACCGGTTCTCCGTCAGCCCGGTCAGGTTGTATCCGCAGTGGAGACAGAAGAGCGTGGACGGAACCATCGTGCCATACCAGCCGGTTAGTCAAACGGAACAATGTGATCCCGTGTCAATTCGCCGTTCTTCATCCCACCGCATCCGCCACGGCGCGGACGCGGACGCAGAGGGCGCGGGCGCGGTCTTCGTCGCGGGCTTCGGCAATGACGCGCATGATGGGCTCCGTATTGGAGCCGCGGATGTGGACCCAGCCGTCCGGCCAATCGATGCGCAGGCCGTCCACGTCGCTTGTCTTCTCGTCCGCGAAGGCCTTTCGCACGGCCGCGAGAATTTTCGCGGTCCGGTCGGGGCTGCACTCGAATTTCTGCTTCACGGAAGCGTAACTCGGAAGGTCCGCCACAACTTGCGAGAGCGGCCGGGCCTCGTCCGCCAGGAGCTGGAGCACCAGGGCCATGGAGATCAGGCTGTCCCGCACGTACACGATGCGCGGATCGATCACGCCTCCGTTGCCCTCGCCGCCAAAGATGCAGTTTTCCCGCTTCATCACCTCCACGACGTTCGCCTCACCCACCGCGGACCGGTAGACCGCGCAGCCGTCGTACCGGGCGACCAGGTCGTCGATCATCCGCGACGTGGACAGGTTCACCGCCACGTTGCCCCGCCGCCGATTGAGCACCTGCCGGGCGGCGAGAACCAGCGTGTACTCCTCGCCGATGTAGCGACCGGTCTCGTCCACGATGGCCAGCCGGTCGGCGTCCGGATCCTGGGCGAAGCCGGCGGCCGCACCGGCCTCACGCGTCTGCCGGGTGAGGTCGACCAGGTTGTCGGCCGTCGGCTCGGGCGTGTGGGCAAAGTCGCCGTTCGGCTCGCCGTTGACGTGCACCACGTCACACCCGAGGGCCTCCAGCAGTTGCCGCCCGCCGACGGCCCCGCCCCCGTTGATGCTGTCCAGCACCACGCGGAATCGCCGCTTGCGGATGGCTGCCGCGTCCACGGTCTTCAGCACCGCCTCCACGTGCTGAGTGACGGCCGTCTCGTCACAGGCAAGACGGCCGACCTTCTCCGTGGGCACGAATCGGAAATCCCGCGCCGCCAGCACGCCCAGAATCTTCTCCGCAAGCGGCTTGGGCGGCGCGCAGCCTTCAGCACCGAAGAACTTGATGCCGTTCCACGGCTTGGGGTTGTGACTGGCCGTAATCATGACGCCGCCGGCGGCCTTGTGGCGGGTCACCATCATCGCGGTGGTCGGCGTGGCGCAGACGCCCACGTCCACCACGTCGCACCCGCAGGCGAGCAGCCCGCTGACGACGGCGGATTTGACCATGTCGCCGCTCTGCCGGCTGTCGCGGCCGACGACGATCAGGCCCCGGCCGATGAACGTGGCAAACGCCGCGGCCGCGTCGGCCGCCAGATGCGGCGTGAGCGTCTCGCCCACGACGCCGCGGATTCCGCTGACACTCGTGATTAACTGCATTTCGAAACCCTGTTCAAAGCCTTGGTCCGCGGGGCGGGCCTACGAAATGACCAGTCGGACGTACTTGCGCTTGCCGCGCTGCACGATCTGGCCCGACCGGACGGCCACGCTGCCCATCGGGTCCTCCAGGGCATCTCCGTCCACGCGGATGCCCTTCTCCTTGATCAACCGCCGGGCCTCGCCCTTGGAGACGGCGAAGCCGCAATCCACGACCAGGTCGGCCGCGGACACCTGCCCGTCGCGGATGAGGTCCGCCGACAACACGTGGTCGGGAATGTCATCCGGCAGGCCGCCCTGGCCGCCGCCGTGGATGCGGAAGAATTCCTGCTCCGCCGCGTCGGCCGCCTCCGCGCCGTGGAAGTCCCGGATGATCTCCTTGGCGAGTGCCACCTTCGCATCACGCGGGTTGCGGCGGGACGGGTTGACCATTTCCCGCACGCGGTCCATCGGCACCTGGGTAAGCAGCTCGTAGTAGTTCGGCATCAGGGAGTCAGGAATGCTCATGATCTTCCCGAACATGTCCGACGCGGGCTCCGTGACGCCGATGTAGTTGCCCAGCGACTTGCTCATCTTCTCC
>JAFGJQ010000422.1 GCA_016929015.1 Phycisphaerae bacterium | reverse complement strand
GCTGGAGAGGATGGCGATCTTGGCGTCGTCCGGCAGGTAGCCGACGCGGTTGATGCGAATCCAGATCCCTTCATTGGCCGGACGTGACGCCGGCGGCTCTGCCATGACAGCCGCAAACGTTCCAATGAAAGCCAGCATTGTGGTGAAGAAGGTGGAATGCATAGGGAAGACCCTCCGTGACGCGGATGCAAAACCCGCACGGATCATACGGCGATTGGGAAGCTGGGCAAGGTCAGCACCTGTCACAGCATCGTGGCGAGGAGGGGCTATCCGGTTGGTCTGGCCGGGTCTATAATCCGCCCCGGCGCGGGTTGCGGGTCGGGCAGCCCACCAGCCAGGCAAGTCTGAGGTTTGACGGTGAGGATCACAGGAATGGCCGGTACAGGTAGAGGTACGCGCGTGCTGGCGGCCGGGATCGGCATCGCGCTGATGGTGATCGCGGTCTGTTCGGTGTTTCTGGTGGACTGGGCTCCCGAGCCGGAGGTCAAGCCGCCGCCGATCCGTCCTCTGAAGACGGTGGTGATCGGGACGGCCTACGCGACGGTCCCGCGGGAATACCCGGGGCGGGTGCGGCCGTCGGAGGAGGTCAAGCTGGCTTTTCAGGTTGCCGGCCAGCTTACCGAGTTCCCGGTTCGGAAAGCCCAGAGGGTCGAGAAGGACGAGCTTTTGGCCCGCCTCGACCCGCGGGACTACGCCAACGCCCTGCAGGCGGCAAAAGGTCGGCTGGAGCGGGCCCAGGGAGAGTGGTCACGTCTGGAACGTCTCTACAAATCCGGCAATGCCGCCGAGCAGGAGATGATCAATGCCCGGGCGGCGTTCGAGGTAGCGGAAGCAGAAGCCAAAACCGCGCAGAAAGCCCTCGATGACACGAGCCTTCGGGCGCCGTTCTCAGGCATGATTGCCGACACGTACGTGAAGAATTTCGAAAACGTCACCGCGCTGCAACCGATCCTGAGCCTGCAGGATGTCTCCCAGATCGAGATCGAAGTGAACGTACCGGAGGAACGCGTGGCCCGGGCCCGCCGGGATTCGGAACAACAGTTGCCCGTGGTCGTCACGTTTGCCTACCCCAACCTCCGCGGTCGCCAGTTCGAAGGAAGACTCAAGGAGTTCGGCACGGACGCGGATCCCAGCACCCAGACATACCTGGCGACGTTCGTCATGTCCCCGCCTGAGGACGCCGTGATCCTCCCCGGCATGACGGCAACCGTTGTGGAGCATCCCCCGGTGGATACGGACCAGGAGCCCGCAGGTTACGCCGTTCCCCTGAATGCCGTGCCCGTGGACGGGCAAGGCCAGTATTTCGTCTGGCGCGTGCAACTGCAGCCGGATGGAAATGCCACCGTGCATCGGGTGAACGTGGAAGTCGGCGAGATGACGGCTGACACGATCTTCATCATGGGTGACCTGCAGAAGGACGCGCGGATCGCGGCGGCGGGCGTGCACTCGCTGCAGGAAGGACAGATTGTCCGGCTCCTGAACCCGCCGGAGGAGGGCGGCGCATCATGAACATCGCCGAGGCTTCCATCCGCTACCGGACGATCACGCTGGTCGTAACCTTCATGCTTCTGGGCGGGGGATATCTCGCCTACGAGCACCTCGGCCGCCTGGAAGACCCGGAGTTCACCATCAAGGAAGCCCAGATCATCACCGCGTATCCCGGGGCCACGGCGCGGGAGGTGGCCGAGGAGGTGACGGACGAGATCGAAACGGCCGTGCAGCAGATGGGCCAGTTGGAGAAGGTGACCAGCATTTCCGAAGCCGGTCGCTCCACCATTCGTGTGGAGATGAAGGACAAGTACGACAAGAACACGCTGCCGCAGGTGTGGGATGAGCTGCGGCGCAAGGTATCCGACGTGCAGGGAAACCTGCCTCCCGGCGTGCAGCCGTCGATCGTTTACGATGATTTCGGCGACGTGTACGGCGTGTTCTACGCGGTCTACGGCGACGGCTACTCGTATGCGGAAATCAGAGACTACGTCGACATGCTGCGCCGCGAACTCCTGCTCTGTGACGACGTGGGCAAGATCGCAGTGTATGGGGCGCAGCCGGAGCAGGTGCTCGTGGAGATCTCACGGGCCCGGCTCGCTCAGCTCGGCGTCTCGCCGGAGGCGATGTACGCCTCGCTGTCCGGGCAGAACCTCGTGGCTCCGGCCGGCCGGGTCCGCGTAGGCGATGCGTACCTCCGCATCCAGCCGACCGGTGAATTCACCTCGGTGGACGACATCGGCGACCTGCTCATTCTTCAGGACGATGCCACGGCGACCAAGCTCTTCCTCCGGGACGTGGCCACCATTCGGCGGGATTACGCGGACCCGCCCGCCACGCTGATGCGCTTCAACGGCCGGCCGGCCATCGGGCTGGCCATCTCCACGGTTCAGGGCGGCAACGTGATCACCATGGGCCGGTCGGTGGATCAGCGGCTCCGCGAACTCGCCACCCAGACCCCCATCGGGATGGAAATCGGCGTCATCGCCCATCAGGCCGACGCGGTAAACACCGCGGTGAGCGGCTTCGTCATCAGCCTGGTGGAGGCTCTGGCCATCGTCATCGGCGTGCTCATGCTGGCCATGGGACTGCGCAGCGGCGTCCTGATCGGCATCATCCTGCTTCTGACCGTGCTGGCCACCTTCATCCTGATGCAGCTTACGGGAGTCATGCTGGAGCGGATCAGCCTGGGCGCCCTGATCATTGCCCTGGGCATGCTCGTCGACAACGCGATCGTGGTCGTGGAGGGCATCCAGGTCAACCTGCAGCGCGGCATGGGCCGCGTGGAGGCGGCCGCCCGCATCGTGCAGCAGACCATGTGGCCGCTGTTCGGGGCCACGGTGGTGGCCGTGCTGGCCTTCGCGGCCATCGGCGTGTCGCAGGATTCCTCGGGCGAGTATTGCCGGTCTCTCTTCCTGGTCATTCTGTACTCGCTCATGATGAGCTGGTTGCTGGCCATCACGGTGACGCCGCTGCTGGGAACCCTGATGCTCAAGGGCGGCAGCGCTGCCGATGCCGGTCGCGATCCCTACGGCGGGCTTCTGTTCCGCGGCTATCGCGCGTTCCTGGACGCCTGCCTCCACGGGCGTTACGCCACGATTTTCGTGCTTGCCGTGTTGCTTGGCCTGTCCGTCTACGCGTTCGGCTTCGTCCGGAACAGCTTCTTCCCGGACTCGACCCGGCCGCAGTTCCTCGTCCACTACTGGCTGCCCCAGGGCACGCATGTCCGCCGGACCGAATCGGACGTCCGGAAGATCGAGGCACACCTGCAAACGCTGGAAGGCGTGACCGATGTATCCAGTTTCACCGGGCAGGGCGCAGTACGCTTCCTGCTGACCTACAGTCCGGAAGAAACGAATGATGCGTATGGCCTGCTGCTGGTGGGCGTGGAGGACTACCGCAAGATTGCCGACCTGATGCCGCAGGTGGATGACCATATCGCCGCGAACTATCCCGACGCCCAGGGTTTCTGCCGGCGCTTCGTGCTGGGACCGGGCGACCCTCAGAAAATCCAGGCCCGGTTCCGGGGGCCGGACACGAGGGTCCTGCGAGCCCTGGCCGCGGAAGCGGAAGCCCTGATGTGGGCCGAGCCCACCGCCCGTGACATTGTCAGCGACTGGCGGCAGCGCGTGCCGCTGGTTCGGCCGGTCGTCGCGGAAACCCAAGCCCGCAACGCGGGCATCACCCGCTCCGATATCGCGTCTGCCATGGCATCCACCTACGACGGGCTCCGGATCGGCGTCTACCGCGAGCGGGACAAGCTGCTGCCCATCGTGGCCCGGGCGCCGGAGGCCGAGCGCGGCCGGGTGGACGATCTGCAGAAAATTCAGATCTGGAGCCCGGTGGCCCGGCGTGCCATTCCCATTCGGCAGGTCGTGCTGGACTTTGAGACGGTGTCGGAGGACTCGATCATCCGCCGCCGCGACCGGCTGCCCACGCTGACCGTCAAGTGTGACCCGGCCGTCGGCATGGCCAGCGAAGTCTTCGCGACCCTGCGTCCCAAGATGGAGGCCCTGTTCGACCGATTCGTGGCGGAGCGGAACCTGACGGGCTATTCGCTCGAGT
Organism: Phycisphaerae bacterium; assembly: GCA_016929015.1. Taxonomy (GTDB): domain Bacteria; phylum Planctomycetota; class Phycisphaerae; order UBA1845; family UBA1845; genus JAFGJQ01. The sequence continues at coordinate 643 of JAFGJQ010000422.1, read as the reverse complement.
GGGGCGGGGAATATGAGAGCTCGGGCGACGCCCAGGCGGCCCTGGCGGGTAAGCTGCCCGCGATCGGCCTGCTGATGGTGCTGGTCGTCATCTGTCTCTTCAACAACCTGCGGCAGCCGCTGATCATCTTCCTGACCGTTCCCCTGGCCATCATCGGAGTGGCCGCCGGGTTGCTCATCACGAGCCAGCCGTTCGGATTCATGGCCCTGCTGGGCTTTATGAGCCTGTCCGGCATGTTGATCAAGAACGCGATCGTGCTGATTGACGAGATCAACACGCAGCTTCGCGAAGGCAAACCGCCGTTCCAGGCCGTGCTGGACTCCGGCGTGAGCCGTGTCCGCCCGGTCTCCATGGCCGCCCTGACCACCGTGCTGGGCATGATCCCCCTGCTGGCAGACGCGTTCTTCGTGGCTATGGCCGTCACCATCATGTTCGGCCTGACCTTCGCCACCGTGCTGACCCTGATCGTGGTTCCGGTTTTGTACGTGACGCTCTACCGCGTACCGTCGCCGGCGGAGTAGCACGCGCGCTCTCGTTTCGTCCTGACAAGCCCGCAACCGGAGACGAAGCGACTGCATCGGCATGCCTGCGCCGGGGCGGAAGGGCGGATGCTCTTCATGTCACCTGCAACTGCGCCGGTTCG
>JAFGJQ010000421.1 GCA_016929015.1 Phycisphaerae bacterium | reverse complement strand
CTTGAGCCCCAGGTGAATCCGGAAGATCTCCACCCGCTCTTCCTGCGTCGGCAGGTAGATGCCGTAGATCTCGTCGATCCGACCTTTCCGCGTGAATTCCGGGGGTAGCTTCGACACGTCGTTGGCCGTCATGATGGCGCAGACCATTCCGTGGTTTGGCGTCGCGGGGCGGCGGCGAGCAGAACAGGTGACCACTGGAGAGTCAGCCCTTGAGGAATCAAAGGTTATGGTGAGAACTGGCGTCTGGCTGTTGTCTTCTGCTCTCCTGTTCCCTGCTCTCCTGCTCTATTGAGAAGGCCCGCGTTTGGCGGGCCTTTTCCATGGAGGCGGGGGGAATCGAACCCCCGTCCCGCGGCAGTTCGGGGATGGTCTCTACGCGCGTAGTCGATCTTTTGGTTCTCGAGTCGGCGGACGCCGGTCGACAGGCTGCCGCTTCCTCCAGCCCGACTGTTTTCTCGCCTCCGGCCGGTCAGGCGTCGGCCGGGGGCCAGCCCACTCGCGTCGTTCGACCGGCCAGTGGGCGTCACCGGCCGAACGGGCTACCTGTTTTTAGGCAGCCATGCGCAACTGTGAGTTGGCATGTAAAAGTTGTGCCAGGTTTTTTACGAGGCCACCTGACAACCTCGGCGCGCCGCCATCCCGTCTTCTAACCCGGTCGAGTCCAGTCGCCCCCGGGCATCCGACGAGCGGATGCGACAGAGCCCGCCTCGCCCAACGGCCTGACCGCTGCGCCCATGCCGTCTCACGAGGCCGACCCCACAACACCATCGTAGCCCACTCCAGGAGCAAATGCAAAACCCCTGCTCGAATTCGGGGCGCGGCCGCGGGTCGTCCATGCGGCGTTTGGCGAAAGCCCGCCTTGCGAGGCCGGGGGGGCCCCGGTACGTTGGCGCCATGCGGCCGAAAGGGCCCGGAGGTGCTCCTGGTGAGCGGTTCGGACAAGTGGTATCGGGATGGGCTGTGTTTCTCATGCACGCAGTGCGGCAACTGCTGCAGCGGGCCGCCGGGGTACGTCTGGGTGACCAAGGCAGACATCGAGCGAATCGCCCGGTTTCTCGGCCGCGCGGACGGCAAGCTGGACAAATCGCAGGTGCGGCGGGTGGGGCTGCGACACAGCCTGACGGAGAAGGCCGACGGCGACTGCATCTTCCTCGTCCGCGAGGGTGATGTGGCGCGGTGCTCCATCTATTCCGTCCGGCCGATGCAATGTCGCACCTGGCCGTTCTGGACCGAAAACCTCCGCTCCAACGATGCCTGGAACGAAATCCACCGAACCACGTGCCCGGGCATGAACAAAGGCCGCCGATTCATGCCGGCGGACATCGAGCGTATCCGCACGGCCAAGACCTTCGAAGATGCCCGGCATTGAGCTTCCCATCGATGACATTCGGCGCGCGGCCGCGGACCCCGCGTTCTGCGCCGCTATGGACGCCCTGTACGTCGAGTTGGATGCTGAGATTGACGAGCGACGGCCGGTTTGCCTGAACCGGGGGGTCTGCTGCGATTTCGAGCGGTACGGCCACCGCTTGTACGTGACGGCAGTGGAACTGGCGTACTTCATCGCGAACGCCGACGGGCCGCTTCGGGCGGGCGGGCCGGCAGGCGATTGCCCGTATCACGAGGGCGGCGTCTGTGTCGCCCGGGCGGGCCGGCCGGTGGGTTGTCGGGTCTTCTTCTGCGATCCGGACGCGCAGGACTGGCAGGGCCCGTTGACCGAACGGATTCTGGAGCGGCTGCGGCATGTGGGGGCGCGTTTCGGCGTGCCGTATGCGTACGTGGAATGGCGTTCGGCCCTGCGGGCGTTGTGCGAACGCGGCGACGGTCCCGCGGAGCCGTCGTGCTGATCAGGGATGGCCGGCGCCGGGTGCGACGGGTTTGCCCGCGGGCACTCGATAGCTCGCGCCGCATCGTCCGCAGCGGGTGGGCTTACCGCGCAGCGCCTCGGGCACTCGTTGACAATGGGAGCAGGCCGGACACACGACACCCACGCTGGGGACGGGGGGCGCCTTGGGCTTGGCCGGTGCCGGGGGCTGGGGTTTGGCGGGGGCCGCGGGCTTCTGCCTGGTGTTGTCTGCCTTGGATGCGGCTGCCGCCTCGAGCTTTTGTTTCTGCATTTCGTCGAGGGCGTATTGGCGTGAACGCTTCTTAGCGTCTCGCGCCTGCTTTTCCAGCCGTCGTTTCCGGTCCATTTCGGGTGACTGGGCCGCCAGCTTTTTGAGGAGCGACTCACCCACGGCGGTCTCGTAGCACTGCGTGAAGAGCATCTCCCATTCGCGGCACTGCAACATGCGGACCACTTCCAGGTTGATGCGATCCAGCTTCTGTGCTCGGGCCAGTTCGTACAGGTCGATGAACGCGAACGGCTCCCAGACCGGGTCAAACTCCATGATCTGCCGGAACCGAGCGAGCGTCTTGTCTTTCACGACACCCATCAAACGGATGGTTTCCACTGCGTACTGGGCGAGGGGTGAGTAGATGGCGTGGGGGCCCATCGCCTGGAAGACGGTCTTTGCCTCGGTTGCCTGCCCGGCCTGACGGTGACACAGTCCGATGAGATACTGACGCTCCGGGTTGGGCACCGGGCGAGCGGTGTCCACGGCCTCCTGCAGCCAGCCATTCCACAGGTAGAGCAGGGCCCGAACGGCCAGACCCATGTCCGGCTTGGCCAGCGTGGGCCGGCCGAACAGGTTGATGTCGTCCAGGCTCTCGATGTGCCGTTTCGCCGCTTCGTTCGCTCGTTCAGCCCACTCCAACGCGGGCAACTGGGCGCCGCGCAGCATGAGTACGTAGGTGATTTCCGGCGCCAGAAGGGACGTGTCCAGTTCGATCATGATCTCGATCCGTCAGGCGGCGCGCGGGAACCCGCGCGCCCCGTCTCATTGGGTATTCGGCCTGATTCGAACGTCTCTTTGGCCTGGCATCGGATCGGGGGTCCGGGTCGGGAAAACGACCTTTCTATCGGAACCAAGCGTGCCCATCGCGGGGACTTTCCGGCCGGCGGGAATGACGCAGCCTTGCGGCGGGGGGTGTTCAGTCGGGGCCGCCGTCAGCCGGCGAGCTGCGCAAGCTCCTTGTGATATGCGGACATGACGGACTGCCGCGTGATCAGCCCCTCGATGTGGGTGTCGTCGTGCTGGGAGGTCAATGGGAGCGAGTGCACGTCGCAGCGGGCGAACTTGTCGAGAACCACGTCGAGCGTCTCGTCCGGCCGGACGCTGGGCACGCCGGACCGGAGCAGTTCGCCCACGAGCAGCAGGGGGACGGCCTCGGGCTGGAGCAGCGCGGTCTTGATGTCATCGGCCACCACCAGTCCCTGGTACACCGACTGATCATCCACCACGACGAAGTCCGGCGCCTCCGATTCCTCGGCCAGTTCCAGCAGCCGCTGGAGCGTATCTTCCGGATGCACGAACTGGGCGGGGGTGATGTGCACCTGGTCCGCGGTTATCCGTCGCAGGATGGTCAGATCGGCGAGCGTGCCCATGCGGATGCCCCGGCGATGCAGCTTCAACGTGTAAATGCTCTGTCGACAGAGCAACCGGGCGCCGGCAGTGGCCACGATGGCCGCAAACATGATGGGCAGAATCACCCGAGGTTCCCGGGTCAATTCGTACAGAATGACGATGGCGGTCAGCGGCGCGTGCGTCGTGCCGGCCACGGTGGCGGCCATCCCCACCAGGGCGTAGGCCAGGACGTGGCTTTGGTCAATGAGACCCAGCGAATGCAGGACGAGTCCAAATGCCCCGCCGACGCTGACTCCCATAAGCAGGGAGGGTGCGAAGATGCCACCGGAGCCGCCGCTGCCCAGCGTCAGGCTTGTGGCGAGCACCTTCATCGCGAAGGTCGCAAGCAGGAACCCGGTGCCCATGGTGAGCAGGTCATTGCTCAGGGCGTGCTCGATCATGGGATACCCGTTGCCGAAGAACACGGGCATGGGGTTGTCACCGGCGGTCAGCACAAAGAGCCACCCGCCCACGCCCAGGAGCAGCGCCCCGAGAGCGGGTTTCAAAGGCTCCGGGATGGGGATGACCTCGGAGATGTCCTCCGCCTTGTACAGCACGCGAATGAAGATGACCGCGGCGGCTGCGCACAGGACACCCAAGACAGCGTAGCAGGGCAACTCGGTGATGCGGAACAGCTCACCGGGAAAGGCGTTGGGGTCAATGTGGAAGATCGGCTTGTCCCCTTCGCCCCGCAGTATGTGGGTCAGGGACGCACTCAACACGCTCGAAAAGACCACGGGGGAGAACGTCCGAAACGAGAAGTCTTTCAGGAAGATTTCCAGGGCGAACAGCACACCGGCGATCGGCGCGTTGAAGATCGCGGAGATGCCGCCGGCCACTCCACACGCCACGAGCACGCCCATCTGCCGACGACTGACGTTGAACAACTGCCCCGCGGTGCTGCCGATCGCCGCCCCGATCTGCACGATGGGGCCTTCGGTTCCCGCGGAACCTCCGGACCCGATGGACAGGGCGCTGGCGACCGACTTCACCACCGACACGCGCGGTCGGATGACGCCTCCGCCACGAAGAATGGCGTCCATGACCTCCGGCACGCCGTGCCCCTTCGCCTCGCGGGCGAAGAAACGCGTGATCAGACCCACGACCAGACCTCCCACGGTGGGAAGCACGATCAGGAGGCCGATGTGTCCTTGGAAGACCCCCTTGACGGGGTCGTACGCCAGATCAAACGCGGTTTCCAGCAGCCGGTAGAAGATGTGCGCGCCCAGACCGGTGGCCCCGCCGATCGCGACGGCCAGCAGAACGAGGAAGTACTCATCCTTCAAGCCAATGGCGGCAAGGCCTCTGACCAACCAGACCCGTAGCCGCTGCCCATGGGCGGCGGCCCGGCGAAACGGGCGTTCCACTTCCGGCTCCTCCTGCCGAGCAATAGGGGGCAGACCGTACCACCAGCCTACAAGACGTGCAAGAAACAGACCTTGATGAATGGGCCGCTGACGGCTACGTTCTCGGGTCCGCCGTCGCCAGGTGCGGCGCATGAGAGGTGACGAACATGCAGGCATCTGCAAGGCTGGTTCTTCTTCTGGCAGGGGGGTTTTTGTTTTGGGGCTGCCGGCCGGCCCGGCTCGACGGCCCGCTCATCGCGGAAGTGATGACGGGCACTGAGGTCTGCCAGACCCTGCGCGACCTGTCCATGCCTGGCGGGCGGCTCAGTGGATCGAGCAATGGCGCGCGGGCGGAAGCTTACGTTGCCGACAAGCTGCGGGCCTACGGACTCTCCAACGTACACTTCGAGCCTTTCACGATGACCACCTGGCGCGATCGCCGCACCCAGGTGACGGTGCTCGACGACCCGCCGCGCCGGCTGGACGTGGCCCAGGCCCTGGGCAATTGCCTGAGCACGCCGGCCGAGGGCGCCACCGCCGAACTGGTGGATGTCGGCAAGGGGACGGAGGTGGAATTCGAGGCGATGAAAGACCGTCTGCCCGGCCGATTCGCGCTGGCCCACTACGGGGACGTGCACCGCAGCAAGAAAATGGAGTGTGCCCGGAAGTACGGCGCGGTCGGATTGCTCCACATCTCGCACCTGGAGGATCAGGTTGTGGTCGGAACCTGTCACCATGAGCCGGATCCGACGCCCGGAGTCGCGGTCTGCAGAGCGGACGGGGACGCGCTGGCTGCCCGCCTGGCAGCCGGCGAGACGATTCGCGTGAACATCCAGATCGAGGCCGATTGCTGGG
>JAFGJQ010000420.1 GCA_016929015.1 Phycisphaerae bacterium | reverse complement strand
CGGTCGTCGGTGGTGGTCGTTGTGGTGCCCGCGGTATCGTACGCGGCCAGCAGCCCGCCGATGCCGCCGGCCTGCTCCAGCGAGTTCACCGAACCGGCCTGCGCCGCCAGGTCCAGGCCCCAGATGTACTGGCGCGTGGTGGCGTCGCTCTCATTGCCGTCCAGCTCCTCGATGACTGTCCAGCCGTTATACACGTATTTCGTGTCCATCACCGGACCGACCCAGGCCGCGCCCGCCGCGTCCCACCCAAAGGACTGCCGCCGGACCCTGCGGCCCATGTAATCATACCCGTATTCCACGCGGTACGGCACCAGGGTTTCCTCGCATTCGTCCGGCGTGCCGTTCTGGTTGATGTCCTGGCTGGTCCCGCCGGCGATGTCGCACTCGTCCGGCAGGCCGTTCTCGTTGCAGTCCAGGGCGTCGCCGGCCAGCAACTCACACTCGTCCAGGGTGCCGTTGGTATTGCAATCCGTGGCCGTACCGGCGGCTAGCTCACACTCGTCCGGAACGGCGTTTGCGTTGCAATCCTCGCTCTGGCGTTTCGCTCACCCCAAAGACCGGCTGGTCTCCGCAGGCGACTCGCCGTGGCGAGAAAGCCAGTCCCACAAACCTTTGTGCCTTTGTACTACAAACGTGCGATTTCCTCGCGCCCCGCGCAGATTCCCACGAAGGCACTGGCGTAAGCTCTTTCTCTGTCGCTTCGTCGCTCCGTCGCGGAGCCTGCCCGCCGAGGCGGGTCGCTTGGGTTGCGGGCGCGGCCCGCGCCATGCCTTCCTCCCTCATTCATACCGCCCGATCCGGTCCACTTCGACCAGAACCAGGCGATACGTGTCCAGTGTGACACCGGGCGGGATGGAATGGTCGGAGTGGTGGATGTACCCCTGCTTGGGCATGGCCGAGCCCATCTTGACTCAGATCTCCTCGCGGCCCCGTGGCGGAACCTGTCCGCCGCCGGGGGATCGCCTCGTCCCTGGAATTGGGCTTGCGGGCCGGAGCGCCCCCGCCCGGCGTACGCTTGAGCCCTGTGGCCCGGCCGCGCTCGCAGGGAGCGGTGCCCGGCCCGGGGAGACTACGTCCGGAGGATCGAGGGAAGATGCGTACCCGTTACGTGGCAATTGGTGCGGTTCTGATGATTGGGGTCGGATGCGGCCTGGTCGACGGGCAACCGACGTTTGTTCCTCTGCCGGCACCGGTCGGCAGCGGCTACGGTCTCGCGCAGGGCGTGTCGGCCGACGGTACGAAGGTGGCCGGCACGTGTTGTGACTGCGTCGGCTATTCGAATCAGTACGCCACGCAGTGGACCGTGTGCAATGGAACGGCCACAGGCCAGGCGCTAAGCGATCCGTATACGGAAGAGACCTTCGCCGAGGCGATTTCGGATGACGGAAGCACGGTGGTCGGCGCTACGGCCTTTCCGGAGGGGTTCTATATTCCCTGCCGATGGATCAACGGCACCCGGCAAAACCTGGACACAGAACCGGAGAACGGCAACTGGGGGCACGGCCAGGGCGTATCCGCGGACGGTAGCGTGGCGGTGGGCATGAATGGGATGATGTACGGCAGCTACGGCTTCATCTGGCAAAACCACGTTCTGTCGCCCATCGAAGGCACATTCCGTGCGACGGACGTGTCCGGCGACGGCGGCATCGTCATCGGCATGGGCGGCGTTGCGTGCAACGGATTCTACTGGACGCCGGCCACCGGCCTGATGCCGATCGGAACGCTCCCCGGCGGGTTGACTGTCGATCCATGGGCGATCTCCTCGGACGGCACGGTGATTGTCGGGGAGGCGAGCACGGCTGAATTCTACTCGCGCCCGTTCTTGTATCGATTCGCGACGGGTGAGGTGCAGGACCTGCTGGCCGGCACCACAGACGCCGGCTCGGCGTACGGAGTATCCGACCGCGGAGACGTGGTCGTGGGCAGCATGCCCGGCGCCGACGGATGGCCCCGCGCAACCCAGTGGACCACCACAACGGGCATGCGCGACCTGAACGAACTGTACGATGACGCGATTCCGGAGGGTTGGATTTTGCGTGAGGCGCGAGATGTGTCGCCGGACGGCCGGTTCATCGTCGGCGGAGGCATCAATCCGGAGGGGCAGGATGAGGCCTGGATGCTGATTCTGCCGGACGTCTGCGATGCCGCCGACCTGGACGCCGACGGCGACGTGGACGTGGGGGACTACCTGCTGCTGGAAGGTTGCCTCGGCGGTCCCTCGGGCGGCACACGCTCCGGATGCCTCACCGGTGACCTTGACGTGGACTTCGACGTGGATCTCGAAGACTTCGCGGCCTTGCAGCGGTGCGCCGGTGGGTCGAGCGAGGCCATCCACGCACGCTGAGCCGCACAAAACGGGACATCACCAATCGTGTTCGGTACTTCGTGCAGCACACAGTAATCGTAGCGAGATACGCAGAGATCGTCCTGGGCGTTCGGCCCGATTGAGCTCATTGAAGGGGGTCAAACTCAGAGGAGAAGGCAAATGTCTCCTTTCGTCGAGTGTCTGACCGAGTTCCGGGACCCGGCTGACCGTGATCGTGACGACCGCCTCGATGGGCTCTCACCCGCTCCGCGCCCGCAACATCCTCTCCGAGCTTTCCCGCCCCACCAACCGCGACAAGAGACCGTAGCCGCCGGCCCAAGCGTGCTGCTGCTCTTGATCGTTCATCGAACACTTCCGCCGTGCTATGCGCCGGGCAACCGCTGCCGTCTATCCCATGCGGTTCCCGACCCTGAAAGACCGGCTGGATCCCGGCGCGCCGGGACGGTCTTACAGGAAAGGGGCGATGCAACCGGAGATATTCAGCGGGGGCTTGGAGAGGGTGCGGGGTGGGGCAGGGCCGCCTCGGGGACGAAGATGCCCTCGTCGTAGCGGAGCATGAGCAGGCCGTCGGTCCAGCCGTTCATGTCAATTTTCGGCTCGCGATCGAGCAGCAACTCCAGCAACCAGCGGGGTGAATCGGCACCGGCCCGGATG
>JAFGJQ010000419.1 GCA_016929015.1 Phycisphaerae bacterium | reverse complement strand
GCCACACAGACGCACGCGACGAACAACGCCAAGGGTCCGAGTTCGATGGGTCTGGGGGAAGCCACGTTGCCAGTCCTTCCGAGCGGGTGCCGCGCGGGCCGCGCTACGCCCTGCGGCCTCCCATCCCATTGTACCGCCAGCCGTGGGCTCGTCATCAACCCCTACGCCGCGGCCCGTGCAAGACCAAACGGCTCCTCACAGAGTCTGACGGGAAGAGAGCCTGAGCAGAGGGGGCCCTGACGTACTACCGTGCGCTACGGCCCCGTGAACCGGGACGCGAACTCCACGTAGTCGGCCAGCGTGATCTGCCGGTCCAGGCCGGTGAGGTCGGCGGGCAGGCACTCGGGCGTGTAGGCGCTGCCAAAGCAGCCCTGGAACGCGGCGAAATCCGCCAAATCCACGTCGCCGTCCAGGTCGAAATCGCCGTTGCCCAGTGTGACGGCCAGGCGCAGGTCCATGGCGACTGGCAGATGATCGGACGAGCTCTCCGGCAGCGTGTCGTCCGCCTGCAGGCCGAGGGCCGCCCGGGCGGCGGGCGTCATGGTGGTGGAGTTCAGCACGAAGCTGTTGGCAACGATCACCGCGCTGTCCGTGTAGATGAGCCGGTCCAGTCGCGAGGGCGGGTAGTAGTTGCTGCCCTGCCACGTGAAGTCATCACCCGTAAAGGGGTCAAGCGGAGCGAGATCCGTCAGGTCCGACCCGTCCCAATCCCCCTTCACGTCCGGGCCGAACGTGATCTCGTCCTGGATGTCCCCGGTGATCAGCGTGTCTTCCGGCTGGGGACCGCCCACCAGGTTGAAGTCACCGAGGTTGATGATGGGCGTGTTGGCCGGCAGCACGATGTTGTTGCCGGACGGGCGGGCCACGCCGCGGGCATCGCCGATCCAGTTGGCGATGGCGTCCGCGCTGCGCTGACGGTCCTCGTCTTCCGGACCGCCCGGGTCGCCGCAGCACTTGAGGTGTACGCCCATGATGTACAAGTCCACGGGATAGTCTGCGGCCGGCAGGTTGACCAGCGCCATGGTCACGCCGCGCGTGGACGACTCCGGCTCGGTGTCGGTGCGGGTCATCAGAAACGCAAAGCGCGAGGCCACGATCGTGCGCGTGCCGCCGAGCAACCCGAAATGCACGCGCCACGATCCACCCGGAACGGGCAGGACGCTGTTCAGTCGAGCCACAATCTCGCCGGCTTCGACGGAACTGGAGAATTCCTGAAAGCAGATGACGTCCGGATCCAGCGCGGTCAGGATGCGGTTGAACGCCGCGTCCCGGCCGGGGTCGGAGATGAAATTCCCATGGTGGTTGTACGTGACGACCCGGATGTCGAGCGGCTCATCCCTCGTGTAATCCCCGCTCAGCGGGTCGAAGGCCGCCGTCGAGGAAGCCACGATGCAGAAGACGGCAAGGCACATGCCCCACGGGCGGGCTCGGGGAACAGGACAGTACGATCGGCGTGGCTTCCTTCGCTCCATCGGTATGCTCCTGAGATTGTTGCGAGGGCAGGGCCCTTTCCCAGCAATCTACCCAGTTTAACCGAATCTCGGCCAAAAGTGAAAGTGGAGAAAGACGGCCAACGGGATGCCCGGCAGGCCCTTCCAGCCGCGCCCACCGGCCGGGTAGACTATCGGAACATCGTTGTTGCCGAGTCTCTCGGGGGCCGATGCCGCATGACGGGGACTCTCATGTCACCCAAAGGAGGCGGACCGATGAAGGGCTTACTGATTCTGCTGGTCATCTTCGTGATTGGTGGCGTTTGTCTGTACTATTTCGGGGGGTATGCCTCGTTCGATCCCACCAAGGCGGGGCAGGAGGCCAAGAAGGCCATTCTGCCGGGCATGACCTGGAACCAGGTGATCGCGACCTGCAAAAACCCGCCGCCGACCTACCGGACCATCATCGTCCAGACTCGTAATGGCAGGGAATTCACAAAGCCCGGCCCGGAGAACCGGTTCGACGAGAAGCAGTTGGCCGACCGCCTTGCCCGCAACGAGCTGCCGCACGGCTTCACTTTCCCGTACCGATTCTCGGACTCCATGGCCTTCGAGGTGTTTTTCGACGGCGCGGGAGCCGTGGAGCACGTGCAGGACATGGTCACCATGCGCGACCTGCTGCAGTACGATTGAGTGCGCAACGCTCCTCAGCCCGCCAGCCAATCGACGAGCGGCCCCGGATCGGTCTGCGTGTCGAAGTGGAAGATCGGCGCGTTCGTGTTGAACTTCCGGATGTCCGCCTCCGCGGCCGGCAGATCGAAATTGGTGTGGGCCAGCAGGTCCATTTTCGTGATGACAATGGCGTCTGCCCGAGCGAAGAGCAGGGGATATTTCTCCGGCTTGTCGTGCCCCTCGGTCACGCTGAGCACAATGAGGCGGGCGGCCTCGCCAAGGTCGAAGTTGGCCGGACAGACCAGGTTGCCCACGTTTTCGATGAACAGATAGTCCAGATCCGCCAGCGGCAGTTCGCACACGCCGCGATGCACGAGGGCGGCGTCCAGATGGCACGACCCCTGCGTTTCGAGCTGAATGACCGGAACGTGGATGGCCGCGATGCGTTCGGCGTCGCGTGCGGTGAACAGGTCGCCCTCCAGCACCCCGCAGCGGAAGCGTGGCTGAAGCCGGGGCAGCACACGCTCCAGAAGGGTCGTCTTGCCGCAGCCGGGCGAGCCCATGATGTTGATGGCGCGCACGTTGTGGGCCGCCAGCAGGTCCCGTACGGCCGCCGCATCCGCCTCATTCTTCGCCTCAAGCCGGCGGAGAATCCGCACTTCCATGACAATCCTCCTGCTCCAGGTCCAGCGAAACCAGCAGAATCTCCTGCCCGCCCTCACACCGAATGAACCCGGAATGACATGCCGGACAGGCAAATGGAATCTCGTCCGTTACCGCATCGTGCCCGCAGTCTTCGCAGCGCACTCGGACGCCCTCCGTTTCAAGCTCCAGCCGCGCACCCTGCAGAATCGTTCCTTCGCTTGTCAGTGTGAACGCGGTTTCCATTAGCTCGGGCACGAGCTGTCGCATGACGCCCACCCGGCAACACAACGACAGCACGCGGGCGGCGTTGTGCGCCTCTGCCTCGCGGATCGCGTGTTCGCAGATCGACTGAACGATCGAAAACTCGTGCACTACTCCTCCTTCACCACGATCGCGCCCCCGTGGGTGCCGGGTGCCCGTAGGCTTCAGCCTCGGGCATGTTTCGCCTGCATCCCCGCCGCCGCGACTCCCCATGCCCGATCCGCCTTCGGCGGAAACGGGCATGGCACCCCCAGTCCTCAACAGATGCGCGGAAGCTCTTCGCCGTAGGGACGCTGCACCACCCGCCGGCCGCCCGCCTGCGTCAGCAACTCCACCATCGGCGGGTCACTCTCCACGACGCGACCCACGACCGCCGCGTTGACGCCGCGTGGATCGCCCCGCAGGGCTGCCAGTGCGCGTTCCGCGTCCGCACCCGCTACCACCGCCACGACAACACCCTCGTTGGCCGTCACCAGCGGATCCAGCCCCAGCATTTCCGCCGCGTGCCGGGCCGTTCGCGACACCGGCACCCGCCCTTCCTCGACCTCGACCCCGACGCACCGGCCTTCCGCGATGTCCGTCAGCACGCCGGCCACGCCCCCGCGTGTGGCGTCTCGAAGGAACTTCACATCCGCGCCGCTGTCCAGCAACGCCCCAACCAGATGATTCAGCGGGGCCGCATCGCTGTGCAGCTCCGTATCGAACTCAATCCCGTTCCGCACGGACAGAATCGTCAGTCCGTGCTCGGCAATCCGGCTGCTGAACAGCACGGCGTCGCCCGGCTCCACGCGGGCAACGCCCAGGCGGGCGTCCGGCCTCTGCACGCCGACGCCGGCCGTGTTGATGAACAGGCCGTCCGCGAGATCGTCGTTTCCTACGCCAGATCGCTGGCGTCGTTCG
>JAFGJQ010000418.1 GCA_016929015.1 Phycisphaerae bacterium | reverse complement strand
GACGTCCCATCGCGTGGGTCCGGAATCCACGCTTCGGCAACTTGGGCCCCGGCGAAGGGGAAAGCGGAATCGCATCATGATTCGCGTCGTACTCATCGCAACCGGAATCCTCGTCGTGTGGTTGGCCGCCATCATTGTCAATCGCCGTCGCGTCCGCCGATACGACGGCAGCGGCGATTCACAAGACGCCATCGTCGTCTTTGTCGAACCGGTCCGGTGGCTTTTCATCATCTGGGGTTTTTCGGGTTTTTGTCGAGGGTTGCGGCAAGCCGGTGGCCGGCAGTTGCTGCGGTTGTTCCTCTGGAGCAGCGTTGCCGGTGCGATGCTCGTGATACCCGATCTGATCCGTCGCCGCCGGCTCGAACGGCGGGCCCGGCGTCTGGCTCGGTTTCTCGACCGGCTTGCCGTCGAGCATCCCCGCGCCGTGATCCACATGGTGGGCTACTCGAGCGGGTGCTACCTTGCCCTGGAGGCTGCCAAGCGGGTGACCCACCCGAGACGGATCGGCCGAATCGTGCTCTTGGCTGCTTCGGTATCCCCCTCCTATGTTTGGGACGAGCTGGCGGAATGGGCGCTGGCGATCCACAGTTTTCACTCCCGTCTGGACGTCATCAACATCGTGGGTCCGCTGCTATTCGGTAGCAACGATCGCAGATGGGGGCCCAGTTGCGGCGCAGTCGGCTTCAGGTGCCCTCCGCCGATCGTGAGCGAACGATCCTGGATTCCCTCGGATGTCCGCCTCGGCTATCTGGGTGACCACTTCACGATCGCCTCGTCGGCCTTCGTGGCGACGCACGTAGCCCCCCTTCTGGCCGTGCACACCAGCCTGCAGCCTGCCTTCGGTGGCGGAGGCCCGCGAACGGGCCTACAGAAAGCGCAAAAAAACCGGCCGCGGGGCGAGACCGCGGCCGGTGCGTGATGGCTGTCGTGTGTCTGTTTCGTCAGGCGCGCGGGTGCGCGTCGTCGTAGGCCTGTTTGAGCCGCTTGGCGGTCAGGTGCGTGTAGATCTGCGTGGTGGACAGCGACTGGTGTCCCAGCAGTTCCTGCACGGACCGCAGGTCGGCGCCGTTGTTGAGCATGTGCGTGGCGAAGCTGTGGCGGAGCGTGTGCGGGCTGATGGTCGGGTCGAGCCCGGCCTCGGCCAGGTACTTGTCCAGCTTGCGGCGGACGCTCCGCGTGCTCAGGCGCTGGCCGTGCTTGTTCACGAAGAGGGCCTGGGCGTCTGAAGTGGCGTTTCGCGGGTCGTTGCGGCGAAGCTCGAGGTATCGATTGATGGCGGCGAGAGCGGTGGGTCCGATGGGCGTCTGGCGCTGTTTCTTGCCTTTGCCGCGGACGCGGACGCACTGGCCGACGAAGTCGATGTCGCCCTGGTTCAGGTCCACCAGCTCGCTGACGCGGATGCCGGTGGAGTACATCACCTCGAGCATGGCCCGGTCGCGGGCACCGAGCAGCGTGTTGTCATCGGGCGTGTTGAGCAGCTTGGTGATGGCGTCGGCCTCCAGGAACTTGGGCAGCCGGCGTTCCTGCTTGGGCGTACGGATGGCGGCCAGCGGGTTGGCCGGCACGTAGTTGCGTCGCAGGAGGAACTTGTAGAAGCTGCGCAGCGTGGCCAGCTTTCGGGCGGTGGTGGACTTGGAGTAGTCCTGTTCCGCCAGGTAGGCCAAAAAGGTCTTGACCTGCTCGGTCGTCACGCTGATGAGTTTCTGTCGGATGTCCGTCTTGACCATCACCGCGGTGCCCGACGGCGGCGTGGCATATCCGGTGTCGCCGCCGTGGCCGCCGGCGCCTCCCCGACCTTCGCGAAGGAACGCGCAGAACTGACTGAGGTCTGCGGCGTAGCACTTGGCGGTGTGGGGGGAGAAGTGCCGCTCGAACTTGAGGTAGTTGAGGAACTCGTTGATCAAATCAATTTCGCTCATGATTGGCAGCCACTACTTCGGCGAAATCCCATTGCACGTCCGTCAGAACCGGCCGGCCCGGGTCGAGGGTCCGCCGGTTGCCGCGAGTCGCCTGCACGCATTACGTCGCGATCTGGTCCAGCTCCATCTCCAGCCGACGCCCCATTTGGTAGCTGAGCACGGCCGCATCGAACCAGTCAAAGGCACTGGAAGGGCTGGCGGCCAGATCGGAGAAGACGTCGATGACGTCCGCCTCCCGCCCCGCCTGATATCGGAAAACAAACCGTTCCGATCCCTTTACGAGTGATAATTGCCGTACCCGATCGCTCATTGGTCCGTTGCCTTGTGTAATCCGTCGTCTTACTGTCCCTGGGCCAGGGCCAGGTCTACGCCCCCGCCGAACATCGATCGCAGCGTGCGTTCGCAGACGTAGTGGAGAAAGTGTTGCTGGCTCTCCACGTAGAGTCGCCAGCCGAACGGGCTTTCTCCGGCGTCTCGCAGTTCGGCAAAGTCGCGGATGTCTTCGGCCACGTAGCCGTGGGAAGCGTTGTATACCCGTTCCGCCTGGGCGAGGGGGCCGAACGTTCCCGGTCCGGGCTCCGTCGAGGTCGGACGGGCTTCGCGCGAGAGTCGGACCGGATCGAGGCCGCCGGCTTCACCGACACGGCGTACGCCGTACAGTTGAGCGGCGATGCCCACGACAGGCGGATGGTAGGGTTCATATTCGGTCACCGCAAAAACCAGGATGGCGTCGGCGCCCAGTCGTTCCACGATGCTCCGGGCGTGGGCCGGCGAGGCGACGCCGTCGCGCCCTTCCTGACCCAGGACGGCCAGCACGCGGCTGACCGGAATCACCTCCACACCCACCACGGCGTCCAGTTCGGAGGCCATGATGTCGGCCACCGTGTTCGGATCGAACGCGGTCGAACCGCTGAAGTTCAGGGCCGGTGCAACGGCCACGGTCAGCGGCCCGAGGTAGGCGTTGGCGATCCGGACGGGCGCCGTTTGGACCTGGGGACCGCAGCCGGTCAGACCTCCAAGGCATCCAGCGAGGGTCACCACGACCGACGCCGCCTGAGTCCGTTTCTTTATCGCGTGCCGGATCATCCCTGATCCACTGCCTTTCTGATTCCGCAGGTCGGCTCCGCCGTGGTCCTTCCTGGACCTTCCCGCGGCCGGGATCGCTTCTCTCATCGTCCAACCGGCGGCCGTCCTGAAGCCGGCCGGTAACGGATTGTCCGAAAAATCACGACGCACCGGCGCCCGGTCCGGCACTGTCGGCATCCGGACCGTGGCTGATGATGCCGCGTTCGGGTCCGACCAGTTCCGGCGTGTAGGCGCCCGGCACGAGTGACCAGATGTTTTCGTGTCCGCCCCGCGTGCTGGTGAAGAACACGCGGCCGTCCGCGGCCCAGGTGGGCCCGTAGTTGGCGCTGTGTCCGTCGGTCAGCCGGATGCGGGACTGCCCGTCGACGTCCACGATCCACACGTCCGCCACTTCGAGGGACGTGGCAATATCCGTGTCGGCCGGCGGCGCGGTGGCCACCGTGCAGTATGCGAGCTTCTGTCCGTCCGGGCTCCAGGCGGGCGTGATCATGGCGTACTCGGTGCTGGAGGCGATCTCCGTGGGATGACGCGGCTCGCCGTCCACCAACCGGACGGTCCAGATGCTGAACCAGCGACTGCCCCGCTGACGCGCCCGCTGATAGGTGATCATCTCGCCCGAGGGGCTCCACTCCGGGAAGAGGCCGTAGCCGATGAAGCTTTTCGTGGCGCCGGCGGTGGCGTCGGCGATCCACAGCTCCCATTGGCCGCTGCCGCGGGCCAGGCTGCAGAACACGAGCTGCCTGCCGTCGGGCGACCAGCTCGGATGCACTTCGTCCTCGGGCCCGCGGGTGACCTGCACCGGCTGCGTGCCGTCGACGTTGATGATCCAGATGTCCCAGTTGCCGGCGCGATCGCTGGCGAAGGCGACGAACTTTCCGTCCGGCGAGAAGACCGGCTGCACGTCGGACGACGGGTCGGCGGTGAGCTGCGTTACGGCCGTTCCGTCCACGGACTTGATGTAGAGGTCGGGGCGGATCGTGTGTCGGGTGGAGGCGAAGACCAGGCGCGTGCCGGTGGGGTCGAGGTCGGGATCGAAGTCGGCGCCTTCCTCTGCGAAGGTGTGGCGCAGCAGCGAGGTGTTGTCCCGACTGAAGAACGGCACCTCGGGCCGGTCGGGCAGCTCGCCGAACAGGGTGATCTGGGCATCGGCGGAGGCGGACAGCATGGGCCGCGGCTCCACCGGCGGAAGGGGCTCCACGTCGACCGGCTGCGAGCAAATGCAACCGGTCAGGATGAGCGTTGCCGTGAGAACTCCCAAACCGCTTGTTCGTTTTGCTGTCTGCATCATTTCTCGGCTCTTCCTGCGACGGTCGGATGAACCTGCGCTCAGATGGCGAGGGGCCCCGGTCTTCGGCTCCGGGAACGGGCCACGCTCACACATCGGAAGGGCCGGGACGCGATATAAGCTACAAATATCGGCCCCGTTACGTCGTCCGATAACCAAACGTGTATCGACTGATCGGCGGGATGAACTTGACCGAATGCGCGGCCGGCGTGGCGGCGCGGGCGAGGGGCCGGCCTCGGGGAGCCGTTGCATCCGGGCTGCCCGGGCGAGCCGGGGTCGGGGCTTCGGGTTTCAGCACTGAAACCGGCCATAATCTGGAAACAAGAGACTCGATGCCGAACACTGGACAAGGCCCGGCGCCGCAAGGCCGGTCCCTCCTCAAGCGGGCCTTCGTCTCGGACGCTTCGATGCGGCCGGTTCTTTCTGCCGGCGTTTCGCGTGTATTTCGTCTTCTACGGTTTGGCTTCGCGGACCACGCGGTCCCAGTCAAAGGCGGGGCCGGGGTCCGTCTTCTGCGGCGTGATGTGCCAGTGGCCGAGGATGCCGTGATAGGCCTTGAGGTCTTCGGAGGAAAGGGCGGTCGTGCGCAGCGCGCCGCTTTCGTCACGCGGGTAGTCGCAGGTGATCTTCGGGAAGACGCGGCACATCGCGGCGGTGAGCTTGACCAGCGAGCGGTACTGCTCCTCCGTGAAGTCGTATTGGCAGAGTTTGCCGCCCTGGATGGTGCCGCACACCGGCTCGCTGCGAGCGGGCCGGGCGATGAAGTTCGGCGTGCGGATGCCGGCGTTCGGCGTGCGGACCGCGCCGCCGTGCTCGTAGACGGCGGGGACCGTGACGTACAGCCGGCCGGACGCATCGCGGGCGTACCACTCGTCCAGGACGCTCAGATCGCGATAGGCGCCCTTGTTGGCGATCTCAATGCCGATGGAGCGGTCATTGGCCGTGCCGGCGTGCCAGGCCCGCTCCTTCAGATCGAGCGTCTGGTAGATGGTGCCGTCCAGGTCCAGCAGGAAGTGTACGGACAGGCCGCGCATGTCGTGCAGGACCTGGAAGCAGTTCTCCGAGGTGCCGCACGCATCGTAGTGAATGACGAAGAGATCCACGTATTGCTGAAGCCGCGGCAGGTCCCAGCCGTGCAGGCGCACGTGCTCTTTGACCTCCGGCGGAATGTTCCGCCGGTATGTGTCGTAGCGCTGGGCGGAGGGATTGTCGTCGCCGGGGCGGACGGGCAGCACGCGGTCGGGAACGAAGCGGCACTCCGCGCGGTACGCGTCGTATCCGCCCGGGTCCGTCCACAGGACGACCGGCGCTCCCACGTGGATGCGCCGGCCGCAGACCATGATGACGTCATTGGTGGCCGGCACGGGCGTGCCCGGGCGCGAGCAGCCGATCGGCACGATGATGGCCGCCAAAAGGAATCCGATCGTCAATCGCTGCATAAGGGGTCCTTTCGCTGGGTGGTTTCGTCACTGACGTTCCATCGCGACAACGAGCGGCATTCATCGTATCGCGGACGCGGGTGAAGTATCGCGACTGGCGCGCGGACGGCAAGGCTTCTGCGGAGCGCTCCGCGCAACCGGAACACGTGGGGTTGCCGCCAGCGTCCCGCAAGGAGTGGTTCCCGGCCACGGACCACAGGCCGACGGCAGCCATTCCGGATACTGGACCGTTGTCGCAGACTGACAGGCAGCGGATGGCAGGGGTCACGTATGACTGGAGTGCGTGCGAAACGGCGGAGTGCGCGCGACAGGAGATGTGAACGTTGGCGGCACGACGCAGATCCGTCGCAGGGCCGTCGATGCGGGAATTGGGTACTCCGGGCCAAGCTCAAATCGCACGCGTGACACTTGGCTTGAATGACCCTATTGCGCGGCGCGCCTGTTGCGGTCTCGGGGCGCCAGGGCAAGTCGATCGCCGGACGCGTGGTGTGTGGCCGGCCTCGCCGCTTGTGCACTGCCATCAGGTTGCACCGGGCCGCCGGGCGTGCCGCCGGTCGAGCATGGACGCCAAGAGGTCTTCCTTGCGTGTGTCAGATCGGTCTTATGCGAGGATGGAGTGCGCTGAGAGTCCCTGGAATGAACTGCGGCTTACAGCTTTGGCTCGTGCGACGGTCTGATTCAAGTCGGAGACCGCCGCGTATCGCCGCGCCGGGCGGTTCGCACGACACGAGGCACGCACACGAATCCGACGGGAACGTCGATTCGGCCCACATCCAGCCGCTCCGGCGAAGCACGAATGGTCCGGACGCAGGGGCTGCGGGCTGCGGGGTCTTTGACCCGGATCGACATGCTGACGCGGGGCCATGTGTCTCTGGGCTGTTTCAGCAGGTCTTTACAGGCGGATCAGAGCGGAGTTGGAAGGGGTGTGCGGGCATCCGCAGACCGCAAGCCATGGGATAGTGACGTGATGAAACGCTCAGGCGACGGCGCTATAGAGCGTGGTGCTCGTGAGCAGGTGGTGACGAGTGATCGGGGTTTTCCGGCAGTGATGCAGGTGGCGGGAGCACGCCGTGTTTCGTATGGGTTGGCCTGTTGTCGCCGTCGGGCATATGATGTTGTATTCCGCAACGGGATGCTCGAGTGCGTGCAAGGGTTTCCTGACACCCGTCACTTCAGGACGCGCCACGCGTGCATCAGGGGGGCAATCACGTCCGGGAGAAAGAGAAGGGGATGAAAGGTCATCACCACAACATCTCGACCACGTACGAACGGCATGAGATAAAGTACATCGTCAACGAACATTTGGCCGTGCGGGTTGCGAGTTTCTGTCGAGAACATCTGCCGCGGGATCCGTTCTGTCGGCAGCGAGGTACGTACGAATATCCCATCCTCTCGATCTATCTGGATTCTCCGGGACGGGACTTTCTCCGCGATACTATCGAGGGCGCCCCGATCCGTTCGAAGCTTCGCGTCCGCACGTACCGCGGAACTCAGCGGCCGGCGAACGGGCACGCCGCGTTCTTCGAAATCAAGAGCCGGCACCACGGAGTCGTGCGCAAAACCCGCGCCATGGTGCCGCCGGATCGAGTCCGCGAGCTTCTCAACCTGCGTCGGCCCCTGATCGGATCGCCGGTCGCGTTGGAGCAGCATGCGCAAGAGAACGTCTGCGCATTTCTCGATGTGCAACGCCGTTATGACGCGAGGCCTCTTCTGGGGGTGCTTTACCGACGCGAGGCGTACGAGGACACCTCCGGCGAGCGGTTGCGGATCACGCTCGATCGAGACCTGCACTGCGGGGCCCTGCTGTCCCCAAACGATTTCGAGCCGCAGCTCTGGTGGCCGGTGAATCCGGGCGGCGTCATTCTGGAGATCAAGTTCACGGGCACGTATCCCTTCTGGGTGGCCGACATGCTGCACCGCCTGGACATGACCCGGCGGGGCGTTTGCAAGTACGCGTTGTGTTCGAGGGCGGCGGACACGGTGCCGGCCCTCCACGGTGTAATGGGAAGGACGGAGCATGATGGACATTCTGCAGCGGCTGTCTAGCCCGGTTCAGGCGCCGCCGTCGGGCTTCCTGTTGTCGTTGTTGCTGTCATTGCTGGTGGCGTTCATTGTCGGTCAACTGAACGCCTGGTGCTACCGTTGGACTCATCGAGGCGTTTCCTACTCGCGGACCTTCACCCAGGCGCTGGTGTTGATCTCGATCATCGCGGCCATGAGCATGTCGCTGGTGGCCGGGAACGTGGTGGCCGCCTTCGGGCTCCTGGGCGGGCTGGCTCTGATTCGCTTTCGCACGATCATTCGGGATTCCCGGGACATAGCCTTCGTGTTCCTCGCGATGGTGTGCGGGATGGCCGCGGGGTTCGGGTATCTCGGCACGGCCATCCTGGGATCGGTCGTCGCCAACGCGGTGGCCGCCTATCTGTTCCTGACCGGTTTTGGTGCCTGGCACGCCCGGGACAGTCTGCTGCGGTTTGAGGTTCCGTCGCACGCCCTGCGTTCGAGCGACGTTGCGGCGGTTCTGAAGGATTTTTGCCGGGGGTATTCCGTCGTTTCCGTGGATGAGTCTGTATTGACGGAATCGGGGCAGGAGCCGCTGTGCCAATGCGCCTACAAGGTGCGGCTGCACGACCCCGAGGACGGTCCTGACCTGGTGGCCGCGCTAAAACGGGCGTTTCGGATCGACGCGGTTCACCTGGTCATCGATCAGGCCAACGAGGACATAGCCTAGTCGGCGGAGGCTGAAGATGGCGGAAGAGCATGACCCGCGTGCGTTACCGCAAACCAGACGCCGGCGCCGGCTGCTGGTTTCGGCGGTGCCCGTCCTGGTCTGGATCGGCGCCATCCTGGCGGCCGTCCAGGTGTACCGGATGCAAGGGGCCCCGAGCGTCGTCACAGGCCATGTGATCGACGCACCGGTTACGCTGGCCCGTTTTGAGCCGGGAGTGGTTCGAGAAGTCCTGGTGGAGCTTTACGATTCCGTGCGGGAAGGGCAGATGATCGTGGCGATGGACGACGAGGAAGAGCGGACTCAGCTCGCCGCCATCGAGGCGGACCTGAAACGTCTGCGGGGCGAGTTGGAAGCAGAGCGGGCCCGCCTGCAGGTGGAGGCGGCCGTGCCGACGGCCGGTGACCCGGACCGGGTGCGGCAATTCGCCGTGGATCGGGAGTCGGCGCACCTCGATTACCTGGCGCAGCTCATGGCGAACGCGAGGGATCGCCTCGAGCGGCACTGGGCCGGTGTCGAATACGAAATCATGAAGTCCATGGCCGGGATGGAAGGTGCGCCGCCCCCCGCGTTCGACACGGCAGAGACCCACGATCCAACCGGGCGGGAGGTTGAGACGGAAGACGTTTCGCTGCTTCCGCGTGCGAAGGAAGCATTCGAACAGTCGGACCTGCGCTGGGCCCGGCTCCTTCGCCAGGAATCGATTGGTGCTCCGGAGGATCCCGTCCTTGCCTCCCTGAGGCTTGCCATCGACGCGCGGAGACGCGATCTGGAGGAGATCATTCGTCGGATTGACACGCACGTTCTTCGGTCGCCGATCGACGGCCAGATCATCCGCCTGGATGTTCGGACCGGAGACCATCTGCCGGCGGGTGTCCCGCTGGCCGTAATCTCCCCCACGACCGCGCACGAGGTGGTGGCCTACCTTCCCGAGTCGCTTGCCCGTTCGTTCGCGGTGGGTGCCCGGGTGTCGGTGGAGCCGGTGGCCGACCTGGGGAGAAGTCGGACGTGGATCGGCACGGTCAGCCGGTTGTCAGCGGCGGTGACGGAGGTTCCGGTGCGTAGCCGGCCCGTTCCCCTGTGTCCGGCCTGGGGACGCGGAATGCGGGTTACGTTGCCGGAGGAGGGCCGGCTGATTCCCGGAGAGGCCGTTCGGATTGCCCCGGTCCACTAGGAAGCTTCGGCCGGCGAGGGCTGCCGGTCGCATTGCTTCGGGCGACGGGGGGAAGGCGGTAAGCGGGGAGGTGTTCTGTCTGTCGGGTCCGTGGCCTGCCTGCTCACCGTTCTTCATCTCTACCATCGGCCCCGCGCAGGGAGAGGCTGCCAAGCGCTTCTGTCTGCCAGCGGGTCCGTGGGAATGGAGCGACTCATGTCCAGGAAAACGGAGAAGCGTCGCTCGACATGCGACGCGAGGGCCGCGTTCACGCTGGTCGAAGTCCTGATTGTGATATCGATTATCGCTCTGCTCATGGCGATCGTAATTCCGTCGGTGGCCAGAGCTCGCGAGAACGCTCGTTCGGTGATCTGCCGAACCGTTCTTGTTGAATGGGGACGCATGATGATGATCTACGCGGAGCAGCATCGCGACTACCTGCCCTATGAGGATCGCGGAGAGGAGCACATGGGGCGTATCTGCTGGTTCGATGCGATCAACTGGACGCCCACGTCCACCGTGGCGCCGGAACGAATCAAGGCCTGCCCGACCGTGCTGCGCAGCGATCCCAACCGGGAAGAGAGCTATCGGATGAACAGCAAGCTTGCGGAGACGAACCAGACGAGTCCCTGCTACCAGCCGTATCGACGTCTCAGCACGCTTCGCCACCCGGAGCGCACCGTGCTGCTCTTCGACGGAGACGTGGGGGGCGACAACATCTCCTTCAAGGGTCGTTGGCGACAGCGAAATGATGACGTGAACTACCGGCACAACGTGGCCGCCAATCTGCTGTTTACGGATTGGCATGTGCAGAACATGAGGGAGCACGTGGTCGCCCGGCAATCCGTGGCGAACCATCCGCTGATCTGGCAGCCGGAGGACATGGGGCCCTGGGACCCGGAACCGTGACCGACCGGCTCGCACGACCGTCCCCCGCATTCGGCCCGGGCCGAGGATCTTCCCGCGTCGATCTGGCGAGGTCCGGGACCTCGCGGGCATCGGCCGTGCCCGGCCCAATCAAGCGAACCGAGAGCATTCCAGATGATCACCAGGCAGTACGGACTTGCGAGCATGTGCTTGACCTTCCTCGCGGCGGCCCCGCTTTGCGGAATGGCCTGTGCGCGCGAGACGGGGGAATATCCTCGGCTGGTGGCGCGAAATGGCGGCAAGCTGGAGCCGTCCGGCCTGGTGTGGGATCCCGTCCTGCAGGTTGCCGTGGGGGTTTCGGACACCGGCCCCGAAAACCCCGGCTACGAAGTGTTCATGTTTCGTCCCGACGAGGTGGATGCCAACAACGAGATCGTGGCGCACCGGCTGCTGACTCGGCGTCAGTCGGAGCAGTTCCAGTTGGAGGATCTTGAGGGACTCGCCCGGACAGACGAAGGAGAGTACTTTGCGATGACCTCGCTGAGCCTGCCGAAAGACGGCCGGCCCAGAGACCCTCTGGCGCGGGTTCAGGCGGTCCGTTTTCGCTTGAAGCCGGGGCGTGACTATCCTTCGCTGGTGGACCTGCGCCGGGTCTCGGCGCAACACAGCCCGGACCTGCGAAACTGGCTTCTGTCAGACTCCAACCGGACCTGGTCGAACGGGGAGAGTTTCCGGCGTGCCGAGGACGGCGGCATCGACGTGGAGGGTCTGGCCTGCGCGCCCGCGGCCGAGGACGGGGCCGCCGTCCTGGTCTTGGGCTTCCGCGGTCCGCTCGATTCAGCAGCCCCTTCCGGGCGGGCTGCCCCGGTGTTGTTCTTGCGGCTTATCGAGAAGGAGTCGACCGAGGTCCCGGAAGTGTTGGCATGGAAGAGCATCGATGGCGGCGCATCGTCGGGTTCCCCGGGCCACCCGCCTGGAGGCATTCGGTCCATGGACCGAATCCCCGGCAGCAAGCGTTACATCGTGGTGCTGGAGTCTCAAGGCGGTTCGCCCGATCGCCAGCGCTTGGTCCTCTGGGATCCGCAAGGTGAGCGAATCCAGGATCGCGGCGACCTGCCAGACGGTTTCCGAGCCGAGGGCGTTGCCGTCGTGAGCGCCAAGGGCGACACGCTGCAGGTTCTGCTCGTTGACGACAGGAAACGCTCCGTCCTTCAGCAAATCGTCGATGCATGGAAGACGGAGAAAGATCGATGGCGGCCCTGCTGTTTTGAACGGGCCTGCCGGAACATCGACCGGACCGCCGCAGCCTTCGACTGCGCGCGGCTTGCTCCGCGAGACCGGCCGTCCGCTGTCTGCGGGAACTCAATCGGGGCCGTTCACAACCGCGAACTTGGCGGAGTTCCGCGCGACTGATCCCTCGATAGCCTGAACCTCGGACCTCATCGCTGTCAACGAACCTCGCCGCACGGCACCCCGCCTTGCTCAGGCCCGCCCGATGCCCAGGCCGGGGCGGTCGGGGGGCGCTACGACGCCGTCCTGCAGAGTGGGGCCCGTGAACGGATCGTCCGCCAGCAGAAGGTGTCCGTCGAGGTCCACATAGTCGGCCAACGGGGCCAGTTGGGCGATGGCGGAGATGCCGACGGACGTTTCCACCATGCAGCCGAGCATGACCTGGAGGCCCAGGTTTCGGGCGAGGCGGATCATGTCGAACGCCTGCCGGATGCCGCCGCACTTGGACAGCTTGATGTTGATGCCGGTGACGATGCCGGCGAGCTTCACCACGTCGGCGGGCCGGCAACTGTCCTCGTCGGTGATGATCGGCAGGCCGACGGTCTGTGTGATGCGGCGCAGCGCGTCATACTGATGCGGGGGGATAGGCTGCTCGATCATTTCCAGGTCAAACGGCCGAAGCGCCTGGATGCGGTCCACGGCCTCGTCGGCGGACCAGCCGCAATTGGCGTCCACGCGCACCTTGCAGCCGGCAGGGGCGTTTTCGCGAACGGTGGCCAGGACGGCTTCGTCATTCGGTGTGCCCACCTTGACCTTGATGATGTGGAACCCGGCGGCCTCGCGCGTTTTGCGGGCGATCAGATCCAGCTCGGCGATGCCGACGGTCATGGAGGTGGGGGGGCAGTCCGTTCCGTTGAGGCCCAGGAGCCGCCAGACGGGCACCCCCAGCCGCTGTCCGACCCAGTCGTGAAGGGCCTCGTCCAGGGCGGCCACCGTGGCTCGTTGGTCGTCAAAGCGGGCCAGCAGGCGGTCCACGATCGGGCCGATCTGGTACGGATCGTCGCCCAGCAGCGGCCCGACCTGGCGGAGCGTGGCCTCGACCGTATCGAGCGATTGGTTGTAGAAGGGCGAGGGCGCCGCCTCGCCGCGGCCGACGATTCCGTCGTGCTCAAGCTCGACGATGATGCGGTTCACGGCGGTGCCGTCGACCGAAGCGCCCGGCCGGGCGATGGTGAACGGATACTTCGTATGGACGGTCAGACGATGCCAGTTCAGCTTCATGATGCGGCATGGTACCGTCGAACGGCGGGTGATGCCAATGCAGCAAACCGTCACGGGCGGGGGCCGGCCCGGGCAGTAAAAAGCGCCGGACTGCGTGTCTGGCCGCTCTCCCGGGGGTAGAATCGCTGTTGTCCGGACGGAAGGGGTTCATCCGAATTGTGGGTGGGGTAATCGGTGTCGTCGGACGCGAAAGAGATCAGCCAACGTCAGCTCGTGCGGTGGATGTTCCGGTTCCTGCGGCCGGTGAAGCGGCTGGTGGTGCTGGCCTGCCTGCTCCTCGTCGTGTGGACGGGTGCGGAGATCACCGCGGTGCGGGTGATGGCGGAGGCGGTCAACCGCATCAAGGCTGTGGACGTGGCCGCGATGGCGGCGCCGGAGGGCGCATGGGCGTGGTTGACCGGCGGTCGGCCGGAGGCGACGGCCCTGCGGAGCATCGTTCTGCTGCTGGGCGGGTTCACGCTGAGTCTGGGTGTGCTGAGCTTTCTGCGCGAGGTCACCAACGCCCGGCTCGGCATGACGATGGTGTTTCACATCCGGGAAGCGGTGTACGACAAGCTGCAGCGGGTGGGGTTCGGGTTTCACGACGCCGTCTCCACCGGGGAGCTGATCAACCGGTCGTTGAGCGACCTGCAGAACGTGCGGGCGTTTGTGCAGTCGGCGGTGCTGATTACGCTGGAGATCGTGCTGATCAGCGGCGGGTATCTGGTTCTGCTGTTCTCGCGTTCGCCGTGGGTGGCGGGCCTGGCCCTGGCCCCGTTGCCGATCTGGATGTGGTACATCAGCCGGTTCGGCCGCCGGGCCCAGCCGACGCTGAAGGACGTCATGGAGGCCGGCGACCGGAACATCTCGATTCTGACGGAGAACATCGCGGGCGTGCACGTGGTGAAGGCGTTTGCCACGGAGCGCCAGGAGCTGCAGAAGTACAACGCCAACTGCGATGCCTTCTTTTCCAAGGTGATGTTCCGCATCCGGCTGTTTGCAAACTTCATGCCGGTGATGCGGGGCATTGCGTCCGCCTCGCACCTGACGCTGTTCATGGCGGCGGGGATTCTGGTGCTCAAGGCGAAACTCACGCCGGGCGACATCTTAATGCTCGGCTCTGCCATGGGCGCCATTTTGGGGCGATTCCAGCAGATTTCCGTCATCAACGACCAGTACCAGAACGCCGTCGTCTCCGCCCGGCGGTTGCACGAGGTGCTCCACGCCGCTCCGACCGTGCCGCAGAAACCGGATGCGCGGCCCCTGGCGGACGGGCCTGGCACGGTGCGATTCGAGAACGTGACGTTTGGATACGACGCGGCCAAGCCGGTGCTGCACGACGTGACGTTTGAGGCCCCGGGCGGCAGCGTGGTCGCCATTGTGGGGCCGACCGGGGCGGGCAAGACCACGCTGGTGAGCCTGATCGCCCGGTTCTACGATCCGAACGTCGGCCGCATTCTCATTGACGGCACGGACCTGCGTGACGCGACGCTGGATAGCGTGCGCAGGAACGTTGCGTACGTGTTCCAGGAAACGTTCCTGTTCAGCGATACCGTCGCGGCGAACATCGCGTACGGACGACCCGTGGCGCCGGAGGACCCCATCGAGGGAGCGGCGCGGCTGGCCCTGGCCCACCAGTTCGTGCGGGAGCTGCCCGAAGGGTACGGCACCACGCTGGGCGAGCGGGGGACCACGCTGTCCGGCGGTCAGCGGCAGCGGCTGGCCATCGCCCGGGCCCTGCTGGCCAACCCGCGCATTCTCGTGCTCGATGACGCGACGTCTGCGGTCGATCCCGAAACGGAGGAAGTCATCCGCAACGCGATGCGGCTGGTCATGCAGGACCGGACCGTGTTTGTGATCGCGCACCGGGTGAGCACGGTGAGGAACGCGGACCTGGTCATCGTGCTGGAGCGCGGACGAATCACGCAGATGGGCACGCATGAGGAGCTGCTCCGGCAGGAGGGTCACTATCGCCACATTGTGAACCTGCAACTGCACGGCGATCAGGAGTTGGATGACACGGGCGAGGATCGCTCGCATCTGAAGCGGATGCGCGAATACGAGGAGCCGACCGCGTCGGTCGAAATCGAGGGAACGATCCACGGTGAGCCGCTTGGATGACAGACCGGACGCCCGTCCGCAGGGCGCGGAAGGGAACGGGTGGCGAAGGCGCCTGGCGGCGCTGAGGCCGTGGCGCCGGCGGGACGGCGACGTGGCGTCCGCCGGCCCGCCCGTGCTCACCGAGTTCGGCGAGCCTCGCTATCGGCCCGTCGACCGCAAGCTGATCCGGCGGCTGCTGACCTACCTGAGGCCGTACCGACGCCGCTATGTCCTGGGCTCGGTGCTGAGCATGATCATGGTGACGCTGGAGATGCAGTCGCCGCGATTCATGGGGGCGATCATCAACTGGACGACGAACTTCGCGTCCGGACGGCTGGACCCCATGCCCACCGAGGCCGGGGCCATCCGGCACCTGGCGGGCATCGTGGGGCTGTGGGCCCTGGTGCTGGCGACGGCGATGGCGTTTCAGCGCTGGACCATCCTGGTGCTGACCGACGCCGGCGAGCGCGTGCAGTTCGACCTCCGGCGTGCGCTGTTCTCCCATCTGCAGAAACTCTCCATGAGCTTCTACGACAAGACGAAGCTCGGCCGGATCATCAGCCGCTGCACGAGCGACATCAACAGCCTGCGCGAGGTGAACGTGTGGGGCATCGAGACCACCATCAAGAACAGCCTGATGCTGATGGTGGCGGGTGCCATGCTCCTCAGAACGGAGCCGCGCCTGTTCTTGGCCGTGGTATGGCTGGCCCCGATCCTGTTTCTGCTGAACCTGGCGTACCGCAGGCGGGCGGCCGTTCAGTACCAGATTGTGCGCGAGGGCTTCACGCGCGTGTCCACCAACCTGGCGGAGAACATCACCGGCGTTCGCGTGGTGACTGCGTTCAGCCGGCAGGAGTGGAACCTGGGCGTGTTCAACGCGCTGCAAAGCCGGAACACGGCCAACAACGTGCAGGCGGCGCGGCTGAACGGGATGTATCAGCCGTCGCTGGCTTTCGTGGGCTTTACGGGTCGGGCGATCATTCTGCTCTACGGCGGGTACCTGGTGGCCTCGGGGCGCATCGACCGGAGCGTGGGCGTGGGGTCCGTCGTAACGGCCTTCCTGTATTGGGACTGGTTCATGGGGCCCATCGTGCATTTCGGGAACTTCTACAACCAGCTTTTGATGGCCATGGCCGGCGGCGAACGCGTGTTCGCCCTGCTGGACACGCAGCCGGACGTGAGCGACCTGCCGGACGCCCGGCCGCTGCCGACGATTCGCGGGCACGTGCGGTTCGAACACGTGACGTTCGGCTACGACCCGAGCCGGCCGGTGCTGCACGACATCGACTTTGAGGCACAGGCGGGGCAGATGGTGGCCCTGGTGGGGCACACCGGCGGCGGCAAGAGCAGCATCATCTCGCTGCTCAGCCGGTTCTATCTGCCGCAACAGGGTCGCGTCCTGATCGACGGGCATGACATCCGCCACGTGACGGCCGAGTCGCTGCACCGGCAGACGGGGCTTGTGCTCCAGACGAACTACCTGTTCACCGGTACGGTCATGGAGAACATCCGCTACACCCGGCCGGAGGCGACGGACGACGACGTCATCGCCGCGGCGAAGGCCCTGGGCACGTACGAGGCCATTCTGGAGCTGAAGGACGGGTTCCAGACGGACGTGGGCGAGCGGGGGGCGAACATGTCGCTCGGCCAGCGGCAGCTCATCTGCTTTACGCGGGCGTTTCTGGCGGACCCGCGGATTTTCATGCTGGACGAGGCGACCAGCTCCGTGGATACGGCCACGGAGCAGCTTGTGCAGCGGTCGCTCAAGCGGCTGCTGGCGGGCCGGACGACGTTTGTGGTGGCGCACCGGCTGAGCACGATCCAGCAGGCGGATTGCATTCTGGTGATCGACCAGGGTCGGATTCTCGAGCGCGGCACGCACCGGGAACTGCTGTCGGCCGGCGGCCGGTACGCGGAACTGTATCACCAGTTCGTCATGGCCGCCGACGTCCGGGCGGCCTGACCCGTCGCGGCGGTTCCTTTCCGCAGCGGATAGGCTAATTCAAGGTTGGATCTTGAATTAGCCGATCTGGTGGTGTAGTCTACCCAGCCATGATCGATCGCGACCTGGCCCCGAAACTCCGTGCGCTGGCGGCAAAGTTCCCTGCCGTGACCCTGACCGGTCCTCGGCAGAGCGGGAAGTCGACGTTGTGCCGCATGGTGTTTCCCCGGCACGACTGCGCCAATCTGGAATCCCCCGATGTCCGGGCGTTCGCCGCCGCGGACCCGCGTGGCTTTCTTGCCCAGTTCGATCGTGGAGTGATCATTGACGAGATTCAACGCGTGCCCGAGCTAACGTCCTACGTGCAGGGCCTGATTGATGAAGACCCTCGGCACGGGCGCTGGATCCTCACCGGTTCACAGAGTCTCACGATGATGGAGTCGGTCAGCCAGTCGCTGGCCGGGCGAACCGCGGTGGTGTATCTGATGCCGTTGGCGCGCGGTGAAATGCGGCGTTTCAAACAGCACCCGAAATCGCTGGATGAGGCGATGTTCGCCGGGGGCTACCCGCGCATCCCGGACCGGCAGCTCGATCCGAGTGAATGG
>JAFGJQ010000417.1 GCA_016929015.1 Phycisphaerae bacterium | reverse complement strand
GACGGCCGGTTCCTGTGGGTGTTGCTCAACTCCGGAAGCTGCAGCGCCTATGCGTTCAACCATGATGCAAACACGCTGAAAGGCGTACACAGCTACCGCCAGCCGGCGGGCTATTTCCCCGTTCCGGGCGGGACGTTCACCGGCGAAAGCCTGCCCGGCCCGATCACCTGGGCACGGGCATGGATCCGCAATACGGCCAGTCCGGGCGTCGCCCGTGCGAACCCGGAGCTATGGATGGACATTGGCCGGGGCGAAGTCGTGAAGCTTCCCGAGTCCAAGCGCGACGCCTGGTGGGGCGGTACGACACGGGAGTGGCCGTTCATGGCGGCGTACCTGGGGATCACGCGTGATACCCTGATGGCCCACTACATGAGCAACCACATCGCCGTGGCGTACGGGGACATCTTTGAGGAGATGGTGGCGCTGTCGCAAATGCTGGGATTCAAAGTCCGGGTGCTGGGCAGCCACGGGTAGGCGAGCAGAGACACGGCGAGGTCCGCCCCCCGGTGAGGAGACGGCGGCCCCTTCAGTGTGGTTCGTTCTCCCCGACGCCACGGGAAAGCCACGAACACAACCCCCCCCTGTGACGGAATGTCCTGCGGTTTCGGTGCGTATTCTCTTCCTTCTGCACCTCACATTGTGCTACCATACCTGAATCCGACGCATGGTCCTGACCTTTGGCTCTCGACAAGGAAGGGACAATCATGCTGGAGTCAGGTTGCTTCCGACCCGCCCGCCATTCCTTCCTCTTTGTCTTCTTCGTAACGGTTGTGTTCGCCGTCTGCCCGGCATCGGCGGACACACGCGTGCCGTCGTGGACGCCCGAGCTGTTCCCCGTGCCCGGCGCGGACGGACCGGTCTATGCCTCCATCGTCTTTGACGACGGCCACGGACCCGCGCTGTACATCGGCGGGGAGTTCGTCGTGATGGGTACGGCCACCGCGTCGGCCATCGCCCGCTGGGACGGGCAGAAGTGGCACGACGTCGGCGGCGGCTTCACTTCCTCAACGGGCACCGCCGTGGTCTACGCCTTGGCCGTCTTTGACGACGGAACCGGCCCGGCCCTCTATGCCGGGGGATCATTTGACCACGCCGGCGGCCAGCCGGCGCAGAACATCGCCCGCTGGAACGGCGTCAAATGGGCGGCGCTGGGCGAGGGCACCGACGGTGTGGTCAGCGCGTTGGCCGGCTTCGCTCACCCCGGCGGCTCGGCCCTATACGTGGGCGGCGAGTTTGCCACGGCCGGCGGCGTCGGTTCCGCATACCTCGCCCGCTGGAACGGTGCCAGTTGGTCCGATCTGGGCGGCGTAACGGACGGCGCGGTTCGATCGCTGCTGGCAGCCGACGAGGGCACAGGCCCCGTGCTGTACGCCGGCGGCCTGTTCACGCAGGTCGGGGGTACCCCGGCCAGCCACATCGGCCGCTGGGACGGCTCCGCGTGGTCCGCCCTGGGCACCGGAGTCGCCGCTCCCACCTACACCGCCACCGTGAACGGCATGGCCGTCTGGGATGACGGGGCGGGCGCGGCGTTGTACGTGGGCGGCCATTTCGAGACTGCCGGCGACCAGCCCAGCGGCGACGTTGCCAAGTGGGACGGCCAGGCCTGGACGCCATTGGGCGACACCACCACGGGTGTCCAGGGCACGGTCTACACCCTGGCTTCCCACAACGACGGCAGCGGCCCCGCCCTGTATGTCGGCGGCAGCATCAACAGAGCGGGCGGCTTGGTCTGCTCCGGGAACGCCAAATCGACGGGTGCGGAGTGGCTGCTCGTTGGGCCGGACCTTGATCACAGCCAGCTGTACAATGTCCGGACTCTGGCGTCCTTTACGACGAACCAGCGGACGATACTCCTCGCCGGCGGTGTCTTTGACCGGGGGGGGGAGTACTATGCCCCGCCCGGTCAGAATCTGGCACTGTGGGACGGGCACGTCTGGTCACCGTGCCAACCTGGTCTCCGGGCCCACGGCCCCGATCTGCACTACCCCGGCGGGGTCACGGCGATGGCCGCGTACGACGTTGGCGGCGGCCCCAGCCTCCACGTTGGGGGTCGCATTCGCTGGTCAGGGCCCTCGCCAGGTGAGTACACGGCGCGCCGGACGGGAAACGATTGGATACCGATTGCCGACGACGAGTTTGAGTTCGTCGGTGCCATGGCCGGCTTTGACGACGGCGACGGACAGGCACTATGGATCGGCGGATTCGTTCAGGACATCGGCGGAGCGACGTTCGGGCGAATCGTCCGCTGGGACGGAACGAGCGCTGTGCGTACGACCAGCGATTGGCCGTACCACAGGATTCGACACGTCCGTTCTCTATCCGTTTTCGAGCTGGGTGGCGTTCCCACGCTTCTTGCCGTGGGGCGCTTTGAATACACATACGGCGACTCGCAGTTCTGCAGCGTCGCTCAATGGGACGGCGACTCATGGACGTGTCACCTGGACGGACCGGCGGGATCGTATGGCCGTGCAAATGCCATTGCGTCTTACGATGACGGCACGGGTCCCTCCCTCTACGTCGGCGGTTACTTCGATCAGGCCGGCGGCGTGGCCGTCCAGAACATCGCTCGCTGGGATGGCGTTGAGTGGCATGATGTGGGCGGCGGAGTGGATGACGCGGTCGTCGACCTCGCGGTCTTTGACGACGGAAGCGGTCCGGCCCTCTACGCCGCGGGGTACTTCGACAATGCGGGCGGAGTGCCCGCCGTCGGCGTCGCCCGCTGGGACGGGACCCAATGGTCGGCACTGGGAGGCGGCATTTCGGTGGTATACGGAGGACCGATCGTGAGCGACTTGCACGTCTTCGATGACGGTTCCGGTGAGGCGCTCTATGTCGGCGGCGGGTTTGACACAGCCGGCGGCATCACGGTGAATCACATCGCGGCGTGGGATGCGGAAGGATGGCACGCCCTGGGCGATGGAGTCGGCGGCGTAGAGTTTCCCTGGGTTCAGTCGATTTTCGGTCGCATGGAGCGCAGCGGACCCGCCTTGTACGCAGGCGGTGACTTTTTGACCGCCGGCGGCGTTGTCTCGTCTCAACTCGCTCGGTGGGGTCATCAGGCTGATCCCGGCGATTGGGATGCGGACGGAGACGTGGACCTGGTCGACTACGACGCCTTCTCCCGCTGCCTCAACGGCCCGAACCAGCCGCCGCAGCCGACGGCGCCCGTGACGGCCGAGGAGTGCATTCGCACGTTTGACGCGGATCGCCAGGGCGACGTGGACCTGCAAGACTTCGCCGCGTTCGCCCGGGTTTTTGCACCGTAGATCCGTCGCGGAAGGAATGGTGCGTCACGGCGCATCCTACACGCCGGCGCGCCTCGTTTTTGCGTTTTCATCAAAAAAAGACCACCCGTCGCGCGGGATTGTCCGACACGACGGGTGGTCGTATTTCAAGAAACAGGTTGTCGTCGGACGCCCGGGTTTCCCCGGGCGCCGGTCGTTGGGATCAACGACCTGAGTCTGCGCTGACCTCGTAACGATCCGCGAAAGGCGGACCGTTCTAGGTAATCCCCTAGAAAGGAGGTGATCCAGCCGCAGGTTCCCCTACGGCTACCTTGTTACGACTTAGTCCCAGTCACCGAGCTCACGGTCGGCCGCCGCCTCTGTTAAGTTAGCTAAGCGGACTTCGCGTGCTCCCAGCTCCCATGACTTGACGGGCGGTGTGTACAAGGCTCAGGAACACATTCACCGCGACGTGGCTGATTCGCGATTACTAGCGATTCCAACTTCATGGAGTCGAGTTGCAGACTCCAATCCGAACTGGGGGCGCCTTTATGCGATTGGCTCCACCTCGCGGTCTCGCTTCGCTTTGTAGCGCCCATTGTAGCACGTGTGACACCCTGGACATAAAGGCCATGAGGACTTGACGTCATCCCCACCTTCCTCCGGCTTAACGCCGGCAGTCTCGCTAGAGTCCCCGGCCGAACCGCTGG
>JAFGJQ010000416.1 GCA_016929015.1 Phycisphaerae bacterium | reverse complement strand
GCGCTGGTAAAGTCTGAGGGGAAGTCCCGGGGGGTCCATCCGTACGACGTCGGAACCGCGCCAGGTGACCGTCAGGTTAAGTCCGCGACAGGTCTCGCGGCGCACCACGTCATCGAGGTGATGCTTCAGCATAATCACTGTCCCTGGTGCGACATCACGCAAGACAAGACCGTCATCCGCATAGGTCTGCGGAACATCGCGGCCGTCCACGGTCGTCTGAATCCGGTCGCCCATCCAGTTGAAGGTCCGGACGTAGACATCCCCGCCGGTCTTCGCGGTAACACGCAACCAACCCTCGTTGGGATAGCCGATCTCTACACGCGCCGCTTCACTGTCGCGCGCCATCGGGAGATTGACTCGGACCCCGCCGTCAAGCGGCTCGACGATACGGTTCCACACCGCCCACAACGCCTGGGGTGCCGTGCCCACGCAGCAGCCCGCGATAGAACGGAAACGCGACAGGCTGATGGAATTCGGTTCACCTCCTCCCGACCAACCGCCCACGATGCGCTGATCCATATGCTTCCACGTCCGAACGTCCTCGTCCGGCCGGCTGCTGTCGGTTGCGAGAAAGCGGCCGTCCTTGATCTGCTGTTCGCTGAGCTGGTTGCGCGTGAAGCGATCGACCAGGTCCCACTCGTCAAAGCCTGCGTCGATCAGGTCCAGGGCGCACTCGATCATGTCGCGGATGCAGCACGTCTCGCAGTGCTCTTCCTCGGGCGGGTGCCACTGGGCATACTCGGGCACCCAGCCGAAGGATGAGCTGAGCGACTTGACGTACGCGTATATCTGGCGGCCTTTCTCAAGGTAGCGTGGCTCGTTTAGATGCCGCCCCAGCCGGATCAGGCCCCGCGCCACCCAGACGGCACTATGCACATGCCCGAAGAACTCGCCCTTGTAGTTGAAGTAGTGCGACAGACCCAGCAGGTGGTTGGCCATACCGGTCGCCAGATCGAGCGCCACCTCGTCATCGTGGCGGATTGCCCGCGTCACGAGGGCTTCCAGCATTATGCCGTTACGTACTGGTTCCTCGCCGCGCCCGGTGACGCGCTCGGGGACGAACCCGCCGTTGCGCAGGTAGACATCGCCGGGAAACTCGTAGATCGGCTCCTCAATTGCGAAGTCGCCGGACCAGAACGTGCGGATCTTGCGCTGAATCACCAGGCCGCGCATCCCGCGCACGAGCCCGGATGCGCGTTCCTCGACCTCTGAGTTGCCCGGCTCTTCCTCCAACCAGCGGTTCAGGGCAGCCAGCACGTAGGCCATTTCGTGAAACGAGCTGTGGTTGGTGTTCGACCAGGGATAATCCTCGTGGTAACGCAGACCCTGGGGCCCCCACGAACGCAAGAGATGCTTCTTGAAGCCGGCTTCGACGGCCAGGGCGCGGTCATCGGCCCCGATCATGCGGCGCAGGCATGCCGCCGCCTCGTACCAGCTGGCCACCAGCTCGGCGTCGTCCACGCGCACATGCCGCGCCCACGCCGGCGCTTCGTTGATGGCAATGAACCAGTACGGCAGGTAATCATGCCGGTCATCCACCATGCACGTCACGTAGTTTTGCGCCTTGTGCGCCACGTCCAAAATGTCAAAGGCTTCATACTGTCTCATGCCCGGTCTCCTTCGCTGGGTATGGGTTCCCGCCCATGTCAGACAACGGAAAGGTCGATGCGTTAAGCAGGCGACATAGCGCGATGACGGCATAGGCTGTGCAGCGAATGTTGATCCACTGGCCGTGCCCGGCCTTGCAGGCGGGGTGCATGCCGAGGAACGCACCGTCGATCCACGGATCGTCCGACGCTTGCTGAACGGACAGCAGGAAGGTGAGGCAACGGTAAGTCAGTTCCGCAATGTGATCGGCATGGGGGGGCGAGGCAATCGTCGCGTAGGAGGTAAGGAAAATCGGAATTGTCGCTGACCCCACTTCGATCACGGGATCGAGACAGGAGCCGTCGGGCATGATCCGCGCTTCAAGCCAGCTGAAATACGCCGCACAGCGCTGCCGATAGATATCCCGTTGCAGGACACGGTAAGCCTCCACCAGTGCAATGCCTCCAAAGTCGTCGTTGACCTGGTGCATGCGCTGCCAATCGAGGGGCCACTTGTCGGTATCGCCTACCGCCATGTTCCCGCCGTCGCGGTCACGCACAGTCGTGATTTCACCGGACGCATCGATAAAAAGGGCCACGTAGCGGTCGGCCAGCCGTTTCGCGGCATCACGGTAGCGCGCGTCCCGTGTCGCGTGGTAAAGATCGAGCAGGAACAGGATCGTCCCGGATTGGCAACTGGCCATCATGTCGTCGGATGCCCTGCCGTCCGAAGCGCCCAGGTTCACTGTGGCCATGACCCAGTCGTCAACAACCGCGTGTTCCAGCAGCCAGTCGGCATAGCGTGCGGCCCGAGCCAGCGCATCGTTATCGCCCGCATACCGGTGATATCCCAGCAACGCCCAGGCCGCGGACACTCCGTCACGCGGATGCAGCCAGCCGGTTTGGGGCGTTTCCTCCCGGAACGCGCCCTCAAATTCCGGCCGACGCGAATCCAGGATCTGTAACGACATGATGTAGCGCAACCCGGCGAGTGCAGCGTTTTCGTAGGCACCTTTACCCGTGAGACGGTGGGCCGACAGCAAGGCAAGCACACCGAAGGCAGTTTGCCAGCCACTGCTGCGATGATGCTCGCGGGTCGGCAGATGAAGCGCGTACACAAAACGACCGCAGTCCGCGCTCTGTCGGTCAAGGCACTGCGTTGTGGCAAGCCAGTCCGCAGCCCGCACCACGGCGTCACGATATGCTTCTCTATTCACGTTGGCTAACCATGCGCTCACGGGTCGTGAAGGATGACTATTCATGTCGCATCAGACGCGGAGTCCATCGCGGCCTGGTACAATACGGCGACGTTTTCGGATGGGACCGCTGGCGACACGGAACACGCCGAGCTCAAGATATAGCCTTTGGCCCGGGACCCGATCTCGATGCGACGGCGCGCAATGGTCTTCACCTCGGCAGGCGTGCTCGGCGCCAGTTCGTTCACGGCGTCAAGGTTACCCTTGATAAAGATTTTATCGCCGACCCGTGCAACTGCTTCGGCAAGATCCACCGTTCCCAGGGGCGGAGGATCGAGGCACTCCAATCCGTCCGTTCCGCTCTTCACCATCATATCGAGGCGGTCGCCAATGGCGCCGCATGTGTGAATATAGCACGGCAAATCATGGGCCTCGTGCACCGCTGCGATGACGGCGCGCTCGTAAGGCAGGACGAAGCGCTCGTACATGTCTCGGGATATGAAGCCGGCGCCCGCATAGGCGGAACTGATTTTCAGGGCGTCGATGGGGCGGCTGCATTGCGCCAGCGCCTGTTGCGTTGCCACGCGCGTGGTGCGTTGAAGAACGGCTTCGCACTTGCGCGGATCATCTATCAGGCCCATCAGCCCGCTCTGCAACGCGTCAAACTGATAGAGGAACATGCTGAACGGGGAGATGACCTCACCGTGAATTGAAAGGTCACGCCCCACCCGCGGGATCACGTAGTCAAGCATATCGAAATAGTAGCCGGGCAGCTCATCGGTGCCGCCTCCGTTCGGCACCGCGTCCACATCGATGCGATGGATGCTGTCGGGACGGCCCGCCCGCCCTCGTACCAGGTCGGCCGGGTAATCGTCCGGCGGTACAAACGTCGAGGTCCCATCCTTCCAGTAGATTGTATGCCCGGGCGCATCGCTTTCTACCCGCTCGGCTCGGGCGGCCAATTTGGGATCAAACCCGGGCCGATTGAGCAGAATTCCGTCGAATCGATACCGCGCTGCCATGGCGAGGAAGCCACGGGCATGTCCCTCCGAGGTATACCAATATTCCAGCGGATCGAAGTCGCCGTGTCGATAGATGTGTCCCTGCGAAAGCTGGCACATCACCGGGACGCGATCCACGGGCTGTCCGTGCATGGCGGCGAATACGCGTTCTTTGGATGTCATGGTGTCCCTTTTTCTGTGGCCGTCCACGGCGCATCACTCAGAGCCAAACAAGGTCCCCCGCCGCTGCCGCGCAGCAACTCGATACACAGAACCAGGGCGCGAGGAAGATGGAAGGGGTCCTTGACTGGAAGCACCAGTGTCTTGCGGATGGGCCTAAATTGCCGATCCTGCTTTTGAATCCACTCACCGTGAGGCGAAGGGTAGTGCTTGAACGCGAGCGCGTGCACGCGCTCGTACCATTCAAGGCACCATGCTTCCCTGCTGACGGCATGGGCCAGCAGCAGCGCATAGAGTGCTTCAGTATGCGGCCACCAGAGTTTCGTTTCGGCATGCTCCCAGGCCACCGGTTCCCGGCCGAGAACGTCACACGCCAGAAACAGTCCGCCGTAGGTGCGGTCCCAGCCCCGTTCCATATGCTGACGAATGCACACGACGCATTCCCGCACGCGATCCCAGCGCTCCAGGGCCGCGTACTGATGAATCTGGAACCACATTGATTCGATCGCGTGGCCCGGCACCACGACCCTGCCGATAGGCAACTCGGTACGCGGCTGCCCATCCAGGGAGACGTATTCGAGAAGGGCATCGAATTTCGGGCGCCGGAAGTCGCACATGACCTGTTCGGCATGAGCCCATGCCTCGTCACGCACGGCCTGTTCGCCCGTGACCTGTCCCAGTTCGAAGAAGGCCGACGAGAAGATCATCGAGATCCCGTGCGCCTTCATGCCCGCCGGCACTGCATAGGGTGCGCTGGCATAGGAACCCGGAACGGCCAATCGCCGGCGCACGTTCTCGAACGTATCCAGCGCTACGGTGCGCACGGCGGGATCATCGACGGCCCGCAGCCATTCGCTGACACCTTGCAGAAAGAAGCCGTCCACGTAGATGCTTGTTGCCGGATCGAGCATGCGCCCCTCGGCATCAACTCTGAACACCCATCGCCCTTTCGCGTCCCGCCCGTGAGCCAGGCAGAATTGCAGGATACGATTGGCGGCATCGAGCCAGGCTTGTCGCTTCTCGATACGGTTGTAGAGGGCGCTGAACGTGTATACGGCACGACACTGCGACCACATGAGCTTCTCGTCGTTGATCAGCTCACCGTCGTCGCGAATACAGGTGTTGATACCCCCGCGCGGGTCCAAGCCATGGCGCTCCCAGAACGGAACAACCTGCTCAAGCAGGTGCGATTCCAGAAAATGTTTGAGCGTCAGACGGTCCATGGCCTCGCCGGATTATACCGTATCTTACATCACAACGGCGTCTTTCCGATTCACGCCTTCAGATCCAAGCCCAACTCCGGATTCGCGGTACTGTGCGTCTGCGGCGTTGCGAGCGGACCGGGGATGGAGCGGATCGATCATGCCGACGCGTGCCTCACGGTTGTCGAAGCCGACCCGCTGCAATGGACCTGGTGTTTCAGGTCCCGCCCTTCGCGCACGGCCGCAGCCGTCGCTTCCGGATGCAGATTGAGTAGTTTGATTCCGCGGTCCACCGTGTTGGCGAAGACTACTTCCATGTCATTCAGCTCTGGCTGAGTCATGTTGACCGCATGGAGCTCCCTCGAGCCGGTCATCGCTGCAATGAAGTGCTCGCCGCGCCCGCAGAAGTGAATCGCTCCACCGCCCAGGGCAGCCAGCAAGCGCTGGTCATAGGGCTTGATGAACTCCTCGTACATTTCCGGCGAGAAGTTCACGGCCGAATCGTTACGCAGCATGATGCGCCCCTTATGCAGCATGCCCCAGTGTACGGCGTACTGTGCCAGCGGCGGCGGAAAGAGGTCATACCACGTTTTCAGGAACACCATGTAGGTTTCACAGATCAGGTCCAACATCGCCTTGACCCGCTCCGGTTGATCGAACACATCCACGAAGATATCACTGCCCCATAGCAGCTCGGCAACGTCCATCGGTCCCTGCAGGTCCGGATGCACGACGTGCACGGCGGCGGCAATCGTGGGGTGGCGCCGCATGATCCCGGCCAGTCTTTCTCCAAAATGAAACACCGCGGCGCCGAGGCCGGCCGACGGCTCCGGCGGCCCGTGGTCAAGCAGGCGCGAGATAGCGTCACGCCCCATCGGCAGCGTGGTCGGCAACGTGTTGAGCTCCCGATCCATGATGAACAGCTTCGCACCGAAGCAGGTAGGCAAAATGCCCGTCCCGTAATTGGCGCGCACCCACAGGAGCTGTCCTGTCAAGGTGCCCTCTTCGCTGCTCCCGTGTAACATGCCCGCACACTGTCCGAGCTGTTGCAGGAACATGAGGTCTTCATCGTGGATGGCGTCCGACACATTGACGTCCGGCCAGGCGACCCGCGGTCGCATTGCCGTTCTTCGACGGGGCGAGAAGACGACATCCGGCCAGCCGTTCTCGGTGAATTCGATCCATTCCGCGAGGAGCCGTGCTTCCTGTTCGACGTCGATCTGTCGCTCCAGGTCGCTCACATAGGGTTCAATGTTCATGTCCGGTC
Source organism: Phycisphaerae bacterium (assembly GCA_016929015.1). GTDB lineage: Bacteria > Planctomycetota > Phycisphaerae > UBA1845 > UBA1845 > JAFGJQ01. The sequence continues at coordinate 2,250 of JAFGJQ010000416.1, read as the reverse complement.
TCTTTCTTCCTTCACCATCTGAAATCGCGTGCCGCATGGAAGCAGGCAATAACATTCTCCACCGGTGTGTCGGGCTGGATTACGTTCGATGGAAACACCACCAACCCGCCATCGTAGCCGCAATCGCGGATCAGCGCATTCACCTCGCCCCGGACTTCATCCGGGGTCCCGTTGGGCAGGGTGCGCTGAAGACTGATCCCCCCGTGCAGCGTGATGCGGTCACCCCAGCGGCGCTTGACCGCCGCGGGATCCATGCACTCAGGCTGGATCGGATTGATCACGTTGAACCCGATATCCACCAGGTCGTCCATCACATCCATGATGTTGCCGTCGCTATGCACAAAGAAGAACACATCCGGGTTCTCCTGCCTGCAGGCCTCGATCATGGCCGCCAGTCGCGGCTTGTCCACCCGTCGCCAGGCCTGCGGGCCCATCACGATGCGATCCTGCATGGCGATATCGCCAATCACGCTGATCATGTCCACTCCGGACGCCGTCATTCGCACGGCCATACCCTGGTAAAGAGCATAGAGACGGTCATACATGGCATCGAGGACCTCGGGGTTGATCAGGTAGTCCATCAGGACATTGTCCATTCCTCGCAGGGTCCACGCATCCTTGTACGGGTTGGGTATGATTCCGCTCGTGAACCCGCCGCTCTGCCGGGCATCACCGAGGCGCTGAGCGTAGTCAAGGGGCACAACGATGCGATCAGGTTCCGGCCAGGGATAGGCCTCGATATCCGCGACGCACTGCGCACTGTCAAGCGGTCCGGAAACCCGTTCTTCGTACCAATCCCCCTCGCCGAAACGGTGAATTACCCCCCACGCATCCCGGTAGGTTCGCGCGTCCGTCCAGATCGCCCGCGGCCCGTCCCGGCCGCCCGGCCGCGCGGTTGCTTCACGCTCGAACTCCGGAAACGCAACGGCAAGGTGGGTGGGGTACCATCCCTCAACCCCCAGGTGACCCAAAACCTCAGCCCACTCCGTTGTAGCGTAGTGCTGCTTGAGTCGCTGCATGATCACGGGATGAAACCAACCGTCCGTGGGAGGGCGATCAGGTCGTTCATGTCGCAACGTCGCCAGTATTCGATCACGGGGAGTCATACCAACACACTCAGTCTTTTTTCATTGGGAGCAGCAATGCGCACCACTGCACCGATAATTGTTTGCAATGTCGCCATCCTATCTTTGCTGGCGCGCAGAGTCCACATTAAAGCTTTGCAAATCAATGCTTGCATGGTTCGCATATATCGCATAGGATACCGATGCACACTAGAGCACTATTTATGATATCCAGCGTATCAACGTTCGTTACGGGTCAAACGGCACGGCCCATCTACCGAGCCATTGAGGACCGTTTTGCCGACCTGATTCTACGCCAGGAACTGCGGCCCGGCGATCGCCTGCCCAGCATCGCCGACGTGGCGCGGAAAGAGGGCGTCAACCGGCGCACCGTGATGCAGGCCTACCAGTGTCTGGCCGGAAGGGGCCTGGTATCCGTGCGCACCGGAAGCGGCACCTTCGTGTCCGATCTCGAATCATCCGGCCGTGTTACGGGTATCGGACTGGTAGGCTGGTCGGACAAGGACGTATACGGCTACAGCGGGCACCATTACAACCAAGCCGTCTATAACGGGATTCGGGAGGAGGCGACCGGGCGGGAGCTGAACTGTCACTGGATTCCCCTGGACCTGGACGTGCTCAACGAGTGCCGACGCCGCGAAGTGTCGGGCTGCCTGGTTGTGAGCGCCTACGAGTCGTCCCGCCTTCTGCTCGACACGCTACAGCGCGAGCGGTTCAAGGCCGTCAGTATCAGCGGCGGCAACGGCCAGCCCGTGCCGATGGTGCGCGGCGATGACACCCAGGGCATGCAGCTTCTCATGGAGCATCTTTTCGCGCTGGGTCACCGCCGTATTGCGCTGATCCACGGCCGCCCCAGCCACCATGCGGCCTATCGCCGGCTGCGGGCCTACCAGGACCTCATGGCCGGCCGCGATGCCACCATTCATACCGCCTGGGTCTGCGACGATACCCGTTTCATCGACCAACCCGGCGCGCTCGAACGGATCATGGCGGCTTGGTTCGACACCCCGCGGCGCGCGCCCACGGCCATCGTGGCGGCTGCCGATCATATCTCGCTGCTGACCCTGCAGGCCCTGCATCGTCTCGGTCTTCGTCCGGGTAGCGCCGCCGGTTGCCCGGCGGCGCCCCCACAGATCCGGACGAGCGCGACTAACGCATCCGGTTC
>JAFGJQ010000415.1 GCA_016929015.1 Phycisphaerae bacterium | reverse complement strand
TTCGAGAAGTTCTATCGATCGAAGGACACGCGGGCGAGCCAGATCAAAGGTTCCGGCCTGGGTCTGGCGATTTCGCGCGAGGTGGCCCGGTTGCACGGCGGGGACATCACCGTGGAATCTGAATACGGCACGGGCAGCACGTTCACCTTCGTCCTGCCGCTGGGCCGGGAGGAACTGTAGCATGGAAATGCAGACGCAACAACGCGGCGCCGTGATCGTCGTTCGCCCCGACGGCCCCCTGACGGTGGTGGAGGCGGATTCCTTCAAGGACCGAATGGCCGAGCTGATGCGCGAGAACCTGGGCCGGGTGGTGGTGGACGCCTCGGCATTGCCCTACGTTGACAGCCGGGGGCTGGAATCGCTGGCGGAGGTCGCCCAGGAGCTGGCCCAGAGCGGCAAGGGGCTGAAAGTCTGCGCCGCGAATGAGACCCTCCGGCAGGTTCTGGATCTGACGGGCCTGTCGACGCAATTCGAGCATTTTGAGGACGCCAACTCGGCCGTAAGGAGTTTTCTGTGACAGAGCGCCGGTCGGCATCTCGATTGGGAGACGCGCTCGTCGCGGAGGGCGCGATCACGCAGGAACAGCTCGACCACATTCTGGCCGAGCAGCGGAGTTCCGGCGGGATGCTCGGTGAGATGCTCGTGGCGCAGGGCGCCGTCGAAAGCGTGCAGATGCTTCGGTTCCTGGCCCGGCAGCTCGCGGTGCCCTTCTGTCAGTTACGTCACGGGTTGGTGGATTTCTCACTGCTGGAACTGATCGGGGAAGAGGAAGCGCTGCGGCTGGGGGCGATCCCCATGTTCAAGGTCCATGGCACCCTGACGGTGGCGATGGCCGAACCGCAGTCGCTGCCCAAGATCGACCGGCTCGGCCAGTTGACCGGCTGCAAGATCCGCCCCGTGCTGGCCCCCCGCCAGAACATTTTCGAGTACATCAAGAAATACGCCTCCGGAAACACCGACGTGGATTCCTTCCTTGCCTCGCTGGAGGAAAGCGAAGTGGAGGTGGTGGAGCGGGAGTCGGTGGACGACGGGCCCGCCACGGACCTGGACCGAATGGTGGAGGGCAGTCCCATCGTCAACCTGGTGAACGTGGCGTTGCTGACGGCCATCAGAGACGGGGCCAGTGACATCCACATCGAGCCGGACAAGAAGGGCAGCCGCATCCGGTACCGCATTGACGGAACGCTGCGGGAGCTGATGAAGCCGCCTTCCGGCCTGCATGCCTCGATCGTCTCGCGTATCAAGGTCATCGGCCGCATGGATATCGCGGAAAAACGCTTGCCCCAGGAAGGACGCGTGCGCATCGTGGCCGAGGGCCGCGACATCGACCTGCGGGTCTCCAGCATGCCCACCCTGCTGGGTGAGAAGGTGGTCGTCCGCATCCTGGACAAGGCGAATCTCCGGGTTCGCCTGCAGGACCTGGGCTTTCGGCGCGAGACGCTGGAGGCGTTCGAGCGCATGCTGCGCCAGCCGTACGGACTGGTCCTCGTGACCGGACCGACCGGAAGCGGCAAGACGACCACCCTCTACTCCGCCCTGGACCTGATCCGCAGCCCCGAGAGCAACATCGTTACGGTGGAAGACCCCGTCGAGTATCAGCTCGACATGATCAATCAAATCCAGGTGCACGAGGCGATCGGCATGACGTTCGCGCGGGCCCTGCGCAGCATCCTGCGCCAGGATCCCGACGTCATTATGGTGGGGGAGATTCGCGACGAAGAGACGGCGCGCGTGGCGGTGCAGTCGGCGCTGACCGGCCACCTGGTGCTGGCCACGCTGCACACGAACGACGCACCCGGCGCGGTGGCGCGGCTTCTGGACATGGGCATCGAGCCCTACCTGTTGTCGAGCGCTCTCAACGGCGTCGTCGCCCAGCGTCTGGCGCGGACGGTTTGCGAACACTGCACCGCCAAGTACATTCCGGAACAAAACGTACTGGAGGACGCGGGCCTTGCGGACAAACCGGGTCGTCCGTTCCGGCGGGGCGCAGGCTGCGAGGAATGCCACAACTCGGGCTTTCGGGGCCGGGTGGGCATCTACGCCGTCATGGAAGTGACGCCGGACATTCGACGCCTGATCCACCGGGCCGCTCCCACCCATGAGCTGCGCGAAGCCCTGGCCCAGGACGGGGTGCTGACGCTTCGTGAAGAGGGTGTGCTGCTGGCCCTCGACGGGCAGACCTGCCTGGAAGAGGTGCTTGCCGTCACGCACAGCGAAGACACCGGCGCCGAAGCGTCCCGCCGCAAGCGCGGTGTCCCTGAACCGGCGGAGGTCGTATGAAGTTGGCGTACAAAGCGTACGATGAATTGGGCCACGCCACCGCCGGCGTCGTGGACGCCGGCGACGTAGTGACCGCCAGTGAAATCCTCCGCCGCAAGGGTCTGTACGTCGCCGAGATCACCGCGCAGGCGGTCAGCTCTCCCAGAGAATCACGCCCGCGCCGTCACTGGCTCGGCGGAGGACAGAGATGCAAGAACATCGCGATGTTTTCGCGCCAGCTTTGCGTGCTGGTCTCGTCCGGCACCCAGCTCGTCGATGCGCTGGCGGCGGTGGAGCGACAGACGCGACCGGGCCCGTGGCGCGAGATTATCGCCGGCGTGCGCGGACGGCTCGAACAGGGAGCATCCCTGTCGGAGGCGATGGAGGGGTATCCGGAGTACTTCGATCCGATTTACCGGAGCCTGGTCACGGCGGGGGAATCGAGCGGGCATCTTCTGGAGATGTTCGACCGCCTGGCCGAGTTGAAACGAAAACAATTGAGGGTACGCAATTCGATCACGGGGGCGCTGATCTATCCCTGCATGCTGGTGACCGTCGGGCTGACGATCTTCGCGATGCTGCTGATCTTCGTCGTTCCGCGTTTCTCGGCGCTGTTTGCCACGCTTGACGTCCCGCTTCCGGCGAGCACGCAAGCCCTGGTACACATCAGCGCGGGTTTCCGTCAGTACTGGTGGTTGGTACTGCTCCTCGCGACCGGGGGGATCGTGTCTGTGGCCACCTATCTGCGCGGGCCCAAGGGCAGGGCCTTCCGCGACGCAGCCGTCCTCCGGATGCCTTGCGTCGGCCGGGTCGCCCGCAGCTTTGCCACGGCGCGCATCGTCCGCCTGCTGGGCCTGCTCGTGCAGGCGCACATACCGATTCTCGAGGCGCTGCGCCTCGTGAAAGATTCCGCCGGCAACCTGCGATACCGGGAGCTGATCGCCAAAGCGGAGGATTACGTCTCTCGCGGCGAACCGATGAGCCTGGCCTTCTCCGACACCAAGCTCATCAGCCCTTCCATTCACGAGGCGATCCGCAGCGGCGAGGACAGCGGAGAGATCGACCGGCTGCTGCTGAACGTCTCGACCTTTCTGGACGAAGAAAACGAGGTGGTGATCCGCTCTTTGACGAGCATCATCGAGCCGGTGATTCTCATTTTCATGGGTGTCCTGGTCGGGCTGATTTCCATTTGCATGTTTATGCCGCTGTTCGACCTGACGGCGATGACCCAGGGAGGCGGGTAATGTATCGGCGAACGCGAACGGCCATCGGAGTGGACATCGGCGGACGGACGATGACCGCCGCCCAACTGCTCGTTTGCGGGCAGGAATACCGCGTGCAGGCGCTGTGCCTGCTGCCGCGGGCCGAAGCGGAGGGGCCGGTCAGTGCGGCCGATGCGCTGGCGCTGCGCCGCGTATTGAGGCGACAGGGCTTCAGCGGCAACCGCATGGTGGCCGCGGCGCCGAAGAAGCAGCTTCTGCGCGCGGCGCTGGAGCTGCCCGTCAAGGTCGCCGGCGCCCCGATTGGACAGATTGCCCGCATGGAATTGTCTCGGCTGCATAATGTCGCGCCGGACTCGTTCGAGATGGCCCATTGGGAGCTCAAAGCGCCCGACAGCGCCAAGCCGGTGACGCAGACGCTTGCCGTCGGCTGCCCGCACGAGGCGGCGAACGCCCTTCTCGACGTCTTCGAGGGCGCCGGATTCGATGTCACGGGGCTGGACGCCCCCGGAGCGGCGGCGGCGCGGGCCTGCGCCCCGCTGGTTCTGGCGCCGCCGGCGATCACGGCCGTCGTCGATTTAGGATGGCACTCCACGTCCGTCCTGTTCGTGTGCGGCTCAACGCTGCTCTACGAGCGCTCTCTCGAAAAAGCCGCCATCGGCGCGCTTTCGGGCAAGCTGACCGAGGCGTTTGGCATTCCCCTGGAATCGGCCCAACACGTGATCGACACGATCGGACTGGTCTCCGAGGGCCCGACGAGCGACTTCGACCGTCAGACCGTCGAGGCCATCCGCCGGCACGCGCGCGGCCATTTCGACAGGCTGGTGGAGGAGCTGAGGGTGCCCCTGTCGTATGCGAACCACCAGTTTCCCGGCGCCGGGGTGCAACGACTGCTCTTCATCGGCGGCGGCGCCGGGGTCAGCGAGCTTGGGTCGTACATGGGGCCGCGACTGCACGTCGAGGTCAGAGCGGCGGCGCCGAGCGACTTGATGGAGAGTCCGGCGGAGTTGCTGGGCAAGGCAGGCAACCCGGCCCTGACGATGGCGGTCGGGCTGGCGCAATTTGGAGGAGGGCGATGATGGGCGATGTGAACCTGATTCCCGCCGCCCGGCTGGCCCGCAAGCGCCTCCGGAAGAGACTGCGTCTCTGGGCGCTGATCGGGGGCGCGTACGCCCTGCTGCTGGCGACCGGTTCGCTGGCGGCGCACGTTCTCTACCCGGAGGAAAACCACAGCCTCGCCGAGGCGCTCGCCGACGCCACACGGCAGATCGAGCAGACCGACCGCCGGATGCTGGAGATGGACCAGAAGCTTGCCGATGTCACGGCGGCCTGGGAAACGAGCCGGGCCCTCGACGAACTGCCGGACTGGAGCCGGCTGCTGGTGGGGCTGTCGCACGAGATGGGCGACGAGGTGGTGCTGAGTCGTTTTCAGCTTGTGGCCCTTGGCGGCAACGAGGCGATTCTGACGGAGAAATGGAAGAAGTCGCTGGCGTCGAGGCCGCTGGGGGTTCTGCTGGCCGAGCGCCGGCACAAGCTGGTGCTGCACGGTTTCGGCCGAACGCAGGAATCCGTATCCCAGTTTGTCTTGCGACTGGAGGCCCTGGGGGCGTTTGAGTTGGTCAGGCTGGCGAACAGTTGCCGACAGGCGTTTCTGGACGGGCGGGCCCTGGCGTTCACAATCGAGTGTCATTTTTAGAAGGTGTCGTGGTGCGCGGGAGAAATCTGCAAAAGCTGACATGGTTCCACATCGACGTTGCGGGCGTGATGGTTTGCGTTCTCGCTTCGCTGGCGTTCTATGCGGTGACGGTCCAGCCGTTTCTCCAGCGGCGAACGGCGGCGGCCGAACGGCGGCGGGAGCGGCACGGCCTTGCCTGCAAAGCCTCGGAACTGGAGGCGGCGCTGGCGCAAAAGCAGAACCGGCTGGAGGCGCTGAAGAACGAACTGGCCACCGGCAGCGTCACCTTGGACTCGACGGCGCACATCAACAAACGAATCGCCGGTCTGGCGAGCTTCTTTGCGGACTGTGAGCTGCAGGTTGACGATGTCCGCACGGGGTCAACGTGCCGCGGCCTGCACTGCGACGTCGTCCCCGTGACCATCGTGGGCAGAGGCTCCTACGAGCGATACGGGCGGTTCCTGCACGGGCTCGGCGCGGCGTTTCCCGACATGGGTGTGGTCGGGATCGAGCTGACCGGCAATCCCGCCCGGGTCTCGGAGTCCGAGACGTTCCGATTCGAGTTGTTGTGGTATGCCGCTTCCGAGGCGCAGGTCGCCGCGGCGGCGCGAACGAGTTTTCCCGGTTCTTTCATGTCCTTGCCTTAGGTCCGATTTGCGATGCGTTTTACCCGACGTCAAAAAATAATGTTGGCGGTTTTCGGCGTGGGCCTGGCCGGCCTGGCGCTCGACCGCGTGCTGCTGCGCTCGCAGGGCGGACCGGCGGCGGCCTCGGCCGGCTTGTCCCCCTCGGCGGCGCCGGGGTCCCCGTTGCCGGCGACGGATCTTCCCGCGGGGTCGGCGGCGCCGCAGGAGGCGCCCGTCACGCAATGCCTCAATCGTTTATGGTCGGATAAAGAGGTGGATTTCGAACGGGTGAGAAACCCCTTTTCTTTGCCTTCGTCGTGGTCGAACCTCAACGAGAAACCGGCGCGGACGCCGCTGGACGCCGGGGAGGTGTTTGCCGGGCGGCATCAGCTCACGGCGGTTGTCCTGGACGGTCCCCGATCGTACGTTCTGATAGACGACCGTCTGCTGCGACCCGGCCAGGAGATCGACGGCTTCCGGCTCGTCACGGTGGAGGACCGCGCAGCGCTCTTCGAGGGGACCGGCACGCGCGTGAGACTCGAATTAGCGGACCTGTGACCGGTGATGGTTCAGATCGTGCCGTACGGTTTGTTGCAGATAGTTCATGCGTAGAATTACTTAATAGACACTCCTGTTTTGCCGATACCTCTGAAACGAGTATCGTTTCGGAGGAGAGGTTGGTGGACTTGGTAGGAGAGTATGTATGAGCACGCGCAGAAGCACAACGAGAGGTGGATTCAGTTTGCTCGAAGTCGTGATCGTCGTGGCGATCATTGCCATCCTGGCGGCCATCGGCATTCCCCGGATGAGCCGGGGTTCGAAAGGCGCCAACGATGCGGCGCTGCAAGGCGACCTGGCGGTCCTGCGTAACGCCATCGACCTGTTTTCCGCCGAGCACGGAGGCAGCTTTCCCACAGCGGGCGGTATCGTGAACGAGTTGACGCAATACACCGACGTTTCCGGAGCCGTCAGTGCGTCCAAGACCAGCACGCATATTTACGGTCCGTATTTGCGCAGCGTTCCGCCGCTGCCCGTGGGTACGCGAAAAGGCGCTAGCGGCATCGCGGCGGCAGACGCGGCGGACATCGGCTGGATCTACACCGAGGCGACCGGAGACATTCGCGCCAATACAACGACCGAGGTGGACGACGCCAACAACCTGTACTCGACCTATTGAGCAGGTGCGGAACGTGCCCTCCGGCGAACCGAGCCGGGGTTGTCCCCGACCCGGCGCCGAACGGGTCCCAACGAGCTTGATTCGGGCTGCTGCTGAATCCACCGCAGCGGCCCGATCTGCATTCTGTCACAATCGAGGTGTGCTCCGAGGTCAGGCATGAAGGGCCGCGTGACGAACCGAACCCGGGGATTCAGCCTGCTGGAGGTGATTCTCGTGCTGGCGATCACGCTCACGTTCGCGAGCATCGCCCTGCCTCTCTACAGCCGCGCCGTGTTCCGGCACCAGGCCAACCTGGCGGCGCGGCGCGTGGCCGCCGATTTGCGCCAGGCGCAATCCTGCGCGCGAACCGCATCGGCCTCCCGCACAGTGACGTTCTGGACCGCGACGGAGACATACGAGATCAGTGGCGTTGCCTCCTTCGACGGCGCGCCCGGCAACTACGTCGTGGACCTGAGGGACGAACCATACGAGGCGCAGCTCGTCTCGGCCGACTTCGGCGGCAGCGGGCAGATCCTCTTCGACGGATGGGGCACGCCAAGCAGCGGCGGCTCCGTCCTCGTGGCCGTGGGGGCCGAGCAGAGAACAATCGTCGTGGACGGTGAAACGGGGCAGGTCACGATCCCATGATCCCGGCAAAGCGACAAGGCAGGTGGATTCGCATGTGCGTGCGGCGCGGCTTCACGCTGATCGAGATGGTCGTCACCATCGCGGTCCTGTCCGTGATCATGCTGGGCGTCGGCTCGGCGATGATCCTCGCCGGTCGCGCGATGCCGGACGCGGCCAACCCGGCGGCCGCCGCCATCACCGCCGGCCGGGCCCTCGAACAGATCGCGACCGAACTGCAATACGCCGTGGCCGTCAACGAAAGCAGCGCTACCACGATCGAGTTCACCGTCGCCGACCGCAACAACGACGACGTGCCCGAGACCATCCGCTACGAATGGTCCGGCGCCCCCGGCGATCCCCTCACGCGACAAT
>JAFGJQ010000414.1 GCA_016929015.1 Phycisphaerae bacterium | reverse complement strand
GCCAGTGCGGGCGGCTGGACGGAGCGTCAGGATGAAGAATGGGAAGGGTTGTCGGCCGGGGCGCGGACGGGAACGTGGGTGCCCTGGTCTGGCACTCAGCAAACCGGTGACTGTCCGCTCTATTCTCTATTCCTGTATTCATTCCGGGGACGGGAACTCCGGCCTGATGTCGCGCAAGGCGTGGGTCGGCGGCGAGTTACGTGCCGAACACACACAGCGGTGAGCTGGCATCGAACCGCCGAAGCATACCTAAAAACCGCATTCCTGATGCCGCCGATGCGGCTTCCTGGGGACATTCTCGGTCCTTCAGTGCGCCCCTGTCCAAGGCGCACACCCTACGGCCCGGCAGGGAGTGTTGCTCCGGAGAAACTAATGAAACTGTGTTTCAGCCTGTGCTTCAATCTACCGACGTAGGAACGGTGACCTGGGACCAACGACTTAGTGCGTACGACCCAGGGCGGTTGCCCCAGGGGGCGGTGCATGACCCAGGACGTGCGGATGGATACAGCGCCGCTGGCACAACGCGGGCTCCTCGTCGGATCGTTGCGTTCGACGCGAGCTTTGTCCCGCCGCCGTCTGTCGTTCGCATCGACCTGGGCGCAGTCGCTCGCCTGGTGGCTCCGGCCCCGGGATTACGCCGGACCACAGCCACACGAGGAGAAGGAATCGCTAGTTGTGGCGGCCGTCGCACAATGGACCGGCGGCAGGGAGCGCACGGCAAGCACAGCCAGGTACGCCAAGCAACGGAAATGGTGGCACCCGTGAACGAAGGTTGGGGGGAATCGTAAGAGGGTTCCGGCAAGTCCGGAGACTATAGGCACAAGGCGCAAGGCTCGTCCGCGCGGCCAGTCCGGCGGGCAGACCACGAATCGTGGACTTAGGAGACGCAGGACATGTTCAAGACGATGGCGCTCGGCAAGAAGATTGTGATGGGGTTTGGGTTGGTGCTTGCCTTCCTGTGCGGCGTGGGTGTGACGGGCTACCTGGGCATGAACACCGTCACGAAGAACGTCAACAGCATCGTGGAGCAGTTGGGAATCGCCAAGGAGGTCAATACGGTCCTGACCGACGCGCAGGATGCCCAGGCGGGGTCCCTTCGTTTCATGGTCTACGATGATGACAAGTACTACACGGTCATTCAGGAGGAGTCGAACAATGGCATCGAAAGTGCTCAGAAGGCAAAGAGCATGATGCGATCGGAAGAGAATCGCGCGAAGGCCGATGTGGTCGTCGAGACCATCAATGCGTACCTGGCCGCCAACACGGAGTGGAAGAATCTGCGGGAGAAGAAAACCGAATCCGGTAGACTCCGCGCGGAGGCCGCAGGAGCCGTGCTGGACAACATCAAGAATCTGGTCGAGGCCCAGAAGAAGGCCATTCAGTCAACCGTGCGCGAGGTGGATGGCAGCACGGTGGCTGAGTATGGCGTGGTGGGGCGAACGCTGAAGGTCCAGGATGCACGCGACGCCTTCAATCGAGCGCGGGTCTGTGCCCGGAAGTACCAGCTCGCCATCACCTCGGAGGCGCAGGACGAGACGGCCAAGGAATGGGTGGGCGAAATCGAAGCGACCCGGCAGACGCTGAACGAATGCAAAGAGATCATAAAGGATCCGGCGGCCCTTCAGTACGTCGACAGCAGCCTGGCGGGGCTGGACGCCTACGGCGCGCAGGTTGAGGCGTTTCGTGAGATCAATCGCCAGCAGCGTGCGGTGCGGCAGGAAAAGCAGAGACCGGCGGCGGATGCGTTAGCAGCCAAGGCACGTGAAATGCGCGACGGCATCTATGCGTTCATCGACAACGTACAGAAGGAATCGGACGCAAGCATGTCGTTCTCCACTCTCATGATCCTCTCGATCGGCACGGGCGCCTTGCTCGTAGGCGTCCTCTGTGCTGTGTTCATTACCCGGGCCATTACCAAGCCGCTGAACCGGATCATCGGCGGTCTGACGGACGGCGCCGCCCAAGTCAACGACGCCGCGGGGCAGGTCTCAGCTGCGTCACAGCAGTTGGCCTCGGGCGCGAGCGAGCAGGCTTCGTCTCTCGAAGAGACCAGCAGTGCCCTGGAAGAAATGGCCGCCATGACGCGGACCAACGCGGAGAACGCAAAACAGGCCAACGAGTTGAGCGAGCAGGCTCGGCAGGCTGCCCGAGAGGGCGATCAGACGACCGAGCAACTCAACAACTCGATGGCGGCGATCAACGAGTCTTCGGGGCAGATCAGCAAGATCATCAAGGTGATTGAGGAAATCGCCTTCCAGACCAACCTGCTGGCGCTGAACGCTGCGGTCGAAGCGGCCCGGGCCGGCGAACACGGCAAGGGTTTCGCAGTCGTGGCCGACGAAGTCCGGAACCTGGCGCAGCGGGCCGCCCAGGCCTCCCGCGAGGTCACGACGTTGATCGAGAATTCGGTTGACAAGGCCAAGGAAGGCACGCAGGTCGCATTCGAAGTCAGCAAGTCGCTTGGCGCGATCGCCGACCACGTGACGAAAGTAACCGAACTGATTACGGGAATCACGAGAGCCTCCGAGGAACAGGCGCAGGGCGTCGATCAGGTCAACACGGCCGTCTCACAGATGGACAAGGTCACGCAACAGAACGCAGCTGGAGCCGAGGAGTCGGCATCCGCCGCGGAGGAGTTGGCCGCACAGGCAACGTCGGTGTCGGGAATCGTTGACGAGCTCTCGACCCTCGTTCGGGGGGCCAATTCAAGTGTCAGGAAAACCGCACGCAGAACGGCCTCGATCGATCTGTCGACGGTCAGGCATCGTGTCGGGATCACGCGGAGGGGTCCGGCTGGCGGGGAACGAATTCCCCTGTCCACTCATTCTCACCCACAAGCCGGGGAGGATACGCCGGAACCGGATCGGGCAGGTGGTCTGTCCGGCTTCTGAGCCGCGGCTTCGGCCGGCTGCTGAGGGTCGTTTATCTCTTGCGGACGTGACACGGCGAATCTGCAGGCACGTTCGGATTCGGTGTTTCCCCGGCGAACCCGGTGCTCTTGCAACCGAGCGGTGGTTCCCCACGAGAGAATCGAAACACGGTCGTTGTGCATACCTTCACGGCGTGGATGAGATGAGTGCTGAGAAACCGCATGAGGAGATCCACGTGCAGTAACGGCACACGAGTTACACTCGGATCGCAGCGGATTTGTGAGGCGGATACCTGCCGACGCGGGGGCAAACGGCGGTTCGGCCGTTCCAACATCAAAGGGCAGGCACGGGTGTCTTCCCTTTGCGCGGCCCGCCCAGACGTCAAAAAACGGCCATATGGAGAACAGTCTATGAACGATGCTCGCGCCCTAAGCCGCTTGCTCGCCAACGAGAATTCCGTCGTCGAGACAACTATCCGCACAGCCCTGCGGGAGCATCTGATCGGGCTGGCGATGGTATCCGAAGCGTGGGAGAGCGTCGGTACGCAGTTCGACTCACTGGCACAACGGCTGAGCCGGCAGTTGGAAGCGACTCCCGATCTCCGCAATCACTCCGCGATGAGCCTGCTGATCGCAGCTCGCCAGGCCGCGATGCAGGCTCAGTCTCTCGCGCAAGCCGTCATGCGCCTATCGCATGCCCGTGAACGCCTCGGTGAAGCCGTTTTGGACCCGGAAGGTTCTGATGTTAATGTTCGCACGTGAGATTCCGCCCGGAGGGAAAAAGTGGGACATCGGCAATCCTGTTCGGCCCGGTGGTTGCCAGCAGGGATACCGAAGCGAAGCGGAAACCTGAATCGGGACGATCCTCGGGGGCACATGGTGGACAGTGGGAGACAAATGGGAGACAAAGGGGTCACCCATTAGCCCCCCGCTCGTCAAGGCGAAAAAGCTCCCGTAGGCGGTTCTTCCTTCTTCGGACGAACGCCGGATTGCACCCGACTTCCGCCGGCACCGCGCGGTACGCGCGCCGGTGTTCGCGACGTTGGGTCTCGTGCCTACGGGGGCACGCGTCCGCCAGTCATCCATATGGTTCAAGGCATAGGACGGGCTGCCCAGGCAGCCATTCGCGTCAAGGATCTGCTCGGATGCTCCGTTCGGTGAACGGGAGAGTTCATCGCGCTGCGAATGGAATCCGACCCCGGCGGGGTCGAGGCCGGTGGCCACGGGTGGAGTCCCGATGACAATCGGGACGGGACCCGTGGATGGAGGCGCACTCCCCGCCCCCGGATGGGGGCGGAATGAACCGGGGTAGACGGGACATCTGATCTTGACATCTGAGCGAAGAGCGGGGGTGGCTTGGGGCGGATGAAAGCGTGGCGGGCAGGATCGGTCTGGCGGGGGTGATGGACGGGCCATCTGCGGATGTGGCCGGAAGCACAGGTCAAGAAGCAGTGGAACAGATTCATCCGGTCCCTACAGGACCGGGAGGGTGGAGTGGGGCGGAGCGAACCCGCCGTTGAAACGGCGGGCTGGTATCGTGCGGGCCTCCGGCCCTGATGCGGAAACGGGCACTGCTCAAGAAGCAGTGGCACACACGCCCGGCGACTCGATGCTCCGTTCGGTGAACGTGGGAATCCACCGCACTGCGAACCGAATCCGATCCCGGTTGTTATGCCGCGGTCGTCCATTTTCTTTGGGGGCACGGATCAGATGAATCGTCCCCTGCCGCCGCTTGTCGTTACTCGCGCAGCCGTACGCCGCGTGTGATGCTCACGTTCGCAGCGCCGGTGACGAATCGCGATTCGGCGTGAGGAACGCATCGCAGGTTGGCCCAGAACCCGGCGTGGGGTGGCGACTCGCCCCCGAACGCGGCGGCACACGCCCACGGCGCGTCGTCGAACCCGAAGAGGTCGGCGGTGTAGCCGGTCTCGGCGGTCTCCGCGAGGATCCAGCCCGCCTGCGCCGTCGAGAACGAGACAACCATCCACACGGTGTCTGGGATGGTGATGGGCGAGGCGGAAAGGTCGACGCTGAGCGTGTACACGTATCCGTCGTCGGGCACGTCGCTGAAGGTGGCCGTCGTGCCGGCAATCGCCTCGCCGCCGTGCCCGGGGCAATCGGTGTAGAGCGTGGTGGTGACGTCGAACGCGCCGCCACCGTCGCTTCCGCCATAAACGGCCACATCGTAATAAACCAGTTCGCGTGCCCCGATGCCGGCCAGCGTCAGATCGTCGGCCATCGTCGAACCGTCGCCGAAGAAGTTGGTGATCGGCGACGCCTCGTTTCGGTATTCTCCGTAGGGACAGATCACGTTGGCGCAGGCGTCGCCGTCGCCGTGGTAGTTGCCGCCCGCGGCGAGACAGTCGTTTGCCGTCGTTTCCGTGCAGCCGCCGTTCATGTCGCAGCAGGCGCCGGTGAGCCATGCGGTCGCGCCGAAGGCGTTCTGGAACCCGGCGTGATCCGTCAGGTCGACGTCGTCGTCCCCATCGAGATCGGCGCACGCACACGAGGGCGGTGCGCCGCCGCCGGGACCGGTCAGACAGGCTGCGAACTCGACGAAGTCCAGCAGGCCGACGGTGCCGTCGCCGTCGAAATCGCCGGTGAGGCGATCGATGACCGGCACGCTGTCCGTGGCCGGGCATTCGCCGTCACACGATGCGTGCAGCGTGTAGGTGCCGGCGTCGTCGACCAGGGGCGTGAGTGTATCGGCGCCGCCGACGATGCCGCCTCCGCCCGAGGCGGTCCAGGACACGGTGAGGTTGCCTGCGCATCCGGCCGCGCTGCCGGCCAGTTGCAGGGTCCCGCCGCCGCACGGCAGGCTCATCGTGGGGCCCGCGTCGACGATCGGGGCCGAGTCGTCCAGGGCGACCGTGACGGTGTCATACGACACGCAGGTGTCGCAGGCGGCCGTCATGAAGTATTGGCCCGGGGCATCGACGGTGGGGGAGAACGTGTCGCCGCCGGATACGACGCCCAGTCCGGACCAGGAAACGACGTAGCTGCCGGGGCATCCGCCGCCGGCGCCGCCGCTCGCACTGCCGGAGAGGAGGACGCTCTGGCCGGGGCATACGGCCTGGGGAGGTCCGGCCTCCGCCGAAGGATCGGTGCAGCTTGCGCAACCGCTTCCGCGAACGAGCATAATGTCGTCAAATGCGGCGCCGTTTGCCGACGACGAGCCGGAGACGAACTTCAGGCGGACATCGGGCTCGCCGACGTACGCGCCGAGATCGAGGCACTGGGCCGCGCAGCCGCCGGGCGGGGTGTAGGGTGCGTTCCAGATCGCGCTGAATGCACCGCCGCCCACGCTGATGTCGATTCGCGGTCCCAACCCGCTGGATTTCGTGTAGGAGAACAACAGCGACGCCGCCGGCGTGAGGGAAAGGTCAAGACAACGGGTGACCGCCGCCGAATAAGGGAAGCCGGTCGCGAAGGTCATGACGTAGTCGCCCGTGCCTCCGCAGGCCGTGCCGGACGAGAGCCACGGTCCGGTGCCCTCGCAGGTCTCGAACAGGGCCGGCCAGATGCTGCACACGGAGCCGGACTGGAAGAAGCTGCCGAAGTCCACGCTGAAATCCGTTGCGCATCCGCTGCCGCCGCACGTGCCGCAGCCGAGGCTGTCGACTTCGGACACGCACTGTTCGTCCCACGCCGTGCTGCAGCAGAACGGATCGCCTGCGCAGACGCAGGCCTCTACGGCCGGATCGTCGCAGCCGGGGCCGCCGGTCTCGCAGCAGTCGTGGGTCGGCGGCGGCGCGTCGCAATCGCAGCCGCCGAGAAGGACGTACACGTTGTCCAGGAAGAAGGCGTTGGCGCTGGGAAGGCCGTGGTCGAACTTCCAGTACACGGAGCGGTCGTTCGGGCCGAGGTTCACGGTGTGTTCCGCGGTGTGGCAGATTCCGTCGGCAAGGTCGAGGCTGCCGGCGTAGTCGCCGACCGTCGTGGAGCAGTTCAGGCTGAGGTCCGTGGAGGTCTTGTACTTGAGCACGGTGCCCGTGGTCGCGAATGAGCCGAAATCAAACCGCAGCGTGGCCGATGTGCAGCCTGCATCTCCGACGTACAGCCAGACGATCGGGTCCTGGGCCGAGGCGTTCATACGCAGCACGTTCCCGGCCATGCAGAACGCGCTGGTGGACACCTGGGCGCCGTTCACGCACCATTCGACGCGATACGTTCCGTTGTCGAAGTTGACCGGCCCCCCAAACGAGGGAAAGCCCTCAAACGTCAGTTCGCATTCCTGGGCGACGGCGGGCGAGCCGCCCACCGCAACGCCGATCAGCAGCGCAACGGCCGTCCCGACGGCTCGGTGGATCCGATGCTGGACCATGATTGCTCCTTCCCCTTCTGCCGGCGAGAGGCCGGACTCCACATGGTGCGGCTCCGGGCGACAAGAACGCCTGAAAGACGGCACATGCGCAGGATACTCCCCGAGCCCTGCTGAATCAAGACGGAGCGTGAGGGCGCGCCGCGTCTGTGCGAGCGATTGCAGCACGGCGTGCGTGCGGAACGCGACATCCGACGGCAGGAGAGGGTGTCGGCGGCTGTTCGCGGCACCGTCGGACTGCGGCGGAGATGCGACAGCCGAAGAATGCCAAAGCGTGGCATCCTCAGGGACGCCGGGTATTCTGGAGGCACGGCTGCTTCGGGGATGCGGGCCGCCTTCGTTTGCCGGCGCATCGCGTTCGGGTTCGCCGGGCGTTCACGGGCAAAGGCCTGAGACGTGCGTGTTCTTCCCGCGTCTCAGACCTTTGCGCAGCGGGTTGGCGTGAAGGATTCGCAGACGCGTCAGCGCACGCGGGCGGTGTCCGGCTGTTCCATGGCGCGGAGGGCCTCCTGAGCCTCTCGCCAGGGGAATGCATCGGGCCGGCGAACGCCGCGGCAGAGTTCGATGCACTTGTTCAGCAGCCGGATGGCCTCTTCGCGATCGCCGAGGCGGGCGACTTCTGAGGCAAGGTAGAAGCAGGTCGTCTCGGACCAGCCGCGGAGGTCGGGGTACTCACGCAGGGCCTTCTCGTAGTATGCGACGGCCTGCTCGTGGTCGCCGAGCCAGCCGTGGCAGATGCCCACCATCATGAGCGCGTGTTCGGCGTAGTACCACTGCGGATACCGGTCGTACAGGTCCAGGTACACGGCAATCGCGTCGTCGTATCGCTTCTGCTCATACAGGGACTCGGCCTGATTGAGCAACGCTTGCTGGGCGTCGCCGCCCGCCGCCTCCAGAACGCGCGCATTCGCGGGCACTTCGAGCTCAAACAGGGAGGCCGGCAGATCCACATTGTACTCGACGTCCCGGATCTCGAATTTCGGCGGGCCGGACCGGTCCAGGTTGGCCCACTGCCTGGCCTGGATGATCAGCTTGGTTTCCGCGTCGAATGCGAACCAGAACGACAGGCCGAGCGGTGCGAAGCTGCAGTCAACGAAGATGCAGTCCCGGCCCTGCGCGTCCGGCCCGCGCGATTCCTTCCACGTGTTGGCCCGGGCCTGGATTTCATGAAGGAGCGTGTCGCCCACCCAGGGACGCAGGTCCATCACGAGCTGCCAGGCCTTCAGGACGGGAGCGCTGCGGCTGTCCAGCGTGCGAAGCTCGTTGATTTGCGGTCGATACTCGCGGACCTGGCCGTCGCAGACGACCGCGGTGACCGCGGCGGTTTCGAATCGCAGCCGGCCGAGCGCGCCGCCGTCATTGCGCGGTTCGATCCAGCAATCGAAGGGCTCACCGGCGTCGTCGACGCCGGCCATGTGAACGCTCTGTACCGTGCGCAGGGCCTGGATCGACTGGGCGAGGGCGGAGCCGTTCGAGTGGCCGGGGGCGTGGTTCGAGAGGAGCCACAGGCCGGTGAGCAGGATCGCCAGCACCGCGGCGGTCGCCAGCCGGGCGTACTGGAGGCGCGGAGTTCGGTGTCGAGGTGGGGCGGCGGATGCGGGTTCGGCGTCCGCCGGCGCCGCGCGGTCGGCCCAGGCGTTCAGGACTTCTGTGGCGAGTCGCTCCATGTGGGCCGCGTCGGGTTCATCGTCCAGCGCAACGCGGTCCACCATGTTGCGCATCCATTCGTCATCGTTTGTCGGGGACATGGAAATGGCCTCCTGTTCTTTCAGGTTGCTTTGCCGGAAGAGGGAAACGAGTTACGGAGCTTTGCCAGGGCCCTGGCCAGTTGGCTCCGAATAGTGGCCGGAGAACTCTCCAGAATGTCCGCGATTTCCACGAGCTTCAGTCGCTCGAAATAGTGCAGAACGATCAGCGCCTGCTGGCGGGGAGGCAGGGCGAGGATCCGTGCCGCCAGCGTTCGGCCCAGCTCGATGCGTTCGGCCGCGTCGCCGCGGTACGGGGCGACGGGGTCGTTCACCAGGCCGATTTGCGATACGGGCCGGCCCCGACGGCCGTTTGTGCGGAGGTGTTCGTTGATGCGGTTCGTGGCGATCCGGTAGAGCCAGGCGCGAAGGGCCGGCTCGTCGCCTTCGAATCGGTCGAGGTGTTCGACTGCCTTGAGGAACACGTCCGCGGTCAGGTCCTCGGCGGCGTGGCGATCAAACAGACGGTGAGCACAGTAGCGGAACACGAGGGGGTAGTGCCGCCGGTAGAGTTCCGCAAATGCGTCCCTGTCGCCGCGCGCCCGCTCGACGGCGGATTGTGGATCGATTTTGCAGGGCCATGACGCGCTCACGTTGTGGTTCCCTCGCCGGGTTACGGGGTCTTGTCCCCATGCTTTTGATGCGCCGGCGAGGAAAACGTGGCGTGAAAACCTGCACGCGTCGGCCGAAAAGGGGCTGGGCCGGAACGGCGGGCCTTTCCCGGCAGCGGAGGCCCGCTTGAGCCGGGGGGGCGAAGCCGTGTGGCAGGCTTATCAGGGCGCCGCCGAGGGGTGGGTCAGGAGTCCGTCGAGGATCGGCGTCAGGATGCGGGTCCAGACGGCGTAGCCGGCCTCGGAGAGGTGAAGACGGTCCGGGAGGTAGTACTCGGGGCGGGGCCGGCCGTCGGGACCGAGCATGGGCGTGCCGACATCCACGTAGGTCAGGTGAGGCTGCTTCTCGCAAGCCTCGCGGATGAGTTCGTTGGCTTCCTTCATACGCGGCCAGTATTGCCAGCGGCTGGCACTGGGCTTGATGCAGAGGTAGAGAATCGGGACGCTCGGCTGGGTCTCGCGGACGCGGCCGACAAACGCGAGGAAGGCGTCACGGACCTGCTCGGGGCTGCGGTTACTGGCGATGTCGTTGTCACCGGCGTAGAGGAGAATGACCTTTGCGTTGTACGGCTTGACGACATTGTTGAAGTAGTGGTTCACATCGGACGTGTGGGCGCCGCCGAAGCCGCGGTTGATCACCGGCCAGTGGGGGAAGCTCTCGCGGGTTGCCCACATCCGGATGCTGGAACTGCCGACGAAGAGGATCGCATCTTTTGGGAATGCGTTGCGTCGGTCCCATTCGATGAACCGGGAAATCTCGTCGGAGAATCGCGTCGGGTCCGGCGGTGGGGCGGTGTTCGGTGGGGGTGCTACGGGCTCAGCACCGCTGAACAGGGTGACGCAGCAGCATAGGAGCAGGGCAAATCGGACCGGCAAACGCGACATCGAACGGGCACCTCCTCCCGCCGAGGGTCGAGCCAGCGACGGATCGACGCCTTGAGGGCGGTCGCGGGATGATACCACAGCGCGGGGTGGTCCCGCACCCCATGGCAGTGCTGGTTGCGGTGAGGCGCTTGCGTCTTGGCGGTATGAAATACAGTGGCACTGTTTTCGCCTCTGGGTCGGTCGTGTTGTTGGTGTTTTCGCAAAAATCCTGTGCGGGGCGGGTGTTGACAAAATTCCTGGAGCAGATACGGTATCCGGTCTGTCGCGCTATTGGGGCGGCAGGGCGAATAGGCCAGGTTCAGGTGCAGGTGGTACAGGCGGAAACATGCCGGCAAGCGGTAACAGAATTCGTATACGGATGGAGGCCTACGATCACGCGGCGCTGGATTCATCAGCCCGGGAGATCGTAGATCACGCCAAGCGGACAAGCGCACGGGTCCATGGGCCGGTGCTTTTGCCGACGCGTATTGAGCGGTACACGGTCCTCCGTGGGCCGCACATTGACAAGAAGTCGCGGGAACAGTTTGAGCTTCGGACGCACAAGCGTCTGATCGACATCTACGATCCGACCCCGCGGACCGTAGAGGCCCTGAACCGGCTTGTGGTTCCCGCCGGGGTGTTCATCCGCATTAAGACGTAGCCGTAGGTTTCCTCGTTTCACCCGTCGGGCGACCGGGCGACCGGACCCGTTGCGACGTTATCTTGAGAGACAATTGAGCTGTGTGAGCTGGATCGCACGGCCAGGAGAACCCGGAGCGGGATCGGGCCGTGTACCGGCGCGGGCCGGGTTGTAGATGCGAGAACAATGATCGCGGCACTACTAGGCAAGAAGATCGGCATGACTCGCGTATGCGACGAGTCGGGCGTGGTGACGCCGGTGACCGTCGTGCAGGCGGGCCCGTGCACGGTGATGCAGGTTCGCACGCGGGACGTGGACGGCTACGACGCGGTGCAGTTGGGGTTTGAGGACATAAAGCCGCACCGGACGACCAAGGCCCTGATCGGTCATGCGGCCAGGGCCGGCACCGGTCCGAAGCGTTATGCGCGTGAGATTCGGCTGAACGAGCAGGCCACGGTTGCCCAGGGTGACGTGGTGACGGTGGATCTGTTTGCGGAAGGTGTTGGGTACGTGGACGTGACCGGCGTGTCGAAGGGCCACGGTTTCACGGGTGTGATGCGTCGGTTCGGGTTCGGCGGGCAGCCGGCGAGCCACGGGACCGAGCGCAAGCACCGTTCGCCGGGCGGCATCGGCGCGGCCGGGTCCACGCGAGGCACCGGGCGGGCCATCCGGAAGGGCAAGCGGATGGCGGGTCACAAGGGCCACGACCGGCGTACGGCCCGCTGTCAGCGTCTGATGAAAGTGGATGCGGAGCACAATCTGCTGCTGATCAAGGGCAGCGTGCCGGGTCCCAACGGGTCTCTGGTGTTCGTGCGGCAATCGAAGACGAGGAAGTAGGCCGGGTGGTGAAGACGAGCGGTTCGCCCGAGTGAATCGGGCGGTGGATCAGAGGTCATGATTTCGGTTCCAGTGGTGGATATGCAGGGCAAGGCGGCGGGTTCGATGGAGATCGACCCGGCGTTGCTGGGCGGCCGGGTCCGCGTGAAGCTGCTGAAGCAGGCGATCGTGGCCTGGCAGTCGAACCAGCGGCAGGGCAGCGCCCGGACGAAGAGCCGTGGGATGGTTGTCGGCTCGACGCGGAAGCTGTACCGGCAGAAGGGTACGGGGAACGCGCGGGCGGGCACGCTTCGGACGAATGTGCGTCGGGGCGGGGGCGTGGCTTTTGCCAAGGGGGAGCAGAACTGGCGGAAGGACGTTCCGCGGCGGATGCGGCGTCTGGCCCGGAACAGCGCCATTCTGGCGAAGCTCACCACGAATCACGCCGTCATCGTGAAGGATCTGTCCTTCGAGACCCCCAAGACGCGAGTGTTTGCCCAATTGCTGAAGGCGATCGGGGCCGAGCGGGGTGCGTTGGTGGCCCTGGACGAACACAACGAGGCGGTGTACCGGTCCGGCCGGAATATTCCTCGTACGGAAATCCGGGTGATTCAGGAACTGAATGCCTGCGAAGTGCTGCGTCGTCCGACGCTGGTGTTTTCGCAGGCGGCGTTTGAGGTCCTACGGACGGATCCGGTCGGCCTGCGGGCGGGGCGGGTCGAACAGGGTGACGGGGCGAGCTGACGATGGACATTTACCACATTATCAAGCGTCCGCTGGTCACCGAGAAGGGCACGCACCAGAGCCAGCAGCAGTTTGACGCGTCGGCGTCGCGAGCGGCTCGGGGCGGGGCGTTCACGTTTGAGGTGCACGCCGAAGCGACCAAGCCGATGATCAAGCAGGCGATCGAGAAGATCTACAACGTGAAGGTGGAGGCGGTCCGGACGGCGAATCGCGGCGGCAAGCGTCGTCGGGTTCGGTTCAAGACCGGCAAGACGGCGGACACGAAGAAGGCGGTGGTTGTCCTGCGGCAGGGCTTCCACATCGATTTGTTCTGAGAAATCCAGTCGCCGGGAACGTGCGGCGAGAGCGGGGTTGATATGGGCATCAAGATCTACAAACCGACGTCCCCCGGACGGCGCAAGTCGTCGGTCAATGATTTTGATGAGATCACCGACAAGCGGAAGGGTCCGGAGAAGTCGCTGTGCGAGCGTCTGGTCCGGCGGGGCGGTCGGAATCATCACGGGCGGATCACGTGTCGCCATCGCGGCGGCGGTGCCCGCAAGATGTACCGTCGGATTGATTTCCGGCGGCGGAAGGACGACTGCGGTGCGAGCGTGGTCGGCGTGGAGTACGACCCGAACCGTTCGTGCCATATCGCCCTGGTGGAGTACACCGACGGGGAGAAGCGGTACATTCTGGCCCCGGTCGGGCTGAAGCCGGGCGAGGTTGTGGAGAGCGGCGAGCGTGTGGAGCCGAAGATCGGCAATTGCATGCCGTTGAGCTCGATTCCCGTGGGCATGGACGTTCACAATGTGGAAATGAACGCGGGCCAGGGGGGGAAAATGGCCCGTTCTGCGGGGGCTGCCTGTCGTCTGCTGGCCCGCGAGGGGAACTGGGCGACGCTGGTGATGCCGTCGGGCGAGATGCGGCAGGTTCGGGTGGAGTGCCGGGCCACGATCGGCCAGCTTGGCAACATCGAGCATCAGAACCTGCGTTGGGGCAAGGCCGGTCGGACACGGCACCGGGGTCGTCGCCCGCACGTGCGTGGGACGTGCATGAACCCGCACGACCATCCGCTGGGCGGCGGCGAGGGTCGGAACTGCGGCGGTCGTCATCCGTGCAGTCCGAAGGGCAAGCTGGCGAAGGGCGGGCATACTCGGAGCCCGAACAAGCCGTCGAATCGGCGCATTTTGCGTCGTCGTCGAAGTAAACGCTACGGGCAGTTGGTGCTGCCCCGTACATAACGGGACGTGGTTGCCGTATGCGGCGCCGAAAGGCGGCCGAACAGCGGCGGCGTGAGTCCGGACGGTCACGAAAGCAAGTGAGAGGTTCGCAGGATGACGCGATCTGCGAAGAAGGGTCCGTACGTGGACGAGAAGCTCTTTCGCAAGGTGGTACTGGCGAAGGAGCGGAACGTGAACCAGCCGATTCGAACCTGGTCGCGCCGATGCACGATTGTGCCGGAGTTTGTCGGACAGAAGTTCGAGGTGCACAACGGCAAGCAGTTTGTCGGGCTGCTGGTGACGGAAGACATGGTGGGTCACAAGCTGGGCGAGTTCAGTCCGACGCGGACGTTCAAGGGTCACGGAGGTTCGAGAAAGTGATGCCGCGGTTGCAGGCGGTGCCTTCCGGACGGGGAGGCGGGCCTGGGGCGGACGGGTTGGATAGGTGAGTCGGACCATGGCAGAGCAAACCGAGAAACGGAGCGAATGGCGTGCGACCTTCCGGTTCGCCCGCATCAGCCCGCGCAAGGCCCGCCTGGTGATGGCGTTGATTCGCGGGCGGTCGTGCCCGGAGGCGCTGGATATCCTGCGCTTCAACCATCGTCGGGCGAGCGGGATGGTCGCGAGCGTGCTGCGTTCCGCCATCAACAACGCCGAGCAGGACGAAGCGAACGTCGCCCGGTTGCAGGTGACGGAGGCGCGGGTGGATGGCGGGCCGTACTACCGTCGCTGGCAGCCGAAGGATCGCGGTCGGGCCCATCCGATCGCGAAGCGGACGAGTCACCTGGTCGTTCGGGTTGCCGAGAAGTAACGGGCGGGGTGGCCGGACCCGAAAGGCGGGCTCGGTCCCCCGGACGAGGAGTAAGACGTGGGTCAGAAGATTCATCCACTCGGCTTCCGCATGGGCGTGACGGAGGACTGGCGCTCCCATTGGTACCCGCCGTCGAAGAAAGACTTCGGCGAGTGCCTGGTGGAGGACCAGAAGATCCGGCGGTTCATAGACGAGCGTCTGAACCGGCAGCCGCCGTATGCGGCGGTGGCCAAGGTTGTGATCCGGCGCACGCGGAACGAGGTGGAGGTCGTACTGCATACGGCGCGTCCGGGCCTGGTGATCGGGCCGAAGGGCGCCGAGGTGGACAAGCTTCGCGAATCGCTGGAAGAGCTGGTCGACCGCAAGATCAAAGTGACGATCCAGGAGATCCAGTCGCCCGACACGGACGCCCAGCTTCTGGCGGAGTCGGTGGCGGAGCAGCTTCGCAAGCGGGCCGGGTTCCGTCGGGTGATGAAGATGCGGATTGACGCGGCGATGGGGGCGGGCGCCAAGGGCTGCAAGATCATTTGCAGCGGGCGTTTGGGGGGGGCGGAGATGGCCCGGTGCGAAAAGCAGATTCGGGGCTCGATTCCGCTGCACACGCTTCAGGCGCACGTGGATTACGGTTATGCGGTGAGCCGGACGACGTACGGCGTGATCGGCGTGAAGGTTTGGCTGTTCACGGGCAGATATGGGGAAGAGGTTACGCTGACCCCCATGGAGCCGCGGCGTGGCCGGCGAGGGAAGCGGGGCTGACCGCGGGTGTGATCGGGAGATGCAGCAATGGCGATGATGCCCAAGCGAGTGAAGTTCCGCAAAGCGCAGCGCGGCAGGATTCGCGGCCACGCGACGCGCGGGACGCGGGTATCGTTTGGTGAGTACGGCCTTCAGGTGCTGGAGGCGGGCTGGATCACGGCGCGTCAGATCGAGGCGGGGCGTGTGGCGGCGACGCACTTTCTGCACCGGGAGGGTCGCGTGTACATGCGGATTTTCCCGGACCATCCGGTTTCGGCCAAGCCGTTGGAGACGCGGATGGGCAAGGGCAAGGGCGAGCCGGAGGAATGGGTGGCCCGGGTTCGTGCCGGGAAGGTGCTGTACGAGATCGGCGGGGTCGACGAGAGTATTGCGAAGCTGGCCCTGTCGCGTGTGGCCAACAAGATGCCGTTGCCGTGTCGGTTCATCCGGCGGCATCACGGTTGATCGGGTTGGGAGCGATACTGATGAAGATCGGGCAACTGCGCGAGATGAAGACCGAGGAGCTGCACGGGGAACTGGACCGGCTGCGTCGTCACTTGTTCGACCTGCGTTCGCAGCGGGTGACGGAGAAGTTGGAGAACCCGAATCAGGTGACGCAGGCCCGTCGGGACATCGCGCGCATCTTCACGATTTTGAAGGAGCGGGGCGAGACCGGTATCGAAGAGAGGCAATACCACCTGGAAGCGATCGCCACGCACCGGCGTGGCGGTTGAGTGCTGTGAAGCGCCGGGCGGCTGATCGCGGCGCGATTCGGAAAGGACGAACAACGGCATGGCGCCAGCAGAGACGAGCGTCGGCACGGGAATCAGGAAAGGGTCGCAACGACGGACGCGGGCGGTGCGGCGCGGCGTGGTGACCTCGGACCAGGGTGACAAGAGCATCGTGGTGGAGTGCATGCACCTGACGCGACACGCCAAGTATGGCAAGTACATGCAGCGTCGGACCCGGCTGCACGTGCACGACGAGAAGAACGAGGCCCATGTGGGTGACCGGGTGGAAGTGACGGCCTGCCGTCCCGTGTCGAAGACGAAGAGTTGGCGGCTGGTCAAGGTGCTGTAGGGCGCGGCCGGCCGGGAGACGGAAGGCCGGTGCGGATCGCGTGTGGGCGAGATGGCGCCGAAGCGGCGCAGTGTGAGCGCAGGTGATCGATGATCCAGTTGCAGACCATGGTGGACGTGGCCGACAACACCGGGGCGAAGCAGGCCCAGGTGATCGCCGTGCTGGGCAAGGGCAGCACGGCCCGGCACGGCAAGTATCGCCTGAAGCGTGCGGAGGTGGGCGATATTGTGCTGGTGGCGGTGAAGAAGGCGCTGCCCAACAGCGATTTCGCGGGCGGGGCGACGCGGAAGGAGCGGTCAACCCGGCGGAAGGCCCGTGCGGTGGTGGTCCGGACGTGCAAGCCCACGCGGCGCCCCGACGGGAGCTACGTGCGTTTTGACACGAACGCGGTTGTCCTGCTGGACAACAACAACGATCCCCGCGGCACGCGCATTTTCGGGGCGGTGGCCCGTGAGCTGCGTGAGCGGGGGTATATGAAGATTATTTCCCTGGCCGACGAGGTGGTCTGAGCGGAGGGCGGTCGGGCCGGGATGGCTTGGGCGGAACGCGGACAGGAAGGCGAACCATGGCGTGTCGCATTCGCAAGGATCAGGTGGTGGAGGTGATTGCCGGCGCTCATAAGGGGGCGCGAGGCAAGGTGCTGCGGATCGATTACGACCGCGAGCGCGTGGTGGTGGAAGGCGTGAACATGGTGTATCGCCACGTTCGGCCGACGCGCCGGAACCCGCAGGGCGGCCGCCTCCACAAGGAGGCGCCGATCCATCTGTCGAACGTGCTTCCGTACGACCCGAAGGCGGGCCGGGGACGGCGGGTTCATTTTGAGGTGGAGCGGGACAATGCGGGCAAGGTGGTGGCGAAGCGGCGGGTGACGAAGGACGGCAACGTGCTGGACTCGCTGCGGAAGGCGGAGCGTGCGTAGGGAGGAGCGCGGCGGGCGGCCGGCGGAAAGCGTAACGGTTGGCGATGACGAGACTTCTTGAACAATACAAGGGCCAGATCCTCCCCTCGTTGCGAGAGGATTTCGGCATCGGGAATGAGTTGGCGGTGCCTCGGCTTCGCAAGGTGATCGTGTCCATGGGCCTGGGCAAGGCGCTGCAGGACAAGAAGCGTCTGCCGGCGGCGGCGGACGACCTTTCGAAGATCACGGGGCAGAAGGCGGCGATCTGTCGGGCCCGGAAGAGCGTGTCGAATTTCAAGCTGCGGACGGGGTATGAGATCGGCCTGAAGGTGACCTTGCGTGGTCGGCGGATGTACGAGTTCGTCGACCGGCTGATCAATCTGGCGATTCCGCGGATGCGAGACTTCCGCGGGTTGAGTCCGGACGCGTTTGACGGTCGGGGCAATTACTCGATGGGGATCGCGGACCAGTCCGTGTTTCCGGAGATCGACATCAACAAGGTGGAGTATCCGCAGGGGATGAACATCACGTTGGTGACGTCCGCCACGACGGATGAACAGGCGAGGAGCCTGCTGAGCAAGCTGGGAATGCCGTTCCGCCGGACGGGCGGTCAGGAGTAGCGCATGGCGACCAAGGCCTGGATGAACAAGTCGAATCGGACGCCGAAGTACCGCGTTCGGATCATTCGACGGTGTCAGTTGTGCGGCCGCTCGCGGGCGGTGTACCGCAAGTTCCAGATTTGTCGCATCTGCCTGCGGACGCTGGCCCATGAGGGCAAGATCCCGGGGATGCGGAAGGCGAGTTGGTAGCGACCTGCAGTCCGCCCGTCGGATGCGGGCGGATGACGGAGGCCGGCGGCGTCGGGCCGCGGGCCCTCGGAGAGACGCAAGAGAGGTGACGATCGGATGTGGAGTGACCCCATAGCCGACATGCTGACCCGGATTCGCAACGCCGCACGCATCCGCCGGAAGCAGGTGACGGTGCCCTCGTCCAAACTGAAGGTGGGCATTGCGCAGGTGCTCAAGGATGAAGGGTTCATCGAGTCGTACGACGTGATCGCCGACACCCGGCAGAACGTGCTGCGGATGGACCTGAGGTACGGTCCGAATGGAGAGGACGTGATCCACGCCATTCGTCGCGCCTCCAAGCCCGGGCGGCGCCTGTATTCCGGTGTTGGCGCCTTGCCGAGCGTGATGGACGGGTTGGGAATCGCGATTGTCTCGACGAGC
This sequence comes from Phycisphaerae bacterium, assembly GCA_016929015.1. Taxonomy (GTDB): domain Bacteria; phylum Planctomycetota; class Phycisphaerae; order UBA1845; family UBA1845; genus JAFGJQ01. The sequence goes on along the minus strand of JAFGJQ010000414.1, from coordinate 16,085 downwards.
CAGGGGGTGCTGAGCGACCGGGTGTGTCGGGAACGGAAAGTGGGCGGCGAGTTGATCTGTACGGTGTACTGACCGGGTGTGTCCGGGGGCGTGTACGGCCCCGGCCCGGAGGACGAGAAAACGATGTCTCGAGTCGGCAAGAAACCCATCTCCGTGCCGAGCGGGGTGGACGTGAAGGTGAGCGGTCGCACGGTAACGGTGTCGTCCGCGAAGGGGTCGCTTTGCCACGCGCTCCCGGCGGGGATTTCCGTGACGGTGGACGCGGCCGAGAAGCAGGTCAGTGTCGATCGAGAGGCTGACAGCAAGCGGCATCGTGCATTGCACGGTCTGGCGCGGGCGTTGCTGCAGAACATGGTGGTCGGGGTGACGCAGGGATACGAACGGCGTCTGGAGATCTACGGAACCGGCTACGGGTGTGATCTGGTGGGGGGCAAGCTGCAGTTGAATTGCGGATTCATGGGCCGCGGGGGCAAGAACAAGGCCCAGTTCGAGATTCCGGTGCCCCAGGGTCTGGACGTGACGGTTGAGGTGAAGGCGGCTCGTGGTGAGATGGAGCCGGCGAAGTTCGTGGTGCGGGGCATCGACAAGCAACTGGTCGGCTCTTTCTGTGCGGACGTTCGGATGATCCGCAAGTCGGAGCCGTACAAAGGCAAGGGTATTCGGTACCAGGGCGAGCAGGTGCGCCGCAAGCAGGGCAAGGCGTTCGCGAGCGGCGGCGGCTAGTCGGGCGGCTTGAACGGGGGTCGCTCGTGTCGGTCGGCCGCGGGGTGACCGGTTGAGGGCCCGGGCCGTATGGTTGACGGAAGACGAAACAGGTCATGAGAGCGGAAAAAATCAAGCACGTTCGGCGGGCGCGGCGGAAGCAGCGCGTGCGGAAGTCGGTTTTCGGCACGGCCCAGAAGCCGCGTCTGACCGTTTTCCGCAGCCTGAAGAACATCTACGCACAGATCGTGGACGATCAGCGTGGCGTCACGCTTTGCACTGCCAGCACGCGGGGGAAGGACCTGCGGACGAGCGTGACGTACGGCGGCAACATTGAAGCGGCCAAGGTGGTTGGCCGGACGCTTGCAGAGCGGGCGGTGTCGGCCGGGATCGAGCGCGTGTGCTTTGATCGCAACGGGTACAAGTTTCACGGCCGGATCAAGGCCTTGGCCGATGCGGCCCGGGAGGCCGGGCTGAAGTTCTGACGGCGGCGGGGCTCGCCGGACGGCCGGCGGACCCGCGAAGGGAATGAGTATGTCGCAAGCATTCTTTCCACGGGAAGAGTCGGAATTCGAGGAGGAGGTCGTCAAGATCTACCGTTGCGCGACGGTGGTGAAGGGCGGTCGCCGGTTCAGTTTCGCGGCCCTGGTGGTGGTGGGGGATCGGAACGGCCGGGTGGGGATCGGGTACGGCAAGGCCCCCGAGGTGCCGTCCGCGGTGGACAAGGCTCGGAAGATCGCTCACAAGAGCATGATCCGGGTGAGGCTGCAGGGCGGAACGCTTCCGCATCGGACCTGGGGGCGGTTCGGCGCGAGCAAAGTGATCATGTTGCCGGCGTCGGAGGGCACGGGTGTCATCGCGGGCGGAAGCGTCCGGCCGGTGCTCGAGCTCGCCGGAGTGAAGGATGTACTGACGAAGAGTTACGGATCGAACAGCCCGAAGAACCTCGTGCGTGCGGCGTTTGCCGCCTTGAACGGGCTGTACGATCGGGAGGCCATTGCACGCATTCGAGGCGTGGCCGTGGCGGGGCAGGCGTAGAATCATGAATATCACGGACATCACGCGTCAGGCCGGTGGGCACCGCCGTCGCAAGCGGATCGGGCGGGGTCCGGGCAGCGGGCGTGGGAAGACCGCGACCCGTGGGCACAAGGGATGCGGGTCCCGCGCGGGTTGGCGTAGCCGCGGGTTCGCGGAAGGGGGGCAGATGCCCCTGTTCCGGCGCATTCCGAAGCGCGGCTTCAGCAATGTGAAGTTCGCGACGCGGTACAGCGTGGTGAATCTGAAGGACCTGGAGGAGCGGTTCTCTCCGGGGGACGTTGTGAACCTTCAGGCGTTGATCGACGCCCGGCTGGTTCGCGGCAAGCAGCAGCCGGTGAAGGTGCTGGGCGACGGCGCCCTGAGCAAGAAGCTGACGGTGGAAGCGGCCCGGTTCAGCCGGAAGGCGGCCGAGAGCATCGTTGCGGCGGGCGGTGAGGCCCGCGTGGTCTGATGTGTGAGACGTAAGAGTCGGATCAGGCCGGCCGGCGGGTCGGCAGGACGTGAGAGGCCATGTTCCGGACATTCATCAACATCTTCAAGATCCCGGAGTTGCGGAACAAGCTGCTCTTTACCGTCGGTCTGCTCATGATCTATCGCCTGGGGTTCGCCGTGCCCATCCCGGGTGTGAACCAGGAGGCGATGAGCTCGATCGCGGAAGGGGGCGGTCCGCTGGGTGAGTTGGCGCAGTATTTCGCCATTTTCACGGGCGGGAATCTGAGCCAGAGCACGATTTTCGGGCTGGGCATCATGCCCTACATCTCCGCGTCCATTATCTTCCAGCTTCTGGTGACGGTGGTTCCGGCGCTGGAGAAGCTGCAGCGGGAAGGGGAGTCCGGGCGCAAGAAGATCCAGGAGTACACGCGGTACGCCACGGTGCTGCTGTGTGTGATTCAAGCCATCATCTGGCTGAAGTTCCTGCGGTCCGGAACGGGTGAGCAGAGTTTCATCTACGCGGATTTCCGCAGCAGCCCGTTCTACCTGCTGGTGGCCGTGACGGCGCTGACGACGGGCACGATCTTCCTGATGTGGCTGGGCGAGCAGATTGATGAATACGGCATCGGCAACGGGATTTCGCTGATCATCATGGCCGGGATTCTCGCGAACATGCCCATGGCCGTGATGTACGTGCTGCAGACCGCCGACCTTCGCGTGACGGCGGCGGGTGCGGGCACGATGGGTCCGCAGAAGATCCTGTTTCTGATCGTGGCGTTCGTGGCGGTGGTGGCGGGCGCCATCCTGATTACGCAGGGACAGCGCCGGATTCCGATTCAGCAGGCGAAGCAGACGCGCGGGCGTCGGGTGTACGGGGGTCAGCGGCAGTACCTGCCGTTGCGGGTGAACCACGGCGGCGTGATGCCGATCATCTTCGCCAGTTCGCTGCTGATCTTCCCGCGGATGATTTTCGACTGGTTCAACAGCGTCTGGTACGCGGGCGGCTTTTTCCACAAGCTGGGGATGTGGTTCAGCACGGGCAGCTATGTCTACGTGGTGAGCTACGTGGCGCTCGTGTATTTCTTCTCGTATTTCTGGACCACGGTGCAGTTCCAGCCCAAAGAGATGGCAAACAACCTGCGGGACTACGGGAGCTTCATCCCGGGGTTGCGTCCGGGCAAGCGGACCGCGGACTACCTGGAAAAGGTCATGGGGCGGATCACGTATGTGGGGGCGGGCTTCCTGGCGCTGATCGCGATCATCCCGACCGTGGTGGCGGCCTGGCTGGAGATCCCGTTCTTCGTGTCGGCGTTTCTGGGTGGTACGGGGCTGCTGATCGTGGTGAGCGTGGCGCTGGACCTGGTGCAGCGGATTGAGGCGAACCTGATCATGCGGAATTACCAGGGATTCCTGGGCGGTGAGGGCACGATCAAGGGAAGCCGAGGATAGTCGCCGGGAGGCTCCCCGGCGGACGGTTCGGGGTTGCGAGCCCGGATCCGGAAGGCGAGCAGTGATGATGGGAAGCGGTCGACCGGCGCACGGCGGGATCGTGCTGAAGAGCCCGCGAGAGATCGAGTTGATGCGTCGGGCGAATGCGGTGGTCCATCGCGTGCTGGAGGAGATGCGGGGGCTGGTGAAGGCGGGTGTTACGACCGGTGCGTTGAACCGGCGTGCGGAAGAGGTGATTGCGGCAAGCGGTGGTACGCCGCTTTTCAAGGGTGTGGTGAATCCGCATGCCCGTTTTCCGTTTCCCGCGGCGCTGTGTGTCAGCGTCAACGAGCAGATTGTTCATGGCATTCCGGGCGACCGGGTGCTGAACGAGGGGGACATTGTCAGTATTGACTGCGGGGTGCGGCTGAGCGGGTACTGCGGTGATGCCGCGGTGACGTTTGGGGTGGGGCGGGTGTCGGCGGAAGCGGAGCACCTGTTGCGGGTGACCGAGGAGTCGCTGGCCCTGGCGGTTCGCGAGATTCGGCCCGGCCGGCCGTGGAGCGAGGTGGCGCGTGCCATGCAGGCGTACGTGGAGGGGCAGAACCTCTCCGTCGTGCGGGATTTTGTGGGGCACGGGATCGGCCGGCAGATGCATGAGGAGCCGAAGGTCCCGAACTACTGGGACGGGCAGCGCCGCAGCGAGGATTTCCGGCTGGAGCCGGGCCTGGTGCTGGCCATCGAGCCGATGGTGAACCTGGGGACGCATGAGACGAAGACGACTTCGGACAGTTGGACGGTGGTGACGCGAGACGGCAGGCCGTCCGCTCATTTTGAGCATACGGTGGCGGTCACCGCAGCGGGATCGGACGTGCTGAGCGACGGGCGGACGGGGCCCGCAGCGGGTTCGTCGCGTGTCGAAAGGCAGGGATCGAAATGAAGGTTCGAGCGAGTGTTCGGCGGATTTGTGAGAACTGCCGAATTGTCAAGCGGAAGGGCATCGTGCGGGTGATCTGCACGAACCCGCGTCACAAGCAGCGTCAGGGTTGACGGGCGAAGGAGACCAGGCGTGCCACGTGTAGCAGGCGTCGACATTCCGAACGACAAGCAGCTTCGGATCGCACTGACCTACATCTACGGGGTCGGCCCGCACACCGCCATACAGGTGTGCAAGGAGGCCGGCATCGACCCGCTGGTGCGGGCGAAGAATCTGACGGAAGACGAGATTTCGCGGGTGGCGTCGGTGATCGACCGGAACTACCAGGTGGAAGGTCAGCTCCGTCGGATCGTCAATGCGAACATCGCGCGGCTGCGTGACATCCGTTGTTACCGGGGCATGCGGCACCGTCGTGGGCTGCCGGTGCGGGGGCAGCGGACGCGGACGAATGCCCGGACGCGTAAGGGCCCGCGCAAGACCGTGGCCGGCAAGAAGGGTGTGAAGGAGTTGCATCGTGGCTAAGAAGGCATCCGGCAAGCGAAAGACTCGTCGCAGCGTGGCCCGGGGGATTGCTCACGTGAAGGCCACGTTCAACAACACGATGGTGACGATCACCGACCTGAGCGGCGAAGTGCTGTGCTGGGCGTCGGCGGGCACGGTGGGTTTCAAGGGGACCCGCAAGAGCACGCCGTTTGCAGCCCAGCGTGCGGCGGAGCAGGTTGCACAGGCGGCGAAGAAATACGGCATTGTGGAGTTGGAAGTGCGGGTGAAGGGGCCGGGCTCCGGCCGGGAGTCGGCGATCACGGCCCTTCAGGCCGCGGGGATGAATATTCAGTCCATTGAAGACGTAACTCCATTGCCGCACAATGGATGCCGACCGGCGAAGCGGCGGCGGGTTTAGGCCCGCGGACGCGGCGGCCCGATGCCGGCCGCGGAATCGGGACCGTAGAGAACGATTGGATCAGGCGAGCAGTCATGGGACGATACCTGGGGCCGGCGTGCCGGCAATGTCGGCGAGAGGGCAAGAAACTTCACCTCAAGGGTGTGCGCTGTGAGACGGCGAAGTGCCCCCTGGAGCGGCAGTGGCGGAATTTCCCGCCGGGCATGCACGCGTTTCGCGGCAGGCGACGGCAGGCAAGTTCCTACGGCGTGCGGCTTCGGGAGAAGCAGAAGTTCAAACGGTACTATGGGCTGCTGGAGCGTCAGTTTATGGTGTACTTCCGGATGGCGGAGCGGGCTCGGATCAACACGGGCGACGCGCTGCTCATCACGGTGGAACGGCGGCTGGACAACGTCGTCCACAAGCTGGGGTTTGCTCCATCGCGCCGTGCGGCGCGGCAGGTCATCGGACACGGCCATATCCACGTGAACGGTCGCAAAGTGAACCGTCCGGGATACCTGGTGTCCGTGGGAGATAAGATCGGCGCGCGGGCGACGGAAAGCAGTCAGAAATTCATCCGCGCGACTCTCGGCGAGGGGACGCCGCAGGTGCAGCCGTGGCTGAGTCTGGACGTGAGCCGGCTGGAGGCGCAGGTGGTTGCGCTGCCCAGTTCGGAAGACGCCCAGGTGCCTGCGGTGCAGACGCAACTGATCGTGGAAATGTGCAGCCGGTAGGCCCACCGGTGCGACGGGCCTGCGGCCTGTAGCGAGCCGGACCGCGATTCATCGATGTAACCCCGCGGAGGAGATCAAGTCGATGCGTATCAGGTGGCGAGGTTTGGAACTGCCGAGCCGGGTTGTCAAGGATGAGACGGTGTGCACGCCCACGTACGGACGTTTCATTATTGAACCGTTCGAACGCGGCTTTGGGACCACGGTGGGCAACTCCCTCCGGCGGATTCTGCTGTCCAGCCTGGAGGGCGCGGCGGTGACCGCGGTGAAGATTGCCCGAGCGTCGCACGAGTTCACATCCCTGCCCGGCGTGCTGGAAGACGTGACGGACATCATCCTGAACGTCAAGAGCCTGGTGGTGCAAGTGGAGGGGGACGAGGCGACGGTGAAGACGATGCGCGTCTCCGCGTCCAAGGCGGGCGAGATCCGCGCGTCGGCCATCGAGGCGGAGGCCGGTGCCGAGGTCATCAACAAGGACCAGCTCCTGTGCACGCTGACCGACGATGTGAAGTTTGAGATGGAGATGACGGTCGGCAAGGGACGCGGGTATCGACCGGCCGAGGAGAACGAGGGCCCGGAGCAGCAGCTCGGCGTGATCTCGGTCGATTCGGTGTTTTCGCCGGTGGTGCGCGTGCGTTACCGCACGGAGGACACGCGTGTCGGTCAGCGTACGAACTACGACCGTCTGATTCTCGAGGTCTGGACGCGCGGGACGCTGCTTCCGGAGGATGCTGTGGTGGAGGCCGCAAAGATTCTCCGCAAGCATCTGAACCCCTTCGTCCAGTACTACGAGCTGGGCCACGACATGGTGAGCGAGGCGCCGCCCCGTCCCGTGCCGGAGGAGCGGCTCGATTCGGAAATGCAGGCCACCCTGGCTCGCCCGATCTCCGATCTGGACCTTTCGGTTCGGGCCAGCAATTGCCTGGAGTCGGCGCGCGTGGCCACGATCGGCGAGCTGATTCGCAAGACGGAAGCCGACCTGCTCCGCGTGCGGAGTTTCGGCAAGACGTCGCTGCGGGAAGTGAGGCGTAAGCTGGCGGACATGGGCCTGACGCTGGGCATGAGCGTGGGCGGCGGGCGGACGGACGGGTTGCCTCCCGGCTACGATTCGAGCGAATCGGAGGCCGAGGAGGGCGCTCTGGAGGAACCCCTGGAGAGTGTGTGACGTTCGCGTTTTCGTCGGGCGCGTGCCTGCCGGGAGGCTGTGAGAAGTTTCAGACGCCGTCTGCTGAGGAGTGGGCGGCCGTGATTCCGTGAATCGGACGGTCGAGGACCATGAGACACCGCATATCCAAGAAGAAGTTGAACCGGACCTCGGCGCATCGCCGGGCCATGCAGCGCAACCTCGCGCAGAGCCTCTTTGAGCACGGCGAGGTGAAGACCACGCTGGCCAAGGCGAAGGACATCCGCCCGTTCGCGGAGAAGCTGATTACGCTGGCGAAGGAGGCGCACGGCGGCAGCCAGACCGCCCGGCGACAGATTCACAAGCTTCTGTCCGATCGCGCGATGATCCCGGCGGAGCATCAGGAAGCGTATGACGGGATGTCGGACGCGAAGCGTCAGGCCACGATGCGTTTTCGCAGCGGGCGCCGACACCGCACGGGGCAGCCGCGCGGGCGTCTGGCGTTCACGGGCGAGTCCGTGACGCACCGGCTGATCAACACAATTGCGCCGAGGTTTGCGGACCGAAGCGGCGGCTATACGCGGATTATCCGGGTGGCCCGCCCGCGCATCGGCGACCACGGCGCCCAGGCCATTGTGCAACTGGTCGGTGAGGAGAAGGGGCCGGGTCCCGTGGCTCGCGCCCCCAAGACGGCGCGGCAGCGCCGGGCCGACGCGCGGTATGCGTTTGCCGTGGCCATGACCCGCAAGGGCGGCAAGAGTGACCGGAGCGGTGCGGAGTCCACGCCTGCCGAAGGGGTCGATTCCAAGGGCGCATGAGGGAGGATCGGCCTTTTGCCCCGCGACATCGTGCGGGCCCGGGCCGGCCGCGAGCAGCGGCCCTTGCGCCAGGGAAGGAGGCCACCATGTCTCGGGATCCGGACTGCATCTTCTGCCGGATTGTCAGCGGCGAGATTCCCTGTCACAAGGTGTATGAAAACGAGCATGGGCTGGCGTTCCTGGACGTCGGCCCGTTGGCGGACGGCCATCTTCTGTGGATACCCAGGGAACACGTCGTGGCCCTGGACGACCTGACCGAATCACAAGCCGCCGATCTGTGCCGGCCGTTGCCACGGCTGGGACGGGCGATGCGAGACGTTCTGCCTGCCGAGGGGTACAACGTGCTCCAGAACAACGGGCGTGTGGCGGGTCAGGAGGTCATGCACCTTCACTTCCATCTGATTCCCCGCACACAGGGCGACGGGCTGGGCTATCGGTGGCACCCCGGGCGGTACGGGCCTGGCCGGGCGGAGGCGCTGGTGGCGGCTCTTGGGGGTGCTCTGGGGGGGTAGGGATGCGGCGGCCCCGGGCAGGGGGCCTGGCGGTAACCGTTGTAACCAGCAGCACTTCGGCCTACAATGAAACACCATCATCGCGAACCAGGGGCGACAGAGGCGCGGGACGCCGACGTGGGGTCGGGCGCCAAGGGATGAGTTTCAGACATGCCGCATTATACGCTCAACTACGTGATCTACGGATTGTACAGTCTCATCATGCTGCTGATCTGCGTGTACGGGCTGCACCGCTACCACCTGGTGTACCTGTACTACAAGCACGCGCGCAACGTGCCGAAGAAGCCGCCCGTGCGGTTCGGCGAGTTGCCGCGCGTCACCATCCAGCTCCCGATGTACAACGAGCGCTACGTGGCCGAGCGGATCATCGAGACGACGTGCGCCGTGGACTATCCGCGGGATCGTCTGCAGATCCAGGTTCTCGACGATTCCACGGACGACACGGTGGACATTGCGCGGGGCGCCGTGGATCGGATGCGCCAGGCCGGGCACGACATCGAGTACATCCATCGGACTGACCGCAGCGGCTACAAGGCGGGCGCCCTGGAGAACGGCCTGAAGAGCGCGACGGGCGAGTTTGTGTGCATCTTCGATGCGGACTTCGTGCCGCCGGCCGGCATTCTGACGGACACGATTCACTACTTCGCGGATGAGCGCGTGGGCATGGTCCAGGCGCGGTGGGAGCACATCAATCGGGAGCACTCGCTGCTGACCCGGACGCAGGCGATCCTTCTGGACGGGCATTTCGTGATGGAGCACGGGGCGCGCAACCGCAGCGGCCGCTTCATGAGCTTCAACGGCACGGCGGGCGTCTGGCGCAAGGCGTGCATTCGGGACGCCGGCGGCTGGGAGCATGACACGCTCACGGAAGACCTGGATTTGTCGTATCGCGCGCAGCTCAAGGGCTGGAAGTTCTTGTTCCTGCCCACGGTGGCTTCGCCGGCGGAGCTGCCGCCGGACATGGCGGCGTTCAAGTCCCAGCAGCATCGCTGGGCGAAGGGCGGAGCGCAGACCTGCCGCAAGCTGCTTCCGAAAATCATGCGGTCACGGCTTCCCGCGCGCATCAAGCTGGAGGCGTTCTTCCACCTCACCAGTTGCATGGTTTATCTGTACATGGTCGCGTTGACTCTGCTGCTGCTGCCCGTGCTGCTGTTGCGCTGGGGCGGGGCGCCGGCGTCGCCGTTCCGGATCTATCTGGTGGACGTGTCGCTGTTCATCGTGGCCACCTGCTCGGCCAGCAGCTTCTACGTGTGCAGTCAGCGCGAACTGCAACGCACGTGGGTGGAGAGTCTGAAGTATCTGCCGTTCCTGATGGCGCTGGGAATCGGCATCTGCTACAACAACGCCCTGGCCACGCTGGAGGGGTTCACCGGGAAGGTCAGCGAGTTTGTGCGTACGCCGAAGTTCGGGGTGGCCAGTTCGCAGGAGCAGGCATGGCGGCAGCGGACCGCGTACTCCAAGCGGCGCCGCCGGGTGCCCTGGCTAGCGATTGTTGAGATTGCCATGGGCGCCAACATGTTCGCTTGCCTGGTTCTGTGCATCCGGAGCGGGTGGATCACCATCGGCGCCTTCTTCATGTCCCTGTTTTCCGTGGGCTTTCTCTACGTCGGGCTGACCACCGTGCTGGGTCCCTGGCTGGCCAAGGCGCGCGAGCCGGCGATTGAGCCGCATGAGATCCAGGCGGAGGCGGCCGTTCGGATCGGTGACGGGACGGAGCGACGGTAGCATCCCCCGGGGGGAGTTGAGGCTCTTTCAACTCGTTTCGCAGCCGGCGAGCGGCGTCCATTTCTCTTGGTGTGGTCTGTAAGCTATTTTTTGGCAATACTTTATGACATTGTGCTAATATTGGATAAAAACACTCCTAGATGGCTTGACATCCAGACGTTCTTGATGTAAGTTAGACCCATCGGGCCAATGGGGTGAACGCGAGGGGTCACAAGGGGGGATGGGTAGGGAGAGGGCATGGGGGTTCCTGGCGAGCTCGCGGGGAGAGCAGGGAGTGGTGCGAGTCTCGGAGGGAAGTCCCATCGGGCAGGCTGAGATGCCTGCCCAATTTTATGCGCTCATTTCTCACAGCAACAAGGTCCTTATAGTGCATGCTGATCAGCGGAAGACAATGTCTTGCGGGGGAAGGCCGTGCCTGATTCGAGTGAAGCGCATCTTGTGGAGGCCGTGCAGCGGGGCGACCTGGGCAGCTTCGGAGAGCTGTGCGGCTTGTACTACAAGCCGATGGTGGCCATCGCGTATTCGGTGCTGGGGGATCATCAGCTTGCGGAGGACGCGGTCCAGGAGGCGTTTGCCCGGGGCTTGCGCGGGATGCACAGCCTCAGAAGAACGGAGTGCTTTGGCGGGTGGCTGGCACGCATATGCCGGAACGTGGCCGTTCGGATGGCGAAGGCAAGAAGGCGAGACGGCAATGCTGCTGACATGTGGAGTCTTCCTGCCCGGCCGGAGAAGGACGAGGTGGGGCTGGCGGTCCGGCGGTGTCTCGGCAGGCTGAAGGCGCGCGACCGGGAGATAATGGTGCTGAAGTACTACGACAATCTGTCGCACGATCAGATTGCCGCCGTATTGCGTCTCTCACCGGCGGCGGTCCACGGACGGCTGCAGCGTGCTCGTCGCCGGCTGGCGGGAGTCATGAGGCGGGAGGGAGTCGTGGAGTCGGGATCATGAAGGCGCAAGACGACAATTCGCAGATGGATGAGCTGATCAGCAGGGCCGTCAGCCGGCCCGTGCCTCCGTTCGATTTTGACACGTGGAAGTTGGAACACGCGGAAACACTGCGGGAGTACCGTCGGCGGATGGCGGATCGCGAGGCCGGCGTTTCTCGCATAGCAGGAATAGGAAGCATCATCATGAGGACCCTTACGGACAAGGCAGCCATTGCCGTGATTGTTGTACTGGTGCTGATGGGCGTCGGCTGGTTTCTGACCGGCGACTCCGGCGTCGCGTATGCCTTGGAGCAGACCATCGCGGCGAACCGCCAGGTGCGGTTTCTTCACGTCAGAACGCTCGATCCGGATGATGAGAACCCCGATGTCTGGGAGAACCGGCAGGAGCTCTGGGCGGAGCTCGGCGAGAAGGGGGCGCCCGTGCAGATGCGGATTGAAGAGGGGCTTGGCGACTCGTTCCGCGTGATCGTTCTTCAGGGGAACCTGGCGATTCGCTGGCGACCGGCGAACGATGAGTACGACAGCCGGCACGTCTACAACGCGGACGCGGAGATGCAGCAGGCGATTTCCATGTTCGATCCACGAGCCGCTGCGGAAACAGTGGACCGCCTTGTGGAGGAGAACAAGGCGGACGTCCGGACCGAAACGACGGAGACCGGAGAGATTCGTTTGACGGTCTCGCCTCGCTCAGATGCGGTGGACGTCCTTCCTCGTCCGTGGCGGGTCGATCATACGTACGTGATCCTGGTTGATCCTGTGACTCGGTTGTTCAAGCAGATCGACGAGTACGGCGTTCGGGATGGCCGCAGCGTTTTGCAGATGCGTTTCGAGTATCTGGACTACAACGAAGCGACCGATCCCAAGCTCTTTGACCTCGAGCCCCCAGCGGGTGCGGCCCTGGACGATCGGGTCACCGGCATCGGCTGGCCGCAGGGCGACCTGAGTGACGCCGCGGCGGCCGCCGAGACGGTTCGGCAATACATCACGGCCAAGATCGAGCGGAACTACGAACTGGCGGCCCGGCTCCACAACGGCCAGAGCGCCGCCGAGCTCCAGAAGTGGGACGAGGAGCACCTCGAGATTCGATACACCCGCCTGGTCTGGATCGGCGAGCCGATCGCGGATCCGCGAGCGGGCGACCGGGGCTTTCAGGTGCCCTATACGTTCGAACTGGAAACCGCCGATGGCCGGCGCGAGCTTGCGGGCCCGCCGTCCGAGCATCCGGAGATCTCCGGGCCGATCGAGCACATGAAGGCCAGCGTACGCCCCGTGGCGGGCCAGCCCGACCGCTGGATCATCACCGGGGGTATCTGAGGATTGCCTTCACCACGGTTGTCACGCCGGGGTGGGCACAGTGCTCATCCCGGCGTGCGCGGTCATGGTCGAGCATACGATTGCGTGAAGGCGGGAGGCGAGCTGGAGGGCCTTCCAGACAGCGGCCCCCTACAGGTACTCGGAGAAGAGTTCTCGCGACGGGCCGGGGATGGTAACGGCGGAAACGAGGAGGCCCTTCCTGCGTACGATCTCCGCGGCGGCCGCAACGGACGCCTGCACGTCGGACACCGTGCCGGCCATCAGCATGTAGCCCTTGCCGCCCAGGGCCATGGCCATGTGGATGCGGAAGAGGGCGACGTTCGCTGCCTTCGCCGCGGCGTCGGCCGCCTCCAAAACACTGACACCGGAGAAGGTCTCGACGACGCCGAGCGCCTTGGGCGGGTGGTCCGCGTCCACGCCGGCGTGCGGAACGTGCAGCTCCACGCCGCCGCCCAGCGCCCGGAACACGGTGGGATGAATCCGCGGGATGATGCAGTGATCGATGACGCCGTCCGGTGCCGCTTCCAGGCCGTTCTCGACGGCGGCGGTCACGGGTGCCACCTGCCCGGTCACCGCGATGATGTACTTACCGGAGCAGATCGTGCGGCCCAGCACCAGCCGGACGTCCGCCGCCTTGAGCATGGCGTCCTGCACGACGTATCCGATGCCCACGCTGGTCAGTTCGATGATTCCCACGGATTCGAGCATGTGCGATCGCTCCAACGTCATCCGGCCGCCGCGATGATTACCTGGTCTTTCGACACCTCACAGACCCCGTCGATGCTGGCGTGGATCACGGCGCCCAGCGCGTCCTTCGGCGGGCGCGCCACCACGTCGCCAACGCGCACGCGGGCCCCGGAAGAGACAACCGGCTCGGCCGGCGCGCCTGCATGTTGCCTGAGCGGCAGAACCACGCGGGCGGGTCGATACCCCGGCTCCTCCAGCGGGCCCTCGTTCGTGAATGCGGACAGCCCGAGTTTTCGAATGAGCCGGCTGATGGGGACGCGGCGATCGTCCAGGTGCAGTCGGGCGCGGTCCGGATTGGCATCGATCTTCCACTTGCGGCCTTCGGCGGCAAGCCGGCGTTTGTTGTGCGTGCAGACGTTCTTGGGATCCAGGTCTTCCGGGCATGCGATCATCGTGCAAAGGTTGCACTCGCAGCAGAACTGCGAACCGATGACCGTCGGCTCGCGGTCTTCCACGAAGCCCAGCGATCGCATTGCCTTGTGCGGCTCGATCGGGTGGCCCAGCAGGTACCGCGGGCAGAACTCCGTGCAGAACGTGCATTGGTCGCACGCGCCGGCTCCGATGCGGGCGATTTCCTTCCAGGGGCTCTCGTGTCGCCGCACGAGCACGTGGTCCGGCCCCAGCACGATCAGCCCGCCGCAGGTTTTGGTCACCGGCTCATCGAGTGAAGCGGCCAGATGGCCCATCATCACCCCGCCGATCAGGACGCGTGGATCGTCGACGGTCGCTCCACCGGCCAGATCGACCGCCTCCCCAAGCCGGATGCCCACCGGGACGCGAAGCGTCACCGGCCTCTGGACGGCGCCGGCAACCGTGAGGAACTTCTCCGTGACCGGCTTTTCCATGCCGATGTTGTACGCCGTCTCCACGTTGAGTGCGGCGCACCCGACGGCCAGGGGGATTCCGCCGGGCGGAATGATCCGCCCCGTCACGTCGTAGACGAGGATGAACTCATCCCCGGCCGGATAGGCGTCATGAAGGGGCACGATGCGGCCGTGCGGCGGCATAAGGGGGCGTAGCCGTTCGATCACGTCCGTGTACTTTGCTTTGATGCCGACGACGACTTCCCGCGCTCCGGTCAGCTCTCCCGCGGCGATCAGCCCGGCCAGGATCTGATCCGGGTAATGCCGCAGCAGCTCCTTGTCCTTGTGAAGCAGCGGCTCGCACTCCGCGGCGTTCAGGACGACGGTGTCCACCTTGCCGGCGAGTTTTACGTGCGTGGGGAAGCCGGCCCCGCCGGCCCCGACGACGCCGTTGGCCGCGATCCGATCCAGCAGACCCGCGGTGTCGAGTCTGAGGGTCGTCATGACCATGTTCCGATTCCGCGGAGCCGGCCGCGATGGTAGGCCAGGCGCTCCTCGCTGGTCATCTTGGAGAAGTCCGGCTGGGTGCGCGGTTTGCGGCCGGAGGGGGCGCGGGCGGTCCCGTCACGCCGTGAGGGCGGCACGCTGATGGTGTGTCCGCCGCCGTAGCCCACGGCGGCGTTCGTGAGCTGGAGGTCGTCCTCCAGCGGGCGATGCGGGCGGATGTTCAGGGCCTGGAGCACGCCGTGGTAAGCGTGGACTGCTTCTTCGGGCGAGAGGTCTCCGTCGACGATGCGGCGCAGCATCTCGATGAAGGCCAACTGGTGTTCGGCGTTGTTGATTTTGCGGCCGAAGAGGGCGACGCGGGCGCCGTATTTCTGTGCGTCGGCGATCAGCTTGAAGGCGTCATACGTGGTGCCGGACGCCCCGCCCAGAACGCCCACGACGAGCTTCGGATCGTAATTGGCGATCTCTTCGGTGAACTTCGGGCCGTGGTAGACCATTTTGAGGAAGAGGGGCCGACCGGCGTCGGGCACGCCGGCAAGCATTCGCACGATCATATCGTTGATGAATCCGCCGAGTTGGGCGGGGTCGATCGGTTTCTGCGGCTTGTTGGGGTCAAACACCTCCAGGAAGTGTCGGAAGCCCTTGCGTTCCGCCTCAATGCGAAACGCCTTGTAGCGTTCCATCGTCTGCCGGTCGAGCTCCACGTCGTTGTTGAACGTGACGCTGTACAACCCGAGGTTGGCGCCGATTGCGCGGTCTTCGTCGCGGCAGTCGATGTAGCCGCACTGGATGTGGTCAATCGTCGTGCTCTCGAACGGCCGGGAGGGTTCGCCCGTGTACACGCCCTGGCGCGCCACGTGAATGTCCGTGGTGTCATTGGCCCGGGCCGCGGGCGTCACGTGGGAGTTCTCGAACAGTTTCTCACGCACGGTGAGAATGGAGTTCGTATGGGCGGACATCAACATGACGTCGACCCGGCCATGGTGAACGACCTGCCGGACGCACTCGCGATAGTCTTCCAGGCTGCGGAACCGAGCCTCGTGGGCGTGCATTTCCGGGCTGTGGCCCGGGGCCGCGATGCCGTAGGCCATGTCCGCGTCCTTGGCGTCCGCGATGATGAACTCGCGACTGTTCCGGTCGGCCTTGATTCGGGCCAGTTTGATGTCGAGCGATTTCGTCGCCATGGTTATTGCCTCACTTCAATTTCGACTGGCCGGCCTCCACGTGGTCCAGGACGGCCGCCACGTATGCGTCAACGGGGACCAGACGCGGGTGGAACGGCATGGCCGCTTCCCGACCCTCAGACACCGAAACGACCGACCCGATCCCCGCGCTGATCTCGTCGTATGCGACGATGGGCTCGGCGGTGCTCGGCGAACCGTCCCGCAGCGAGGCCAGTCCGCGCGGCTGCACGACCAGGAACCGCCCGCCGGCCACGTTG
>JAFGJQ010000413.1 GCA_016929015.1 Phycisphaerae bacterium | reverse complement strand
CTGTCCGGTGCGAGGCGGATCGCCTGCGTATAGTCGTCCACGGCGCCGTGCCGGTCGCCGCGGTCTCGACGGGCGTTGGCCCGCTCCAGGTACGCACGCGCGTCGTTTGGCCGCAATTCCAGGGCCTTGCTCAGATCGGCGACGGCACCCGAGAGGTTGTCGGACACCCGGCGTGCCATGGCCCGATCGATGTAGTATTCGGGGCTGACCGGATGGAGCTGGATGGCCCGCGTCTGGTCCGCTTCCGCGGCTGCCGCGTCTCCTCGCCGCAGGCGAGTCTGCCCGCGGGCGTTCCAGGCTTCTGCGTGGTCCGGGGCCATCTCGATGGCCAGGTTCAGGTCGTCCTCGGCGGGTCCGATCTGGCCCTGCTGCAGATAGCCTCGTGCCCGCACGACGAGCATGTCCGCCCGGTTGCCGGACGCGGAAAGCACGCGGCCGGCGTCTTCCGCGGCGCCTTGTGGGTCACCGACCGCCAGTCGGGCGGCGGCGCGCTTGGCTCGGACGTCGTTGTTGTCTGCATGCCGTTCGAGAATCCGGTCGTAATCGGCGACGGCGGATTTGTGATCACCGTTTTGCGAATACGCTTCGGCGCGGCGGGTCAGCGCGGTGACGTGGTTCGGATCGGCCTCGAGAGCGCGACCATAGCTTTCGATCGCGGCGGGCACGTCGCCGGACGCCGCCTGCGCATCAGCGAGCTTGCAGATCAGGTCGGCGTCGCGCGGCTCGATGCGCAGGGCCTGCTGGTAATTCTCAATGGCGGTGGTGAAATCGGCGGAGGCCACGCTGCGTTCGGCCAGGCGAAGCAGGCTTGCCAGCGGGTCGGCCTGGGCGACCGCCTGCGTGGGCTGGTAGTAGAAGCGGTAGCCCGCGGCGGCGGCCAGAAGCAGGGCGCAGAAGAGAATGCCGAACAGTCCGATCCGAGACCGGCGGGGCGGGTCCTCGGCCGGCCGCTGTTTCCATTGGCCCAATCTGTTGCTTACTCGTTTTCTCATGGTCGGCCGTCAACCAACGTCTGACAGCGGAATCTTCTACCGTATCGGTCCGTCCGGGGCCGGTGTTGGACTGATTCCCGGAGCGTTCAAGTCCCAATGGGGCCGGCCGCGAGATAGCGGACCCGCGTCAGTTCTTTCGACCGAACCAGCCGCGTTTGCCCCTGGGCTTTTCGGACTTCATTTCCGACCGAATCTGCTTCAGCAGCTCCTGATCGGACTTTCCGGGAGAGAGGCGGCGCAGGGTCTTGAGCTTGGCCTGCGTTTCCTCATCGAGGCCGGGCGGCAGGGGCACGTCCACGCTGACCGGCGCCGGCGGTTCCGCCTGCGCGCCGGGCACGAATTTGACCGTGGGCGGCTCGGGCGCCGGCGCGGGCTTTGACGCGGGGTTCTTGGGCTTCGGTTCGGACGTTACGGCGGCTTTGCCCGGGGCGGTCGGCTTGGCGGCTTCGCGCGGGGCCTTGGCCCGGGGCGGGGCGGCCGGCGCGGCCGTTTCGACGTTGCGCGGGTCCGGCGTCTCCTTCGGCGGCGTCGAGACGAGGGCCTCCAGGTTTCCGCTGCTGAGCTTCGCCTCGAGCTTGTTCAGCATCTCCTCTCGCTCGGCGAGCTGGCGCTCCTGTTCCTGAATTGCCTTCTCGGCCTCTTCCACCTGGGCGGCGAGGCTCGCTTCCGCCTGCTTCTGCCACTCTGCGAATTCCCCGCGTTCCTGCTCGAGCTTGCGGGCTTTCTCCTGAAGGTCGCCGACCGCTTCATCGCCCGGCTGCTGCGAAGTGCCCGACGCGCCGGCCTCCGCGACGAGAGCTTCGAGTTCGCGGCATCGCGCTTCCGCGTCGGCCAGTCGTTTCTCCATCGCCCGGCGTTCGTCGTCGGTCTGTCCGGCGGCCGCGGCACTGGCGTTCTTTTGTCGGTGGTCCAGGGCTTCACGCTCGGAGGCAATGGCCTTCTTCTGGGATTCCAGCTCGCCGCGCGTGCGTTCCAACTCCCTCATGCGTTGCGTGGTTTCCTGCTCGTTGCGCGTGATCTGCTCCAGGCGTGCGTCCAGCTCCTGTTGGAGCTGTTGCTGGCGGGCGGACTGCTCGGCGGCCTGGCGCTCGCGTTCCTGGGCCTGTTTCAGAGCGGCTTCCAGTTTCTGGTCTCGCTGAAGAAGATCCTGGGTCTGGGTTTCCAGGGCGCGTTCACGTCCGACCAGATCATCGTGCTGGAGCTGGACCTGCTCCTTCTGCTGGGCGATTTCCGCCCGGCGGGCCTCCAACTCCTCATACTGCTTGCCGAAGCCGGCCCCATGCTTCTTGCGTTCCGCGTCGAGGGCCGCCCGGTCGTCCGCGATTTCCTTCTCGCGGACGCGCAGCTTCTCACGGAGCCGGTTCGTTTCCGCGGTCTGCTCCGCGAGCTTGTTTTCGCGGAGGGCGAGCTCTTCGCTGCGGGCGGCGAGCGTCCGGTCGAGCTGTTCGACCTGCTGGCGGTTCTCCGCCAGCCGGGCCTCCGCCGCCTCGAGCTGCCGTTGTCGCTCGGCAAGCTCCGCCTTGCGGCGGTCGCCCTCATCCAGCCGCTGTTTGGCCTGGTTCCAGTGTTTCTCGACCTCGTTTCGCAGGTGATCGAGCTCGTGACTGCGGACCTCCAGTTTCTCCTGGGCCTGCGTCTGTTCGCGCTGGAATGCTTTGCGGATCTCGGCGATCTCGCGCTCCGCCGTCGCGATCTGCTGCTGTCGCTCTTCCAGACGTTCGGTCTGTTCGGCCAGAGAGTCTTCCGTCTTCTGGAAGGCTTGAAGGCGCTGACCCATCTCGGTCTCACGTTCTTCGAGGTGGGCGGCCTTCTCGTTGAGTTTCTGTTCGCGTGCGGTCAGACGAGTGCGGGCGGCTTCGACTTCCTCGTGGCCCGTGGCGAGGGCCCGTTCCCGCGCCTCGATGTCGTTGATGCGGTCCTGCAGTTCGGTGAGCTGCTGCTGCACCTCGGCTCGCTGGCGGTTGACCTGGGCTCGGGCTTCGTCCAGCTCCTCGTACTGGCGGGCGAAGCCGGCGCCCTGCTGCTGGCGCTCGAGTTCCAAGGCGGTCCGATCCGATTCGATGGCGGCCTGCCTGGCCTCAAAGGATTCGCGCAGCTCGCGCAGTTCCTTGCCCTGTTCGGACAGTTGCCGGCGTTGCTCTTCGAGGTCGCGCTGGCGTTCGTCGAGCTGCTGCGTGCGGGCCGCGAGCTCCTGGTTTCTGGCGGCGTACTCCTCCGTCACTTCGGCGCAGCGGGCCCGTTCGGCGTCGAGTTCGCGGTCGCGGGCCTCCACCTCGCGCTGGCGGGCGGACAGTTCGCTTTCGCGGGTGCGGGCGGCTTCCAGCCGCTGCTTGACCGCTTCGTCCGCCTCGGCGAGTGCCTTGGCCGCTTCGTCCAGGTCTTCCTGGCGTCGCCGGGCGTCCTCACGCGTCTCGTCCAGCTCGGCGCGGCGCGTCTCGAACTCCCGCAGTTCGGCGTTGAGCTTCTCGCGATCCTGGCGGAGCTGGTCGCGCTGCTGGCCGGTCGCTTCCTCGATGGCTCGCTGTCGCTCGGCGAGTTCCTGTTCCTGCCGGGACAGGGTGGCCTCTCGCTGGTCCAGGGTTTCGCGGGTGGCGCTGAGTTCCGCCTCCCGCCGGTCGGCCTGTGCGATGCTCTGCTGGAACGAGCGTTCGCGGGCCTCCAATGCGGCCTGGGTTTCCTCGAGGTGTTTCTCCCGTTCGCGGACGCGAACGATCTGTTCGTCGAGGGCCTGCTTTTGCGGCGCGAGTTGCTGTTTCTCGGCCTCCAATTCCTTGCGGGCCGTTTCCAGGGCCTGCTCGCGTTGGTCCAGAGCGGGCTGCGCCTGCTGGAGTTCGCTCAGGCGCCGGGCCACTTCGGCTTCGCGCGATGCGTGTTCGGTGGTTTGCCGGTGAAGTCGGGCCAGCAGTTCGCCGGCCTGCTTTTCGAAAACGGCGACCTTCTGGGAGAGGGAATCCAGGGCGGCGCCGAGTTGAGCGTCTGCGGCGGCCAGGTCGGCGGCCGGGTTTGGCCCCGGCGTCGCCGGCGCGGGGCGACTGTCGTGTACTTTTCCCTTCGCCATCGTCGCGCGGCCCGACACACGTTTGTGACGGAGCCGCCCCCCTTTGGGTGTTCCAGGCAGCCGGCGCGGTCGGCCGGGCCGGCGTGGCCGCCTTTCCGCCGACGCGCCGGGGTGTTGCGTCCCGGCGGTCCGCGCCACGGTGCGGATCGTCGGGCGGCACCCTCTCACCCGCAGCATACAATTCGGGTTCGACCAACGGCCAAGAAAACCGTTTGTCCGCGGCGCGGTCGGGCTTTATGGGACGGCGGGAGCGCGAGAACGCCGCAATCCCGCCGGCCGGCGGGACGGGTCCGAGAAGGCGGCCGCGCGGCGAGGGGAGAACGCCGTCCGAGAACCCCGCTGCAAAAGTCCGCAGGGCAATTCACCGAGTCTTATTGTACGTTGCCAGTTGTGGAAACGTCCGGCCGGAGCGTCCGCGCCGCGCGGACGCCGTGGTTCGCGCCGGCGGTCGGACCGTCGGAAAGGTGACATGGCTGAGCGGAAAACGGCAACCCAGGCAGACCCGGCTTCCTCCGAGATTCTCGCGCTCGGTGAGGAACTCCGCGCCGCCATCGGCAGTGTTCAGCAGCAGATGCAGGCCCGGGCCGACATCGTGACCCGGATCGATGAGGAGCTGCGCGCCCGCAACGAGTCGATCGAGCAGCAGTGGCAGAAGCTGCAGGAGGTCCAGGCCTCCGTGAAGCGTGAACAGGCCACTCACAGCAGCGAGTCGGACGCCCGTCAGCGGGGGATCGAGCAGCGCGAGCAGGAGTGCGCCGCTCGTCAGGCGAAGCTCGACGAGCTGACGCGTGAACTCGAACTGCGTCAGAAGAACGTGGACGACCTGGAGAAGTCCCTGCAGGGCGCCCGAGACGATCTGGCTCGCCAGCGCAAGGAGGCGGACGGCCTTCGTGCGGAAAAGGAATCGCTGGAACAGACGCGGAACCAGGTGGAGACCAAGGCGCAAGAGGTCGCCCGGCTGGAAGCGGAACTGACCGCGGCCGTGACGGAACTCGAAGCCCGCAGCCAGGAGTTCGACCAGCGGGAGCGGGAGTTGGCCGACGCCGAGGCCCGGATCGCATCGCAGCGACATGAGTTGGACGAGGCCCGCGCAGGAATCGCCACGCTCCAGGACCAGTTGGAGCGGGAACGCCGGGAGTTGAGCGCCCAGCGGGCGGAACTGGCCGGGCGACTCGGCGTGCCGCCGCCGGAGCCCGTGCAACCGGTCAAACCGATTGTGAATGAGTCGCCCGCGCCGGCGTCCGCCCCGGCCGCGCCGGCTGCGGCGCCGGAGCCGCCGAAGGAGGCGGGCGGATTGGTGGACCGGTTCCGCAAGCTGCGGCGTGACGCGAAGCGCCGGGCGATTGGCGGAATGTAACCGGGAAGGGTGAGCCGCAGATGGCACTGAACCTGTTTTCCAGAAAACGACGCTCGTCCGGCGACAGGGAATCCGGACCGGCGGTCGGTGCGCCGGTTGCGGCGGAGCACGCCTATGAGCCGGCACCGGCGGAGCCGCCGCAGCACGACCCGCTGAAGCGTCTGTGGCAGCAGGAGCGGTTCGGGCTGATCCTGAAGCAGGCGGAAAAGTGGCGGACCCACCCGGGCGGCGACGCCGTTCTGCAGGCGGCCGCGAACCTTCTGGAAGAGCGGATGGCGCTGGTGCCGGACGGCACGGTCAGCCTGCCCACCACCTTGAGCGACGAGCCGGGAACGCCCGAGACGGATCTGTCCGTCGACTCGTTCCTGATCGCGGTCACGCCGGTGACCAACGCGCAGTTTCAGCGGTTCGTGGATTCCGAAGCCTACGACGAGCTCGAGCTGTGGCCCAAGGACATCTGGCCGCACCTGATCGAGTTCCACGACCAGACCGGCACGCCCGGCCCACGCTATTGGCGGGGCGGGCGGCACGATCATCGGCTGGCGAACCACCCGGTTGTCGGCCTGAGCTGGTTTGAGGCGCGGGCCTATGCGCTGTGGTGCGGGCTGCGGCTGCCCACGGAGGCGGAATGGCAGATGGCGGCAAGCTGGCACATTCGCAGCTCCGCGAACATCTATCGCCGGTTCCCGTGGGGCGATGCGATGGACCGCGACCGGTGCAACTTGTGGATTTCCGGCATCGGTGAGACGGTGCCGGTGGACGCCTACCCGCAGGGCGCCGCGCCGAACAACGTGCTGCAACTGGTGGGGAACACATGGGAGTGGAACAGCTCGGACTTTGAGGTGACGGACGCCGACGGCCGGCCCGTGCTGGGTGAGATGCCCATGAAGGGCCTGCGGGGCGGGGCGTTTGACACATATTTCGAGAACCAGGCGACGAGCACGTTTCGAACGGGCCTGATTGCCCTGGCCCGTTCGCACAACGTGGGTTTCCGGTGTGCGATGGACCTGAAGGACGCGACCTGGCTGCACGGGTAGCCGCAGCGGCGGAGCGGATCGTGATTTCATGAGTTCAGCCCTGGCGGAACGCATTCATTACTGCCTCATCTGCGAGGCGAAGAACGACCCGGAGGCGGTGCTCTGCTCCGAGTGCTCGGCCCCCATGGCGCTGATCCAGGAGGCTGTGCAGCAGGACCGCGAGCCGTGCATCGTCAGCGTCATCGGTGACACGAACGTCGGGAAGACGGTGTACCTGGGCTTCTTGCTGGACATGCTGTCCAAGCGGGCGGGAGACTTTGAGGCCATTCCGAAGGGGGCGTACTCCGTCAATCTCCAGCAGGCGGTCATCAGCTATCTGTCACGCCGGGGCTTCCCGCCCAAGACGCCGAGCGAAGTGGACCTGTGGAACTGGGCGTATTACCAGGTCGTGCAGCGGCGGGGGGGCACGAACTGGTTTGACCTGGTCATGCCGGACATGGCCGGCGAGGCCCTGGCGGCGGAGGTGGACAACCCCAAGTCGTTCCAGGTCATCCACAACCTGCTCGCCAAAAGCGAGGGGTGCATCGTGCTCATCGACGCTGCGGTGGCCAGCACGGGCTCGCCGCAGCCGGATTTCTTCGGGCTGAAGCTGATGAGCTACGTGGATGACATGTTCGCGGTCAAGCGGGGCGACAAAATCGACGTTCCGGTGGCCGTCGTGCTCTGCAAGGCGGATTACTGCCCGGAGAGCTTCGACAACCCGGCCAAGTTCGCCCAGACCAACCTGAACCGGACCTGGAATATCTGCGAGGCCCGCTTCCAGAACGTGCAGTTCTTTGCGGCCTCGGTGGTGGGCTCTCTGGCCTACGGGACGGATGAGGACGGAAACATCGTGTCGGTGCCGCTCCACTGCGCGCCGCGCGGAATCCTGGAGCCGTTTCAGTGGATTCTCAGCCGACTGTGATGGACGCCCCGGCCGGTGCGGCCGCGACATCCGCCACCGTCACCTGCGATCAGGCCGTGTTTTCCTCGGTTCGCACGCCGACCGGGCAGGGATACCGCATCATCGCGGCCAGCAAGGGGCTGACCCCCGAAGAGAAACGGGACATCACCACGCGCAGCCCGTCGCACGGCGGGCTTTGTAACGACGGGCCGGATGCGTCGGCGGTGGCCTTCTATCGGTTGAGCACCGGGCGACTGGCCCTTTCCTATAGTTGCGACGCCGGGGCGGAGCACACCGGCCGCGGCGTGCGGCGGATTTACACGCACATCACGGTGATCTCAGCGGCGGATTTCGCACGGTTCGGCTACAACCCGTCCAACGTGCTGATGGCCGTTGATGCGTGCGGGGCGCTGCAGGTGCAGCTCCAGCCGCCGCACGTTCTGGATGAGCTGGTGCTGACGCCGTCGAACCGGACGGACGCCGAGCGGGCAGCGGCGGCCGCGGAACGCTGCGGTGCGGAGTGGGTGGTGTACGCCTTGTCGCTGGTGCTGAGCAAACAGCGGGTGGTGACGGGCGGCACGTTTGATCCGGGCGATTGGATCGAGGCCGTTCTGTTCGGCGTGCCCGGGCCGTTGCGGGCCGAGGTCTCGTTCTCCGCGGGGCTGCGGTACACGGTGGGGCGGCCATACGGCCTCAGCGCGGTGAACGGGGATCTGCAGAAGGCCCGACGTCTCGTGCGCGGGCAGAAGGTGACGTACCTGGAGCCGGAATCCCAGAACGCCACCCCGGCTCGAAAGGACTCGGCGTGGCTTCAGATGGTGGAGAGCCACTATCGCGACGGACGCTGCAAGGCGCTGGCCGAAATCACGTCGCAGGCGATTCCGGACTGCTCGGTGGCGGCGCTGGACCGGATCGCGGCCCTCGCCCTGGATGCGGATACCGCGGCGTCGGCCCGGACGGGCGACCTGTTGAGGCTCACCGAGGATCGTGCGGACCTCGCAACGGTCAATTCCTTTGAGGCGGCCCTGTTGGACAAGCTGCACATCGTGATCCAGAAGCACCTGTACGATCGGCTCCGCCACGAGTGCGACGTGCAGCCGTTCCTGTCTGACCTGACGCGGCTGGTGCAGCAGTCACGCCGCGCGGCGGAGATCGTGCTGCCGGCCGTCCGGCTGGCGATCCAGCGTCTGGCCACGGCCGCCCCGCACCGAGCGGCCGCCTTCGCCCTGGAGGCCGTGGCGGCGTGCCGTGATGCGGATCACGTGGCGAGCCTGGTTCCCTGCCTGTCGGAGGTGCTCAGCGGCTTCCGGGCATGGGTGCTGACCGCGGTGCCGAAAGACCTGGAGGCCGGCCGGGCGATTCTCACCGAATGGCAATTCAAGCGGCCGGAATCCGACGAGGTGCCGGCCATCCTGGCCCAAATCGACGACCGCCTGCAAGCCCTGCAATACAGCTAGACCTGCGATTCCTCTCTTTGTCCACTCTGACCGCGCGCGGCGCGACTGCCTGGAAAGGCCGGTTCTGACGCGCCGTCACGTCGGCGGTTCAATGGGGGGATCCCACACGCGAGTGCCGCATTCGGGGCAGACGCCGGTGGTGTTGCCGGTGAGGTTGTACGCGCACGTGGGGCAGGCGGTCGGGCGTTCCTTCGGCGGCGGTTCCTTGGGGGGCGGCTGCGGGGGGAACTCGGTGGGTTCGTGCTCGAAGGATCGCAAAACGCGCCGGCGCTCGCGGTAGTTGGCCACCCAGGCCGTGACAAAGCATACCGGCACCAGCAGGGCGAGCCCGAGCAGGCACGTGATGGTCACGCCTGTGGAATGGCGTTCCACCAGACCTCGGCACATCTCGACGAATGACCAGCCGGGCAGCGGCTTCAGACTGTCCGGACCGCCCTCGACGACACATCCTTCCACGACCACTCCGACAATCGCGGCAAGGGCCAGCAGGTAGAGGGGGGCCATGACGGCCCGGGCCACCGGGCTGCGGCCGGGCGAGGGGCGGTTGAAGACGAACCCGCAGTGCCCGCATTGCACCTTCATTCGGCACTCGGAGCCGACGTATAGGATGCCGGCGAGCAGACCTCCGAACAGGAAATACAGAAGGCTCGTGTCCGCGCCGCCGGAGTCTGATTCGACGCCGTAGAAGCGGTCGTTGTTGTTGCAGGAGGGACAGGAGAAGTAATACATAACCGTCGAGTCCGGGCCGCGGCGCTTCAGACGCGACGAGGCGCTGCCAGTATAGTCGGCGGCGGACTTTCGCAAAGGCTCGCTCGCACCCGTTCTCGCGCAGACCGTTGGCCAAGCGTAATTGCCTTGCTGGCAGGAGGTTGCGGCGGTTACACCGAGGCTCTCAACCATTCGTTTTCTCCAGCGGACGGAACTGGGTACATTGGATGACAGGTCCACGCGTGCCTTGGGCCGTGTGGAATGGAGTTGCGCGCGGTTGGGTTGGATGCACGTCATCAGGAAAGGGGAGGATCACATCATGACGACAGGAACTGGTCACTGGCGACTGACAGGATGGGCTGCGGCAGTTGCGGGTATTGTGGCCGGGGCTGCGACGACCCGGGCGGACTTGCCGGAGTCGGTGACGCACAACGGGCGGCAATACCGCGTGGTCAGGCCGGCGCGGGTGAGGACGCTGGGCAAGACGACGCTGCGCGCGGAGGCAGGCAGAGGGCAGACAGTGACGCTGCCGCTGGTTCGGGATGGCGAGCTTCTGCCCGTGAAGACCGACGTGGGGATGGACGGGCTGCGCGACACGCAGGCGACGCATGTCTTCTACCGGCAATCGCAGAGTCCGTACTGGAACTTCGATTCGTGGTGCTGGGCAGACGTCTACTCTTTGGAGGTTCCGTCCAGCTACGCCGAGTCCGCCGTAGTCACCGAGATCCGATATGGCGGCCTGGGCAACTGGTCGACGACTGAGACGTTCCAGGACGCATGCGTCCTTGTGGAGATCTATGATTCCTTCAACGCCGCGGGGAACCCTCTTCATTCGGACTACCTGGGCGGCGCGCTGCTGTACTACGGGACGCTGGAGCCTTGGCAAGGAACGGGAGAGCTTCTGTACCGGGCGGCGGACGCGGGCTTGCCCTTCTACTTCCAGGTATCCAACGACGGCGACAGCCAGGTGTTCATCAGTTTCTGGACGGGCCGGCTTGTCGGCGGCAGCGGCGGCGCGGGCGGGACCTTCGTGCCGACGACCGCGGACGGCGGCCTCGTGATGGCGTTTGCGCTGGGTACGGGGGCGGCACCGACAGTCGGGACGACGCCGGAGACATTCTATGCCGACGAAGGCCCGCTGGACCGTATCTATAACGCGGCGACGGACGGACCCATCTGGTACAACCAGCCATCCTACCTTTCGTTTGAGCTGGCCGGTGAGATGGTGAATGACTGTTTTGGAGACGATGATTTCTTTGTGGATAGCAAGCAGTTGGAGTGCGGCTACGGCCTTGGGTATCCGGGCTGTGAGTCGGGGTCGTGCGTGCATTTCCAGACGGGCGGGCAGTTCCAGGATCCGCTGGGCGTCGGCTGGGTGGTCCCGGCGCTGTGCGACGTGTACCCGCCGAACGGCTGGCCGGACGTGTGTGAGGATTACGACTGCAACCAGAATGGCATCCCGGACGCGCAAGACGCGGCTACCACCAGCCTGGACTGCAACTACAACGCGCGGCCGGACGAGTGCGAGATCGACGAGAACAGTACGGCGCCCGGCGGTCCGTACTTCTGCATCTTCCTCTGTTCGCCCGACTGCAACAACGACGGGATTCCGGACGATTGCCAGCTTCAGGACAACGACTGCGACGGCAACGACGTGCCGGATGACTGCCAGATCGCCGACGGGTCGGCCACGGACTGCGACGCGAACGGCGTGCTGGATTTCTGCGAGCACGTGGATACCGACTGCAACGGCAACGGCGTGATCGACTTCTGCGACATTCTTGGCGGCTATGCGTCGGACACGGACGGCAACGGCGTTCCGGACGCGTGCGATGCGCTGAACTTCTGCTGGGACCTCTGGGACGATTTCTCGGAAGAGGAGGGGTACCAGCTCGGCGCGGTGGAGGGCCAGCCGGCCAGTGAGCCGGATTCGATCATGCGGTGGTCCACCGCGGAAAGCACGGCTGTGTTTGACATCGTGGCCTGGGCGGATGCCTGCAACGACGAGGGGTACGCCCTGAAGATCCAGGGAACGTCCAACCCGGACCGCCTGACCTCGCCCCTGTTCGGGCCGCCAGCCCAGATTGACGGCGATTTCCACCGGCAGGTCCTGACGTTCAGCTACATGGTGTCCAACGGCCTGACCGACGACGCCACCGAGTTACTCATCTACGACGACAACGCGCAGCCCGTCACGGCCATGGAATTCGGCATCTACGACTTTGCGGACGCCGGCCAGCCGCCGGATCCGCGACCGACCGTCTTCGTCACCGATGGAGAGGGTGTTCACATAATCGACCCCATCCCGGAGCATCCCGGAGCGTTCACGTGGACGCCGGGGGAGTGCGAAGAGATGTCGGTGTGGCTGATTCAGCAGAACGGGATCGAGAGGCCGTACGTGGCGTTCAGCTTCGGCGATGACCCGACGGTCTGGCTGTTCGGGGCGACGGAAGGGGGCGAGCACATGGCCCGGTTCG
>JAFGJQ010000034.1 GCA_016929015.1 Phycisphaerae bacterium | reverse complement strand
TTCCGCGCCGCCACCATCCGCAACATCCTGGATTTTCCGCAGCAGTTCCCCGGTACAAAGGTCGTCACGCTGGAGCAGAACTACCGCTCCGTCCGGCCCATCCTCGCGGCGTCCAACGCCGTAATGCAGCAGGCCGCCGAGCGATACACCAAAGACCTCTGGTCCGAACGCACCGGCGAGCAGAAGCCCGTGCTCCTCCACTGCCTGGACGAGGAAAACCAGTGCCAGAGCGTCTGCGGGAACATCCTGTCGCACCTGGAAGGCGGCATCGCGCTGGCTCGCCAGGGCGTGCTGTTCCGGGCCGGGCACCACAGCGACATGCTGGAAGTGGAGTTGGCCCGGCGCAACATTCCGTTCCACAAGTACGGCGGGCTGAAGTTCGTGGAGGCCGCCCACATCAAGGACATGCTGGCGCTGCTGCGGATCGTGGAGAACCCGTTCGACGAGGTGAGCTGGTTCCGCATCCTGCCGCTGCTCCAGGGCATCGGCCCGGCCCACGCCCGCCGCATCATGGACGCGCTGGGCGTCCGACGGCCCGCCGCCGACGGCGAAACCCCCGCCGACAGCCCGTCACCGCTGCGACGACTGGTCGCCGACGACGTTCCGGTGCCCGGACCGGCCAGGGAGGAGTTCGCCGCGCTGCGCCGCGTGCTTCTGGAATGCGCCGCCATGCCCAACGTGGAGGACGGCGAGGACACCCCCGCCGGCGGCACTGCGCCGTCCGTGGCCATCCAGGTGGAGCGGCTGCGGCAGTTCTATGAGCCGATCCTGGAGCGGACGCACGACAACGCCCGCGTCCGTGCCCGCGACATCGAGCAGCTCGAGCACATCGCCCGCGGGTACCGCTCGCGAAGCCGGTTCATCACCGACCTGACCCTGGACCCGCCGCAGGCCACATCTGACCTGGCCCAGCCGCCCTTCCTGGAGGAAGACTACCTGGTGCTCAGCACCATCCATTCCGCCAAGGGGTGTGAATGGGACGTGGTCCACATCCTCCACGCCGCGGACGGCATGATCCCGTCCGACATGGCCGTCGGCGAGACGGAAGGCGTGGACGAGGAGCGCCGGCTGCTCTACGTGGCCATGACGCGGGCCCGCGACCGGCTCTACATCTACTTCCCGCTGCGCTACTACCACCACCGCTGGGGACATAGCGATTCGCACGGCTATGCCCAGATCAGCCGGTTCCTGACGAAGGAGGTGCAGGCGCTCCTGGAAGACCGGACGGCCTACCGGTCAGACGAGTCTTCGTCCAAGCTGAAAACCATGAACATTCACGACGTGGACGCGTGGATTCGCGGACTGACCGGAGGGTAGCCGCCGGGGTGCCGGCCCGGGCGGGGTCAGAGGGCCGCAGCCGTCTGGGTCCCGCCCGGGCAAACGCCCCGTTTCTCCTCTCGCGTCACTTGTCGCCGAACTGCTGCTCCAGAACGTGCTCCACCGGCGCTTCGATGATCGAAGCCAGGGCATTGGCCAGGCCCGTTTCGAGACCATCGCGCAGGCCGTCCTCCCACGCATCGTCGCACCCGGTGGAACTCATCAACAGCAAACCCGAAACGAACACCAGAACCAGCATGCGCAGCTTCATCGTCTTTCGTCCTTTCTGAACCATCATCCGCCGGCCTCAAAACAGGCTCAGCGTGCCCTGTACGTAGAAGAAGTCCGCATCGTCGGCCGGACCTGTGTTCTCCACGAAAGTGCCCGGCATGAAATGCGAGTATCCCAATTCGAGTTCGAATCTCTTGCTGAACCGATAACGCAGTTGCAGGTCGATTTCCTGGCCCACGAAGTCGCCGCTTTCGCCTTCTGCGTCGCGCCGGCCCACCCGCGGCCACGCGTCACTGTCGCTGGCCAGCCAGTAGGCGCCGTAGGAGAGGGTCAGGCGGAGCGGGTCGATCGGACGCAGCTCCAGTCGGATCTTGGGAGCGATCGTATTGCGCCAGTCAAACAGGTCGGAATCGGACCAGCAATGCCCCACTTCGAAGAGGCGATCGAACCGGTTTGTCTGGTTGTCCTCGGGATCTCGGTCACCCGACGCATAGGCCGTGGAGAAGCTGAGCCGGGGTTTCCAGGCGTGTTCGAAAGAGTAGCCCAATTCACCCGTCATGGCATAGGCGCAAATGTCTCGTTCGCCGTCGTCGCCGAACTGAAATGCCGTGTTGAAATCGTAGTCAAAGCCCGTCTTGCCGATCAGCCCGAAGCCGTGCAATCCCAGGGTGTGCAGCTCGCGGTCGCGGGTGTCGCGATCCTTGTAGTCCTCATCCAGAATCAGGTAGTACGGCTCCAGGACCACGTGCGGCCACCAGCCCCGCCAGGCGCCCACGATTCCGTAGAACCAGCGCTCCTCGTCGGACCGGTCCAGGTGATACGACCGCCGCTCCACCGGCATGACCGCGAAAGCGTCGACCTGCCAGTCGGAAGACGGTTGCCCCAATCGCAATCGGAACCCGTCGAATGCGTTGATCGTGTTCCGCCAGCGGTTGCGGCCGATGAGCCGGCGGTCCATCAGCTCCATCGTGAACCGCCCGACACGAAACTGGAGCGGATGGCCCGGGCCGAGGGCATCGGTGAAATAGAGCTCGGCAAATGCCTGGAGGAAATCCGCCTCGTTGACGTCATCCGTGGATTCGGGAAAGTAGCTGTTGAACTGGCGCGCGTCCTCTATTTCCAGACCAAACCGCAGCGGATCGACGATCTTCCGGATCCCCACGTACGCCTGCGTACGCAACAGGAACTGGTCCTCGGATGGCAGGTCCTGGCTGCGGTTGCGACGGTAGTCGTCGCGGCGCAGCTCGAACCGCGTGCGATGGATCAACCCGAAGTCCAGCCAGTCCACATCCTTGAAAGCGTCCAGGCCCGACTGGTCCAGTGTTTTGACGTAGCCCGGCGGCTCCGTCTCCGGTCGCGTGCCCCATGCCTTGGACGCGATCGGGGCCGCCTTCTTGGGGGCCTCGGCCGCCGGCTGCGTTTCGGCCGGCTGCGTGGTTTGTGCGGACAGCCCGGACGCAAACACCGCGAACATAGCGGCGGCAACCACACGAGCAGCCGTCACACGATGAATCAGGTCGGTCAACAGGGCGCACCTCCTGCGGGCGCACGAGTGGCAGGATCGCCGCTCGGCGTGTCATCCGCGCTGCGAGAAACAGCCTTCTGAGAGACGACTCGTAACACCTGAGGGAACGCGCAGCCGGCTATCCCTCATCGACAAACACGTTGATATCCCTCGGAACCACGAACACCTCCGCGCCCGGCACCAGTTTCAGCGCCTGGTACCGGTCGTGCGGAAGCTCCACGTGCACCGGCTCGCCGGAGGCGGCCGTCAACTCCACCTTCACCCGCGGGCCGGCCGAGTTGATGTGCCGCACCGTGGCACGGAAACCCGGCTTGCCGTTAGCCCGCAGTTCCAGGTCCAGGTCGTACGGGCGAACCAGCCCGCGAGCCGGCCGCGTCGACGCCTGGTACTGCCCGGCGTACTGAATCTCCAGCGGCCCGAGAATGGCCTTGTCGCCCTCCACCCGGCCGTGGAAAATGTTCACGTGCCCCAGGAAGTTCATCACGAACTCGCTGGCCGGCTTGTGGAAGACCTCTTCGGGCGTCCCGATCTGCTCGATGTGACCCGCGTTCATGATGACCACCCGGTCGGCGACCTCCAGGGCCTCCTCCTGGTCGTGCGTCACCAGCACGCTGGTCACGTGCAGCTCGCGGTGCAGCCGGCGCAGCCAGCGGCGCAGCTCCTGCCGCGTCTTGGCGTCCAACGCTCCGAACGGTTCGTCCAGCAGCAGCACCTTCGGCTCAATGGCGAGCGCCCGGGCCAGGGCCACCCGCTGCCGCTGCCCGCCGGAAAGCTGGGCTGGATACCGGTGGGCCAGCCAGTCCAACTGCACCAGCTTCAGAAGCTGGTCCACCTTCTCCCGGATTTCCTTGCGAGGGGGACGTTCCCGCCGCGGCCGTACCCGCAGCCCGAAGGCCACGTTCTTGAACACCGTCATATGCCGAAACAGGGCATAGTGCTGAAACACGAAGCCCACCCGACGCCGGCCCACGTGCTGCTTCGACACGTCTTCGTCATGCAGAAGAATGTGCC
>JAFGJQ010000412.1 GCA_016929015.1 Phycisphaerae bacterium | reverse complement strand
TGGATCGACGAGTGGGACACCTACTGGGTTGAAATCTGGCTCAGCACTCCCAGAGCGGACAGCGTGGGCGTTGCCTCGGCCGAGGTGGACCTCGCATACGACACCGCGTGCTTCACGCCGGTGACGATCGAATATGGACCGGCGTTCACGGAGAGCCAAACCGGAATCGTTGACGACGCGGCCGGGATCATCCACGAGCTTGGGGCTGGCACGACGGCGGCCGCCGTGGGCGATGGGCGCTACGTTCTGCTGGCACGAGTATGTCTTGACTCCTCGCTGGCCGCAGACGCTTCGGGGCTGCTGATTGAGCACGATGCGTACGCGGCGGCGAGCCCGTGCGGCGTCATCGCCAGCGCGGCCGAAGCGACGCTCAGCGGCGGCATCCCGGCGGAAGTGGCGTTGGGCGATCCGTCGGCCACCGAACTCTGGCCGGTGATGTACGACCTGGACGATGACGGCAGAGTGGGACTGGGTGATCTCTCCTACTTCGCGGCGGCATATCACCACGAGGTCGGTGAGCCGGGCGCCAGTTACACGTGGGTCTGCGACTTCGACCACGACGGCGTAGTCGGGCTGGGCGATTTGAGCTATTTCGCCGCGGCCTACCGACACCAGTACACCGACCTCGGGCCGATGCCTTACCCCGCCAGTTTTCCCACCGCATGGCGTCCGGGAACCGCAGCGGCTGGGCTCTCCATTCTACCGGCAGCCGGTCCCGCTTCTACCTCCCCAGCGTCCTCAACGGCGGCCTCCTTCTCGCAAAAGGCGGCCCTCGCTCACGATGCCGCGCTCGTCGGGGCGTACGGTTCTGTGATGGGGAAGATCGCCACGGAACGTCAACATCTCGGCTGGTTAGATGCAACGTTCCGGCGGAATCCTTCCTCTCTAGGGGAACACCGGCTGGCTGCCCGCCGATCAGCCATCGACCTGCTATTCGCCTTCGACCAGACATAGTCGACCGAAGGGTGTCTGTTGCATGCCTTCTTGGTTCGAGTTTCGCACTTACTTCAAGCGTATTCTTGGCTGACCGTGGCGGGTTTCGCTGCGGTAGTCTCCAACGTCAGCAGCTTCCGCCCACAGTGCCGACAGACCTTCCGGCGCCGAATCCGCCCGTCACGGAGCGGCTCGGTGTGGGTGGTGTAGAAGTGCCGGCAGCCACACCGCGGGCACTCGATGCCGAGGTTCTCGCGCTGGGTGCGTGGGCCGCTCATCGCCGGTTCCTCCGCTGCAGTTCGGCGAAGCTCACACGCTTGAGCTTGGCCGGGGCGACGCCCTCGGTGCCCAGGAGCACGGCCCCCTGGATGGAGGCCGCCACCGCGCAACCCACCAGGCCGTCGAGCCAGTGGTTGTCGCCCCGCTCCGGGCGTATCTTCCATTCGTGGACCGTGCGGCCCCGCCCCTCGGTCTTCACCCGGTACTCCGCCGTCAGGTGCTCAGCGAGAAGTCGATGCTGGTCGGCCCGGTCGCCGAAGAGCGACAGGCATCCCCGATCGCCCATCGCGACGGCCAGACGGGCGTAGACAAACGACTTCCAGAAGTTCGTGTCGAACACGACGTGGCGCACCGCCCGTTTGCCACGGACGTTGGGCATCCGCCAGTTGTGGCCGATCGGCACCGCGCGGCGCTCGATGCGATTGATTTTGCCAGCGAACGAGTAGACCATCTTCGTCCGCTCTCCGTTCCACTCCGGGTGTTTTTCGCGCGAGAGGATGTTGTCGGCCATGTCGCCCGGGTGGATCACGGTGCAGGGCATGACCCCCGCGATCTTCTTGCCCGGCCCGGCCAGACCCAAGACGGCACCGGCCAGGATGCTCTCGCGCGTAGCGCACTGGGAGAGCGACCGCGCCGATTCGTTCGTCTGCGGATCGTCGATCACCACCAGCGACGGCCGCACGGACTGCCCGTCGGCACGCTTGAACTTCATGCCGCGGATCCGCCCGGTGATCCCGGCCACCTTGATGATGGCCCCGGACGCCTTGCTGCCCGGCATCGTTGGAAGCACGATCTCCCGAGCGGTCCAGCCGATATGCGTCCGCTCGCCTTGGTAGATCTGGCCCGAGCAGCGGTTGGCGATCCCGTCGAGACACTGGATCGGGTAGACGACCTCGGGAAAATCCTCCAGGAGCAGATCGTTGCCGTCGAGTTCGGTTTTCATCGAGTCGAGCATGTCCATCGCGTGGCCTTCGTCACTGCCGACGAGGCAGACGAACTCGCGGTGGCCGTAGAGCACCGCCCAGATGCAGGCGCATTCACAGATGCTCGTTTTCCCGCTTCCGCGAGGCATGGCCATCGCAAACAGTCCGCCGTGGAGCACCGCTTGCTCGATCTTGGCGATCACCTTCAGGTGATCGGGCGACCACGGCAGATGGAACGTGAAGGGCAGGTAGGACTCGCAGAAGAAACGAAAGTCCCGCTCGGCCCGCGCCTTCCGCTCGGGATTGACCACGGCGGGCAATTCGCCGATGTCGCGCCCGGCCAGCGACAACGCGGCGTTGCGTGTCCGGGCGCGTTCTTTCAGCGATCCATACGGGTCGCCGTCGGCTTCACGGCGGGGCGTGTGACGGACTTCGACCAACCAGGCGACGGCCCAACGGCACGTAATGACTACAGTACGCAGGTTTCGGTCGATTGGGAGTGCACTGACCCGGGCCCGTTCTCAGTCTGGTTCCACGACAGGTTCTACTTGGGCATCATGCCGCCATACGACCCTGAAGAACCTGGGTCAGACTGGCACTACTGCCATATTTATGGGTGGACCTCGTTAACCGCTCACGACGCCGTTAACCGCTCACAGCAAGGCGCAAACGCTCAGGACGACGGGGGGCCAACTGGCATTTACTTCCAAGAAATGGCGTTGGGTGGCAATGTCGTCGTCGTCCCCGAGCCCGCCTCCGCTGTGTCGTTGCTTGTAGGTCTATTGACGGTGGCTGCACTTGCCGCCCGGCACCGCAAATGGCTCGCGAAGAAGCGCTCGAGCGGGGTACGCAGTCCCTTCCGTGGTTTTCATCCAAGAGACCCTTTTGCCAACGACTGGACGAATCCGTTTTCCCGGAACCAGTTCCACGCGTCCCGAACGGTGTCTTGAAACGGGCGGGTTCGGTAGCCAAGTTCCGTTTCCGCCCGTCGGCTGGAGTAGCACTTCGGCTTAGTGACACGGCTTTTCAAAGCAGGAAACTGGCTACCATCGACACAAATGCCCCGGTTACTCTCGATATGGAAAGCTGCCGGATGTCCCGCTTTGACCGCAACAAGGCTGCGGAATTGTTCCGTGAACTGGAATTCTACAGCCTGGTGCAGAAACTCCCCGGAACCGGAGAACCGGGTGAGACCGGCAGTGCCGGTTTCCGGATTGAATCAGGACCTCCGCCGAAGCGTGAGTATCATACAGTCTGTGACGAGGAATCCCTTGACGAATTGATGAACCGGATTTCAAACGCATCGTCACTGGCTTTTGACCTTGAAACAACCAGCCTGGATGCAATCTCCGCCGGGATAGTCGGTATCGCACTGTCGGCGGCTCCGGGCGAAGCCAGCTATATTCCTGTCGGGCATTTCGGGTGGGTACAAACCGAACAGCTTCCGCTCAACCGGGTGCTGGAGAGACTCAAGCCCGTGCTGGAAGATGACAAACTGGAAAAGATTGCAGTGATAGGAAATTTGATTTCGCCCTGGTAGCCTTGACTGTAGCAGGAACTACCGCCTTGTCAAGGGGGAGCAAGTGTTAGGCAAGCGGGGGAGGAGGGGTGCAGGGCGGCTGCAGCCGCCCTGCACCCCTCCTCCCCCGCTTGCCT
>JAFGJQ010000411.1 GCA_016929015.1 Phycisphaerae bacterium | reverse complement strand
TGCAGTCCACGCTACGCCATCGCAATGGTCGCTTGGTGTACCCCGCGTGGCAGAATCGGCACCGCTGCGGACAGCCGCGCATGATCTCAATGGACACTCGCTCATGGACGGCCTGCACGTGGGGCACGAGTGGCCGGCGCGGCACGGTTGCCTCTTCAAAGTCCGGGGTCTGGCAGCGAGCGATCCGGTTCGGCAGGCCGGCGAGGGTCGGCTGGATGGCCGCCACGGTGCCGTTTCCATGATACTGCACCTCGTAGAGCGACGGGGCGTAGAGCCAGGGGAACGAAAGGGCGAGCGTGCGTATGATCTGCTCGCGTGTTGCCCCCCCCTGTTTCAGCTCGCAAAGCTTCTCCACGATACTGGCAATCGCGATTTCGCCGTCCCCGTTGACGATCAGGTCGAAGAATGCGGCCACGGGCTCGGGGCTGTCCGCCTGCGGCCCGCCGCCGATGACCAGGGGGTGGGTTTCGTCGCGGTCTTGCGCGTACAAGGGGATGCCGGCCAGATCCAGCAGCGTCAGAACGTTTGAATAGAGCATCTCATATTGGAGGGAGATGCCAAGGATGTCCGCATCTCGCACCGGCTGGCGTGTATCCCAGGTGAAAAGCGGGATTTGCCGTGCCCGCATCCGGGCCTCGGCGTCCGGCTGGGGGCAATACGCTCGCTCGGCAACAACCCCGGGCAGGCCGTTGCAGACCCAGTAGAGAACCTGGCAGCCGAGATGGCTCATCCCGAGGGAGTAGGTGTCTGGAAACGCGAGCACCACGCGTACGTCCGCGTGCTCCCATTGACCTTCGCCGACGAGCTGGTTGATCTCACCGCCGATGTATTGGGCAGGTTGAGTCACGTATGGAAGCAGCTCGGCACTGACACGCTGTCGAAGGGTAGTCATCCAAAAGTCTCACTGGAATCCCTGCATTTTCAGTGACAATCCCGGGGTGCAGGAAACGCGATTCGCCCGTCCGGCCCGAGCGGATTATACCGTCCGGGGCCGGCATTTCGACAGGGATTGCGGGGACTGGCGGGGATTGCCGTTCGGGAGGGACGGGATTTGCCGATGAGTTAGGGTAGCGGAGAAATCAGAGTTAAGCCTTGCATGGCTTGGGTTTTCGATGTAATTTTATGTAGAAGGGGCACGATAGGCACAAACGGACGACCGGGCAACATGAGTGCTCTCGTCAAAACCTGGGGTCCGCGTCGGTCAGGTTTCACCCTGCTGGAATTGCTGGTAGTGGTGGTGCTGATCACGGTGCTGTTGTGCATTCTGGTGCCTTCGCTGAGCCGCGCCATTCGCCAGGCGGAAGACACCGTCTGCATGCACAACCTCAAGGAAGTCTACCAATCCCTTCAGGTATATCGTCTGGACCACGACGGCTGGATTCCCATCAGTGACGGCCAAGCCGGGCACGCGGTGCCGAATAGCTGGTTCGGCAAGTTGTATCCGCACTACCTGCATGATCCGGAGTTGTTACGTTGTCCGGCGGACCCGATGCAGCCGGGGCTGACGGATTTCGCCCATGTGTCGGGCAGCAGTTACGGGCTGAGTGACTTCGTGCAGTCGAGCCCACAGGGTTTTCTGGCGAACCTGGATCGTCGTCAGCCCCGCCGGCCGATGGATACGCTGCTGATCGCCGATGTCGGTCCGGATGGGACGTATGCGATGGCGGGTACGAACCCGGGGCCGTGGGTGGCGCACCGGACATCCGGCCGGCTGCCCTGCGATGACAGCTTCAATGAGGGGAGTTCGGAGGTGGTGCTCCCCTGGTTGACGTCCCGTCATTCCGGCGCCATCAACACTGTGACATTGGGCGGCAGCCTGCGTCGCGTACCCACGTTGGAGTTGATGGGCTGCACGGTATCGAGCTATTACGCGACATGCGCTGCGGGGGACTGCCCGCTGTGCACGGATCTGCACGTGCCGCATTACAGCTTCGCCCACGCCGGCACGTTCTGGTGGACCGGTCCGGTCCCGCAGCCATAGCTGGTTCCCAAGACGCGATCGCGGTATGATTCGGCTGCGCATGGCGCGGGCGTGTCTGTTGCGCATGCGCGACGCCGGCCGGCACGCCGGGACAAGCACGCAGCGTTTGCCGGGCGGTTGCACGGAGTCTTCCGTCGTCGCTCGCGGGAGTGGACGGTTTCGGATCAATGGAATGGTGAAGGTTCGTCAGGGCGGGTCACAGCGTCGTACGGCCGTTTTCAGCCTGGTCGTCGCGGCGGCAGTCGCGAGCGGCACGTATTTCGCTTGGCGGCTGTATCGGCGGGAGTCGGCCCATGTGGGTCACCAGAGGACAATTACCGACCTGACGGTCACCTGGGAATGCGATACCGGCGAGCGATTCGAGGCACCCGGTGCGTACGGCCCGCGTGCATGCGATGACGGAACGCACAGCGCGGACATCGTCCTGCGCTGCACGTGCCCGCAGCACGGTGCGTTCGAGTGCTACGTTCGGTACCGCCGGGACGCGATGGGGCTGAGCCGTCTGTCCGAGATCCGGTTTGAAAGAGGGGAATGGCAGCCGGTGGAAGATTCCATACGCTGCCCGATCTGCAAGCGTCCTGCGCAGATGGCTAGCGACATCTTCCGAACCGGGAAAACAGGAACGGGCAGGTGATTCGGCATCCACCTGCCCGAGTCCATGCACGCACACCGAAAAGATCGACAAAAGGCCGGATTCGGCCGGTCGATCCGCGGTTTCCCCGCGTCAGATATCCTGCGGCTTGACCGTCTTGCGGCCGTTGGCCTTGGTGCGTTCGGCGGCCGCATCCAGCAGGGCATACACCTGCTGAGACAGGCAGCCGATGGCCTCCGCCGACGTGTTCATATTCTTGCCGTGCATGTACGCCTTCACCTTGCTGGCGACGATGAGAACGTCCTTCTTGCCCTTCGTCGCGCCGCTCTTTTTGGCTTTCTTCCTGGCCATGGGAATCGGACTCCTTCTTTGCGGTTGCATTCAATCCGTGACGCCGGATCGGGCGGGACGACCGTCCGATCCGGCGCGGATTCTATCTGTGCCCCGCGGCGGCCGCAAGGCAGAACGGCCCTCCGACGCATCCGCCCTCCGATGTGCGATGCGCGGTCCCGATTCACCTGACGCGCGGTTCCGGTCGCCGAGCTTGACGAGCCCTGCCGAAATCTGTTTGATTGGCATACGGCGGCCAGGCTGCGTTGCGCGGTGATGCAATCTGGTGCCCATTCACGACACGCAGTCTCCCAGGCATTCCGGTCCGATCT
The DNA here is from genome assembly GCA_016929015.1 of Phycisphaerae bacterium. Classification (GTDB taxonomy): domain Bacteria; phylum Planctomycetota; class Phycisphaerae; order UBA1845; family UBA1845; genus JAFGJQ01. Next base: position 1,789 of record JAFGJQ010000411.1, on the reverse strand, counting down.
GCGGCGCCCCGCCGGGCGCCGGAAACAAGGAGGAAGTCCGTTGACGCTGTCCCCGTTCGACATCGTGACGTTTCTGGCCTTCATCGCGGCTGTGGTGGCGGTTTCGCTGTACGTCTCACGCAGGGAGAAATCAGAGGAGGATTACTTCCTGGCCGGCCGGAAGCTCACGTGGTGGTTGATCGGCTTCTCACTCATCGCGTCGAACATCTCCACGGAGCACTTTGTGGGAATGGCCGGGCGGGCCTTCACGAAGGTGGGGCTGGCCATTGCCAACTATGAATGGATGGCGGCTGCCACCCTGGTGATCGTGGCGTGGTGGCTTCTGCCAAAGTTCCTCCGGGCGGGCATCTACACAATGCCGGAGTACCTGGAGTACCGTTACGACCGCACCACCCGAACCATCATGGCCGTCTATCTTCTGGCGGGGTACGTGTTCGCTCTGCTGGCGACCGTGCTGTACAGCGGGTCTCGGGGCCTGGACGGCGTGTTCGGCTTCTCCGAGATGTTGGAGTCCCGTGGCATGACGCACGAAGACGCGCTCTTCTGGGCCACCGTGGGCGGGGCGTGGTTCATCGGCATCGTGGCGGCCATCTACACCATCTACGGCGGCCTGAAGGCGGTGGTGTGGTCCGACCTGATCCAGGGGGCGGGCCTGCTGCTGGGCGGGGCGATCTGCCTGTACTTCGGGCTCAAGCTGCTCGGCGGCGGCACTCTGCTGGGCGATGGCGGCGTGAGCGGCGGCAACCTGGTCGACGGCTGGCGGATGTTGCGGGAGAAAGCCGTCAGCGTGGATTCGCAGACCGGGGAAACGATCAACCGGCTGAGCGTGATCCGGCCCTGGAACGACCTGGAAATGCCATGGGTGGCCGTCTTCATCGGCGGGCTATGGATTCCCAACCTGTTCTACTGGGGCCTGAACCAGTTCATCACGCAGCGAACGCTCGGGGCCAAGTCACTGGCGGAGGGGCAAAAGGGAATCTTCCTGGCCTGCCTGATGAAGCTGATCATTCCGTTTATCATCGTGATCCCCGGCATCATTGCCTTCGAGCACTTTGGAGATGCGATCCTGGCGATGGCCGGTAATGATGAGGCAAAGGCCGGCGAGATTGCGTATCCGCATCTGATTACCCAGATCATGCCGCCGATGCTGCGCGGGGTGATGCTGGCGGCCCTGGCCGGGGCCGTGATGAGCACGTTCAACTCCGGGATCAACTCCGCCGCCACGATCTTCACCATCGACGTGTACCGGCGATACGTCAATCCGCAGGCGACGCCCCGACGGCAGATTTCCGTCGGCCGGATCGCCACGGCCATCATCGCGATCTGCGCGTGCCTCATCTCGCCGCTTCCGGGGAAGTTTGAGGGGGTCTTCAACTACATTCAGGAGATCTGGGGGTTCATCTCGCCGGGCATCGTGGCGGCGTTTCTGTTTGGGCTGGTCTTCCGCAGAGCGCCGGCGCTGGCCGCCCGGACAGCCCTGATCCTGGGGCCGATCCTGTACGCCGCTTCGCGAATCCCCAAGTGGACATGGGAGGGTGTGTACAACTACAAGCTCAAACAACTGGCGGATGGTTCCTGGGGCGTCATACAGATAGCAGGCGATGACACTGAGGTGACTGTCACGGGGGCGTCAGCAGCTTTGTACAAGTTCTGTGCGATGTCGTACCTGCACCATATGGCGATCATATTCCTGATTCTGGTCGCCGTGATGCTGGTCATCACCCGGATTCGGCCGCGAACGGAGCCGATCGTGTATCCGACGTCCAAGCTGGACGTCCGGGTGCCGCTG
>JAFGJQ010000410.1 GCA_016929015.1 Phycisphaerae bacterium | reverse complement strand
GTACTTGCGGATGTCCTCGTCCAGGGAAAGAGATCCCTGTGCCTCCAGGTCGGCAACAGCGAACGCGGTGAGTTGCTTTCCAATGGAGCAGATGTTCAGACGCGTGTCCGCCATGATCGGCAGCCGGCGTTCGAGGTCGGCAAGCCCGTATCCCTTCGTGTGAATGATCTGTCCGTCGCGAACGATCGCAACGGCGCATCCCGGGCCGCTGGCGTTGTCAAACTCCGCGAAAAGTTCATCGACCTTTCCCTGGAGATTCTCGGACGCCTTCTGCAGCTTCTCGATGGTCAGGCTGTATGTTCCGGTGTCGGCCATGGGATTGAAAGGCTCCACCTCCACCCCGTACCGCCCGGCGTCGTTGCTGGTCAGCGAGAGAAACTCCGGGCCGCTCGTGCGGTCGTCCACCTCGAGAATCCGCTCGCCACTCGGGCCGATCACGCGGACCACGACGTCTACGTCCTGCTGGTAGAGCCTGGCAAAGACGAAACTGGCCGGTTCCAGCAGAATCCAGTGCGAGTTCCGTTCGCCGCCGCGCAGGCTTCCTCGCACGGTCTGCCCCAATCGAAGCGTGGCCTCGGCCGGGCAGGATGGCTCCTCCGGCATGGCACGGGCCGGCCAGATGACGAATGCGGCAATCGCACACCATATGGAAGGCCGGGCCATGGCTAATCCTCACTCCTGAAAGGTAACGCTGCAGCTCAGTGGATTCAGGGCGTTGGGCCGCGTCACATCGCTCGGAGGGGATCGTGTCACATGCTCTATCACGCTGCAACTCGATGCCTCGCGAGATTTCGTACGAAGTTGTGGGTTCAGCAGATGCAGCGCGGGAACGGCCCGTGAACAGACCTGCCTCGTCCCGGTTTCGCGGCCGCTCGGCGTCACGGGTGCAGTCAACGTCGATTCCTACTTCTCACCGCCGATGTCTCCCAGCTCGATGCCGACGTCGATGAACTGACCGCCGTGATTCTGGTGACAGTGCACGGCCAGGGTGTTCGCCCCCGGTTGCAGTGCGGCCCGCAGGGCGTCCGTGGCGTCGAGGGCGCCGTAGGCGGTGGTCCAGCCGGGTTTGCGCAGCACCTCCCTGCCGTTGACATAGACGGCCACGTCATCGTCATGGTGAATGGAAAGTCGGGCCAGGACGAATTCCATGGAGTCAAGCGTGAAGCTCCGGCGCAGCCAGATGTCGCTGGTCTTCCATTCCGTGTTAACGATGGCCCCCGGCGTCTCGGCGGTCCCGAATCCGCTGCGGCCGACGGGCCAGCCACTGTCATCAAAGTCGGGCCGGGTCCATTCCGCGGGCGGCTGTTCGGTGGTGTAGCGCCATTCCTGCGGCGCCTGGCCGGCATTGGGTAGCAGGGTTCGCCAGCGGACGCTCAGCACGCGCGGCGGTTGCGTTTCGTATGCGGCGGGGCGGGCGTTGATCGCCTTGAGACGGCCCACGTCGTACTTCGGCTTGCGATCGAAGGTGTAAACGCCGTTCTGCTCCTGTTCCACGTCGGTGATCTGCGTATAGCAGAAGCCGAACATGTTCGGGTTGTCCAGCAGCGCGTCGGTGAGGCCGCGATACCGGGCAAAAAAGCCCTCCACGTCCGTTTCACCGTAGCCCCAGCCTTCCCCCTTGGCGTCGTCGGACTTCAGCCGGATGCCGCCGTATTCACTCACGAAAAACGGCTGGCCGAGGTACGGAGCCACGTTCGAGGCCGGCTGCATATTCACCCAAGGCTCCGTCCCCGTGTGCGCGAACCCTCGGAACACCGAAGCGAAGGCCGCGGGATCCTGGTTGTAATCGTGACAATCGTAGACGTCCGTTCCGGCATAGAGGTGGACGAAGCCGCTGACGTCCAGGAACGGCCGGGTCGGATCGATGACTTGTGTCAGCGCCATCAGTTTCTGCAGCCCGGCCGGCTCCGGACCGGCGCTCAGTTCGTTCAACGGACACCAGCCGATGATGCTGGGGTGATTGCGGTCACGGACCAGCTCCGTCCGCCACTCATCCAGCACTTCGCTCAGGGACGTTGCGTCGAGCCTGGCGAGACCCCAGTTCGGATACTCGCCCCAGACCAGGTAGCCCAGCTTGTCCGCCCAGTAGAGGAATCGCGGCTCAAAGACCTTCTGGTGCAGCCTTGCCCCGTTGAAGCCGGCGGCCATGGACAGCTCGATGTCCCGGCGCAGCGCGTCGTCGGACGGGGCGGTCAGCACGCCGTCGGGATAGTAGCCCTGGTCCAGCACAAGCCGCTGGAAAATCGGTTGATCGTTGATGAGGAACCGGTTTCCTTCGATGGTGATCTTCCGCAGGCCAAAGTATGACTGCACCGAGTCCACCACCTTGCCGTCGTGGAGCACGTCGATCGTCAGGTCGTACAGGAACGGCGACTGCGGCAACCACGGCTTGACCTCGCCCAGCTTCAGCACGCCGAGCGTGTTCCGCCAGGCGGCCGGGACGGTCTCATCGCCCACCGGCCTGCCGTCCGCCGAGGCTCGCAGGCGAAGCGTCGCACCCTTGCCCGGCCCGTCGACCCACGCCTGGAAGAAGACTCGCCCGCCGTCGAGGTCCGGAGTCAGCGCGATTTCGCGCAGCCAGGTCCGCCCCACCGCCTCCAGCCACACCGTCTGCCAGATGCCGGTCGTGCGGGTGTAGACGCAGCCGTAGCTCTCCGGCTTGTGGCTCTGCTTGCCGCTGGCCTGTCGGCCGGAGCGGGTGTCGTCGAACGCCCGGAGCACCAGTTCGTTTTCTCCGGGGCGAAGGTGCGCGGAAACGTCGAAGAAAAAGGGCACGTTGCCGCCGAAGTGTTCGCCCACGAAGGCGCCGTTGAGCCACACCCGGGCGTGCCAATCCACCGCTCCGAAATGCAGCAGCACCCGTTGGCCCTTCCAATCGCCCGGGACCTCGAGCATCCGCCGGTACCACACGTTCGTCATGAAGTCCGTGTTGGCGATGCCCGACAGCTTGCTCTCCGGGCAGAACGGCACCACGATCTCCCGGGCCAGGTCCTTCCCGGAAGGCAGGCCGCGGGCTTCGCCGTCCCCCTTCTCGTCGATTTCGAATTGCCACGTGCCGTTGAGGTTGAGCCACTGCGGACGCTGAAGGTCGGGCCGGGGGTGTTCGGGCCGTGGAATCGGCCGTGTGTCGCCGGCGGCGACGGGGACATACAGAAGCACGAAGGTGGTCAATCCGATTGCCAGAACAGAGTTGCTCATGCCAGGTCTCCGGGCGGAAAAGTTGCTCGGGTCCGCTCTCGCCGATGCGTCCTGCATCTTTGCATCCCTCCGCGCGCGGCCGGACGTTACGATGGCGTCGCCGGTCGAGAATGCGGGACCGGGGCGCGCATCATAGTGTCGGGCGGCAGGTCGGACAAATCACGATCCGTGCTTGACAACCGGGAGCGTGCCCGCGACAACCGCGACCCATGGCGGGAATGGCGGATTACGATCCGGCGGCCGACCCGGCGGCCGTGGTGACGGCCGGACGGGCCCGTTTCACGGTGCTGGCTTCGGCCCTGCTGCGCCTGGAGTGGTCGCCGACGGGTGTGTTTGAGGACCGTCCGTCGCTGGTGTTCCTGAACCGGCGTCTTCCCATCCCCCGATTCCACGTCGAGCACCGCGAAGGATGGTTGATTCTGCGTACGGACGACCTGTCGCTGCATTACCGGAAGGACGCGGGCCGATTCGACGCGGACAGCCTGCACATCGAGCTGCGCATCGAGGACCGTCCGGTCGTGTGGCATCCGGGCGCGGAAGCGTCCGGCAATCTCGGCGGCACCTGCCGCACGTTGGACGGCGTTTCCGGCGCGGCGGACGTCGGGCCCGGCCTGCTTTCCCGCGACGGCTGGGCGGTCGTCGATGATTCCGCTCGGCCGCTCCTGGATGACAGCGACTGGCCCTGGGCGACGCCGCGGAACCATGCGGACGGGGTGATTGACTGGTATTTCTTCGGCCATGGGCATGACTACGCGCGGGCGCTTCGCGACTACACGGCCGTGGCCGGAAGCGTGCCGCTGCCGCCGCGGTGTGTTTTCGGCGCGTGGTGGTCCCGGTATTGGCCGTATACGGATCGCGAGTTGATCGCCCTCGTGGAGGAGTTTCGCGAGCAGGACGTTCCGCTGGACGTGCTGGTCATTGACATGGACTGGCACCTGGAGGGCTGGACCGGCTACACGTGGAATTCCCGGTTCTTTCCCGATCCGGAGGGATTCCTGCGATGGGCGCACAAGCAGGGGCTGCGGGTAACCCTGAATCTGCATCCGGCCGACGGCGTAGGCCGGCACGAGAAGGCGTTTGCGGACGTGGCCCGGGCGATGGGGCTGGACCCGCGGCGAACCCGCTCCATACCGTTTGACTGCGTCGATCCGACCTTTGTCGACGCGTACTTCCGCTGCCTGCATCACCCGCGCGAGCGGGAGGGTGTTGATTTCTGGTGGATTGACTGGCAGCAGGGCACGCAGACGCGCGTGGAAGGGCTGGATCCGCTCTGGTGGCTGAACTACCTCCACTGGACCGACATGGAACGCAACCCCGCCCGCGGGGATCGGCGACCGCTCATCTTCAGCCGGTGGGGCGGCCTTGGCGGGCACCGGTATCCGATCGGTTTCTCCGGCGACACGTACTGCAACTGGGCATCGCTGGCGTTTCAGCCGGCGTTCACCGCCACGGCCGGCAATGTCGGGTTCGGCTACTGGAGCCACGACATCGGCGGGCATCAGCCGGGTCCGGTGGAGGCGGAGCTGTATGTCCGTTGGATTCAGTGGGGGGCGTTCAGTCCGGTGCTGCGTACGCACGCCAGCCGGCACGCGGGGGCCGAGCGGCGCATTTGGCGATTCCCGCCGGCTGCGTTTCGGGCCGCTCAGGCGGCGTTCCACCGGCGGTATTCGCTGCTGCCCTACATCTATACCGCGGCCCGCCAATGTCACGACACAGGCATTCCGCTCTGCCGGCCGTTGTACCACCTCTGGCCAGGCCGGGATGAGGCGTACCGGCACCCGGGCGAATACCTGTTTGGCGATGACCTGCTGGTGGCGCCCGCCGTCGTCCCCGGCAACTCCGTCAGCGGCTGCGCGGAGGTGACCGCCTGGATTCCGCCCGGCGAGTGGGTGTACGAACCGAGCGGGCGCGTGTACCGCGGCCCGGCGGAAGCGACGCTGCTGGTGCCCCTGGAAGACGTTCCCGTGTTCGTTCGGGGCGGGGCCGCGATCGCCCGGCAGGAGCCGACGCGAAACACCTCCGAGAGACCAATCAATCCGCTGATCATCGATGTCTGGCCCGGCTCGCGCGGCGGAGCACAGGTGTACGAGGACGACGGGGAATCAACGGGGTACGCCAGCGGCGCATGCGCGTGGACGGCCGTGCGGCACGAAGCGACGACCGCGGGGCGACGCGTAGTCGTCGGGCCTACGGAGGGGGAGTATCCGGGCATCCCGAGACGGCGGGCGTACGAAATTCATCTGCGGGAATCACTGCCGCCCGACCGGGTGACGGTCAACGGCCGGACGGTGCCTCGGGCGCCGGACCGGCGGCATCGGGGCTGGTGGTATGATCCGGTATCGCTCAGCACGGTGGTTCGGCTTTCGCCACGGCCAAGCCATGAGCGGTTTGAAGTGGAAACTTGTTCCGAGCAGTCGGAGGCCGACTCGGCGGCGTTCGGGGACGGACTGCGAGGGCAGTTGCGCCTGATCGAGCGGGTGGACGCCCTTCTCGGTCGGACGGCCCAGGCGGATGTCACGCGGGTGCGTGAAGGCATCTCCTCGCTCACGATCGCCGGTGATGCTCTGCGGGTGGCCGTGCAGGCCATGCTGAACTCACGGTTCCGCGAGGCCGTGCAGCGGATGGCGGATGCGCCGGAGGCGGCCGGTCGGGCCGTGATGCAGTTGCTGAACCTGGGTTTTCAGGTAACGCCGTCTTTCACCGCTTCGCCGCACGGACGTATTGAGTTGGAATCGTGCCTGTCTGCGGGCTCGCCCTGTGACGCGTTGCGGAACGTGCGCGTCTGCCTGTCCTGGGCAAGCGGTCTGCACTGGGCCCTGGAGTCGGGCGGGCAGACGGAGTGGGACCCGCTGCCTGCCGACCGGCGAGAGCGGGCGCCCGCGATTCTCGCGCCCGCCGGGCTGCCGCAAACCACGCGAGCCCGCGCGGTCCTGCGCGTGCAGGTCGGGGAGTCGCAGGTGGACCTGGCGTTTGAGCACGTGCTGTTGCCGTCCGTGAACCGCTGGTGGGTGCTCGGGCCGCTGCCCGCGCGGAAGGACAACGAACTGGGATCGGCGTTTCCGCCGGAGGAGGCCGTGGACCTGGCCGCGGTTTACCCCGGCCGGGAGGAAGAGCCGGTCACGTGGCGATCGTTCGAACGACGCCTGGAGCCGGGATCGGACCCGCGAGATGAGTTCGTTCTCGATTGGCAGACGGTCTACGGCCGGCGGATCGACGCCGCCGTCACGTACGCGACGACGTACATCGTGGCCCCGGCGCCGATGGACGTTTCGCTGGCGTTCGGGTTCGGCTGCGGCGCGATGGCCTGGCTGAACGGCGGGCCCGTCTACCGGCGGGAGGGCTGGCGCCCCTACCTCTCTCATGAGGACCGCGTGCCGGTGCGGCTGGCGGCGGGGCTGAACACGCTGCTGCTCAAGATTGGGCACGGCGAGGGCGGGTGGTCCTTCGGCGCGCACGTGGAGACGCCCGACGGCAAGCCGCTGCCGGAGTTGACCACGCATCTGACACCCCCGTGACGGACGGTCCGCGGAGGAACGGCCTGGATGATCGACGTTCGCGTGTTGGGCATGTTGCGTCGGGCAGCCTGCCTGGTTGCGCCGGCTCTTGCATGGCTGGCATGCTCCGCCTGCCTGGACTCGGGGCGTGTGCGGACCGAACCCGGTGATCGGCAGTCGTCTGCCCGGTCATCGTTCGTCAATTCGCTCGGAATGACCCTGGTCCGCATTCCGCCGGGGTCGTTTCACATGGGAAGCCGACTGGCGCCCGAGGAGGTGGCGGCCCGTTTCGGCGGTCAGCCGGCCAATTGCACGGATGAGCACCCGCTGCACGTTCGAGCAATGGCTCGGCCGCTCTACGTAAGCGCGTGCGAGGTGACGGTGGCGCAGTTTCGCGAATTCGTGCAAGCCACCGGGTACGAGACGGACGCCGAGCGCGAGGGTTGGGCGTTTGCGTACGTCCACGCGGTGGCCCGGCGGGAGGACGGGCGGAGCTGGCGGAATCCGGGGTTCCCGCAAGGGGAGGATCATCCGGTCACCTGCGTGAGCTGGCGCGACACACAAGCCTTCTGCCGATGGCTGTCGGAGCGGGAGAGGCGACCCTATCGGCTGCCCACCGAGGCCGAGTGGGAGTACGCCTGCCGGGCGGGCACGCAGACGGC
>JAFGJQ010000409.1 GCA_016929015.1 Phycisphaerae bacterium | reverse complement strand
TTGACGATGACGTAGCGGACGATAACGTAGGAGGCGACCATGGCCAGCGCGGCGGTGATGATGGCGGCCGTGAACAGGAAGGCCCGGTTCTTGTCCATTGCCGTCTGGGTTTCTCCGCCGGGGATGGTCACTTTGACGACGGCCATCAGGTCGCCGGGGCCCCGCGCGGAGGAGCTGCCGAAGACATCCACGAGAAGCGGGTTCTGCACTCCGGCGCCCGTATCAAGCGGCTGGTGGCACCCGGCCAGGCAATCCGCCTTCGCGCGGATCGCCTGGTAGTATTCGTAGGAACTGCCGTCTTCGGAGGTCCTGCCTGCCGACTCGACACCATTCGAGGCCGCCACCTCCTCGGGCGTCGCCTCGGCAAATTTCTTCAGCAACGCGCGTTCGGTGTCGTCGGTCGGACTGTTCTCCTTCTTGACGAGCTTGCCGGGACCCTCGGGCAGGATCGCAACCCACTTATACTCCTGCTTCGCCAAGCTCTCGGTAAGCGAGGTGGCGACTATCTCGTGTTCCTGGTCCGCCTCCTCGCGATCCCGACCGTCCCCGCGGTTTTCGGGAAGTTTCTTCCAGTGGCGAACGATCAGCCCCTGGTCGACCAACAGGCGTCCCATCGTCGGATTCTGCTGGAAGACCAGTTCCTCGGTTTGGCGCCCGTACCACCAGAAGCTCCCGGCGATCAGCACCAGCAGGCAGGCCCCGAACAGGTAACGGCACTTCCGTTCCAGGCTCGTCTCGCCCAAGACGCGTTTGATCGAACGATAAGACATGGCAGATCAGGTCGAGGTGCCCGCGGTTCCTGGCGCAGCGACACCAATGGCCTTCGCCAGTTGGAGCAGCTCGCTTCGTGCCCAGGTGGAGGTGTCCAACTCCCTGGAAGCGGCAGCGTCGTCGATGATCCGCCGCTCAACGTCGGTGAGCCGGATTCGCAGAACATTGCGTCGACGGTCAACAGCGTTCTTCACGGGGCGGCCTTTCATGGCAACATTGTAGCTACAGAAAACACCAACGTCAAGGTCGTTGACGGTAGCTACATTGTTGCTACAATAAGTGCGAGTCGCTCGGGCCGCTGCCGCCTGATGCCGCTTTCACAAAACGCTATCCCCGGGTATCCTGAGGCTTCAGACTGGGCTCTTGGCGTTGACACGAGGCACGGCGGTCCGGCAAAGGGTGGAACCGATGATGAGCCAAATAGTCGTGCGGATGGTCAAAGAGAGGCTGTATACCATTCACAATGCGGATGCGTTTGAGTGGTTGCGGGCGTGCCCGCCCAGATCGATCCACGCTGTCGTGACGGACCCTCCATATGGGCTACTCGAATATCGACCTTCAGAAATCGCGAAGATGAAGCTGGGACGTGGTGGCGTCTGGCGACTCCCTCCGTCGTTTGACGGGGCAAAGCGGAGGCCCCTTCCGCGGTTCACCGTACTGACGGAGAAGGACAAGCATGCCCTTCGGACGTTCTTTCTGCGGTTCGCCGAACTGCTGTATCCCGCACTCGTCCCGGGAGCGCACGTTTTTGTGGCCACCAACCCACTCGTTTCGCATCTCGTGTATCCGTCGCTGATCGAAATGGGGTTTGAGCCACGGGGGGAGGTCATTCGCATTGTCCATCGCCTCCGCGGCGGGGACAGGCCCAAGAACGCACACGATGAGTTTCGAGACGTGTCCGTGTTGCCCAAGTCATGCTGGGAGCCATGGGGGCTGTTCCGAAGGCCCTGCGAGGGACGGGTGCAGGACAATCTGCGCCAGTGGGGCACGGGCGGACTGCGCCGGATTTCTGACGAGGAGCCCTTTCGCGATCTGATTCAGTCCCTACCGACGCGCAAGAACGAACATGAGATCGCGCCTCATCCGTCTCTGAAGCCACAGCACTTCATGCGGCAGATTGTCCGCGCCGCATTGCCCCTTAGCCGAGGGGTAATTCTGGATCCGTTCATGGGGGCCGGCTCCACGATCGCTGCCGCGAAAGCGATGGGCCTGCGCAGCATAGGGGTTGAAATTGACCCGGAGTACTTTACGATGGCCGCAAACGTGATCCCACGTTTGGCCTCCCTCGACGTCTCCGAGAAGAGCAATGGCGCGGCAGCAAGACTTCGATAGCAGCGTCAGATTGCCGCCGGGACTGGAGATCGTCGCCGTCCGGAAGTCGATTGACTACATCGAGCGCGAACTGACCGACCTCGTGGAGTTATACTTCGAACAGAAGAACGTCTTCAGCGGAATCGTCGGCATCTTCGGTACGCGGGCTCTGGCGCAGCACAGCCCCTATGAAAAGGTGCGCCATACCGATATGGCGCAGACTCGCTTCCCGGACTTGCGCCATCGGGGCAAGGGCAACAAAGCATCTCCGCAATACTGCCTCGAATCCAAAGCGAGTATTCGGCCGTGGGCTATTCAGTCCCATTACGATCACGAGGGTTGGTACATCCTCTGGCGCTACCTCGTCGATCCGACCATGCAGATCGAGGAGAAGAAGCCCGTCGTGGTCTGGCGCACCGATGTCGTGTATCTGCGTCAGCAAGACTGGAAGTACGAAGGCAGTTCTGCCGGAAGCTCCGGCGGCGGACGGACGCACACGTTCGGCGTACAGAGCCCGAGCACCCGGCTCCGCGGCTGCGCGCTCTACAGGCGAAGTGACATCAGACTCCTCGGCGGAAAGCCCGTGCAGATCAACGGCGGGCACTGATGGTCTAACGCCGGGGCATTTCTGCCGTCATCGAGCCCCTCAAAGCATGTCCAGCGGGTCGACGTCCACGATCCACTGGACCGACTCGGGGGGGTCTAACTCGGCCGTGGCATCCCGCGCGGCAAGGCGGAGCTTTTCGCGGTCCTCGCCCTGCACCTGGATCTGAAAACGATAGTTGCCCCGCAGCTTGGCAAACGGAGCGGGCGCCGGCCCCAGGACTCGGGCGCTGGCCCCGTGACGCTTCAGGGCCTCGCCCAGCAGCCCCGCCACGTGGGCGGCGAATCCGCCGGCGGTTTCTTCCCGCGGACCGCGAATCACCAGGCGGATCATCCTCGTAAACGGCGGGTAGGAGAGCATCTTGCGCAGCGGCAACTCGCTGGCGGCAAACGCGGCGTAGTCGTGCCGGATTGCCGCCTGGATCGCTGGGTGCTCGGGACTGAGCGTTTGGACCAGTACGCGGCCGCCCTTTTCTCCGCGGCCCGTGCGGCCCGCCACCTGGGTGACCAGATGGAACGTCCGCTCCGCCGCGCGGAAGTCGGGCAGGTGCAGCGCGATGTCGGCGTTGATCACGCCCACCAGCGTGACGTTCGGGAAGTCCAGGCCCTTGGCGATCATCTGCGTGCCCAAGAGAATCCGCGCCGTGCCTTCACGAAAGGCGTCCAGGGCCTGCTGGTGGCTGCCCCGCGCCCGCATCGTGTCCGCGTCCATCCGCAGGCACTCGACGCCGGGGAATCGCGCCCGGACTTCCGCCTCCAGCCGCTGCGTGCCCGTGCCGCTGAAACGGATGCCCTGAAAGCCGCACTTGGGGCACTCCGCCGGCGAAGGAATATGGTAGTCGCAGTAGTGGCAAAGCGCGATTTCTTCGGTCCGGTGGTGTGTCAGGGCGATCTCGCACTCGGGACACGCCACCACGTGGCCGCAGGCCGGGCACTGGATGTGCGTCGAGTAGCCCCGCCGGTTCAACAACAGGATCACCTGGCCGCCGGCCCCAAGCGCCTGATCCATGGCCACGTGAAGCTGCCGGCTGATCGCGCCGCGGGTGTGACGCTGATGCACTTGCTCGCGCAGGTCGATCGTGCCCACGTGGGGAAGCGGCCGGCCCAGGACCCGGCGCGGCATCTCGCGGAGCGTGAACTCGCCCGTGGTGGCCCGGTGCCAGCTTTCCAGCGATGGAGTCGCCGAGCCGAGCACCAGCGGGATCTTCTCGGCGGCGGCCCGGGCGATGGCGACGTCCCGGGCGTGGTACCGCGGGGCGCTCTCCTGCTTGAACGTCGACTCGTGCTCTTCGTCCAGGACGATCAGCCCCAGATGGGGCGTCGGGGCGAAGATCGCGCTGCGGGCGCCGAC
>JAFGJQ010000408.1 GCA_016929015.1 Phycisphaerae bacterium | reverse complement strand
CGCGTCCGGCGGCCGCGGTCCGCCTTTCGGCCCGGTCACGCAGGGCCGGCAGGCAGGCTGTCCTAGCGGACGAATATGAGCGTGCCCCGTTGCGTCATCCGCAGGCCCGTGCCCCCGCCCCCGCCGCCGTCGTCGAGCAGAAGGTATGTCAACCCGTTGTGGCTGAAAAGCTCTCCCGGCTCCGCCGCCCCCTTCACGGCGTTCAGGCCGTTCGCGTAGCTCCAGAAATCGACGCCGATCATCGCGGAGGCTTCGCCGCCGGCCGCGTGGAGCGCGAAAAGCGTGTTGGCCTGGCTTGCGTTGTACTTCGATCGCAGTCCGTAGGTATCCACCGCCGATTGCTGCGCCAGGTTGTACAGCACGCGAACCTGTGTGGGGGTCAGCACGCTGTCGTACACCGCGATATCGTCCATGTGCCCCTCCCAGAAACGCCAGTCCACCCCGGGCCTGCCCATGGCGCGGTAGGCCGTGGCATTGGTATTCCACAGCCCCCCGATCCCGCTGACCGTGGTCTCCAGCTCGCCGTTGAGATAGATCTTGAGCGTGAGGTCATTGGTCTCCGTGCCGCCCCGTTCCCAGGTTGCCGTCACGAGCGTCCAGGTGTCGGCCTCGAACGTATTGGTCGAATCCACGCGCCACTTCGCCTGTCCGTCGGCGTTCCCGCCGCCGGCAAGCTGACCCAGCTGATACGTGAAGGAATAGGTTTTATCCGTGACGTACATCGTGTGCAACTCGATCAGGTCCCCGGCGGACCCCGCGCCGTCGTAGCCGGCGCCGGTCCCGTCGGATTCGTAATATCCAATGGTCAACCCCTCCCCGCCGGGATTGGCCGACGGGTTCAACCAGTGCGAGATCGTGCCCTGCAGCCGGTTCAGCGTCGTGTTGTAGCCGAACACGCGGTCGCTGTTGCCGTCGAAGCCGACGGCCGTCCCGATCTGACCCGCGGTCCAATCCTCCTGGCCGTAGCCCCACGTGCCGTCGTCGTCCCCGACGATCTCCTCCAGGACCTGCGTGTCACCGGGAATGACCCCGTACGCCTCATCGGCCGGCCAATGCGCGACGAGCGCCGGCGCGGCTTCGCGCAGCCGTACCACGCCCGTACCGTTGCCGGAATCGTCCAGCAGCAGGTAGGTCGCGTCGGCGGCGATGAACAATTCACCGGGATCCGCCGCCCCCGCGATCGCGTTCAAGTCATCCGCGTAGGCCCAGCGGTCGTCCCCGACCGTGGCCTCGCCGCTTCCCGCACGGTGCAGCTCGAACAGTGTGTTGGCCCGGCTGACGTTGTACTTGTCCGCGAGCCCGTAGGTATTCGTCGCCGCCGGCTGGGCCAGCGTATAAAGCGCCATCACCTCGCCGGCTGTCAGGACATCGTAGAACAGCGCCATGTCGTCCATGTACCCGTTCCAGCGGCGCGGATTGGTCGTGGCGTTCGAATTGCGGCCGATATAACGGAGGGTCGACGCAGCGCTCGACCACTGGCCGCCGGTGCCCGTCTGCGTGCCCTGCAGCTCCCCGTTGACGTAGATCTTGAGCGCGATGTCGTTGGCGCCGGCGCCGCTGCGTTCCCAGGTTGCCGTCACCAGCGCCCATGCGTCGGCGCCGAACGCATCCGTCGAGAACACCCGCCATGCGGCCTGGCCGTCCGTGTTCACCGAGGTCAGGTTTCCAACCTGGTACTGGAACATGTAGGTTCCGTCGATGTAGCGCGCCGTGTGTATTTCGACGTGGTCCCCTTCGCCGCCGAAGCCGTCGCCCGTGCCGTCCGATTCGTAGTACCCCATGTAGTAGGCATTGGCCCTCGGATACAGCCAGTGCGTGATGGTGCCCTTGAGCCGGTTGATTCTGGCGCCGTAGCCGGCGACAAAGTCGTCGCCGCCGTCAAACCCGACGGCCGTTCCGATCACGCCGTTGGTCCAGTCTTCTGCCCCGTTCCGCCATGTTCCATCATCATCCGCGACGAGCTCTTCGAGCACCTGGGTCGCCTCGGAATCGTTGTTCGTATAGGCCTCGTCCGCGGGCCAGTGGGCGACCAGGCCGTTGGTGGGCACGTTTTCGAGCCGGATCGCCTCCAGCGCCGATTGCGACAGCGCGCCGGCCGCCGTGGTTTCATGACCGTACAGGCGAAAGTCATCCATGACAGCCGTCGTTCCGCGTATGTGGCTCGGGTTGTTGGCAAGGCGAAACGAATACGATCCCGGATCTCCCGGTTCCCAGGTGTAGGTGTTGGCATGTACGCTGACCGGGCGGACCGGGTCGGTTACCGTTCCCTGCCAGTAGACCAGTTCTTCATCGTCCACGGAATCGTATGTAATCGCCACAAAGATCCACTCGTTGTCGGCATTGTACGCCGTACTGGTGCTGGTCATCCCCCCGCTGCTGCCGAGGTTGATCTTGAAGTTGTCAAAACCGCCGCTGGTTGTTGCATGGAGGATCGCGGTTTGATTGTCGTCCCGCCAATACTCGAAAATGCGGCTCGCGGTCACGCCGTCGTACAGATCGCCCTTGAACCAGAACGTGAACGTCACCGAGGCCAGAGAGTCCGGCAGGTCAAAGACGGCACCATTAATGAAAACGTGCGATTGGTCCGAAAACGTTTCGCCGAGCGCGTAATCGCCCGGCCGGCGGGAAACACCGGTATTGTAGCCCATTTGTTTCCCCACCGTTCCGTCGAGGTAGACCCCGTCGAAGCCGGAACTCGACAGATCGACGATGTTGGTTTTGTCCGTGGCGTTGGGCGGCACGTTGAAATCGTAGTGCAGATACAGCGTCTGCGCCGATGCGGTGAGGACCGTCATGACGCCGAGCGCCACAACAGCCAACCACGTGATGAGGTGTCTTTGCTTTGTCATGGGTGTCCTCCTTGGTAGACAGGCCGGCTTATCCGGCAGGAACCAGTTCCTTTCTCGCCAGCCTCCCACCCCGTGTGGAAGGACTGTGTTTCAAAATGCTTGTGACGGGGCGCGAACTCTCGCGCACGATCAACCGCGGCTCACAGAAATGGCGAATCCGCTTCCCGGCCCCGCTTGCCAGCCACTCCACGGCACCCGCGGCCATGGCATGGTAGGGTTTGGCGATGGTGGTCAGGCCGGGATCGATGACGGCGGCCATGGGCATGTCGTCGTAACCCACCAGGGCCAGGTCGGCGGGGATGCTCAGACCGTTCGTGCGGGCGTATTGCATGACCGCCATGGCGCCCCAGTCGGATATGGCGACCAGGGCCGAGGGCCGAGGCTGTGCGGCCAGCACCTCGGGCATGCGCTTGTGGACCAGGGCAAACGTGTCGCCCGAGGGCGGCACTTCGCAATCGACAAAGGTAACAGAAAGGTCGGGGCGCTGCTCCGCATCCGCCCGGAAGCACTGCACGCGGTCCCGCACGGGCCCGCCGGTCAGGGGGTTCGTGATCAGGACCGCAATGTGGCGGTGCTGCAGGCGCTCAAGGTGATCAAAGACCCGCCGTGCGGCAGCGGTATGGTCTTCGGTCACGCATGAGCCCGGCGCATCGTCCGGCGTCCAGCCCAGGGATACGGAGGGGATGCGGGCTGCCTCGAAATGGGCATGGGCTTCCAGGGTGAAGTCCAGGTCTTCACCGACCAGCACAACACCACGCAACCGTGCCGTGCGTTCAACGGCGTTGGCCACTTCCGCGAACCGGGTCCCCTGGTGGGTATGGAAAAGCTGAATGACCATGCCGTGCTCCGCGCTGGCGCCGCCCAGCTCATCGAGCAGGCGCATGGTGACCGGCGAGTCGCAGGATTGCACCACCACGCCGATACACGGCTGGATCCCGGGCTTGCACACGAACACGCCTTGCCGCGGCCGGTGGTTGAGCAGGCCTTCGTTGGACAGGGTTCGTATCGCGGTGCGTACGGTGGGTTGCGACAGCCCGACCTGTTTGATCAGCTCGCGCTCTGAAAAAAACCGGTCGCCGTCCTCGAATCCGACGTTGAGGCACTGTCGCAGAAAATCCGCAAGCTGTTCATGCTTCGCGGCCGAACGGGACCCGTCGTAAGAGAACCTCCCCAGCACCTCCTTGCTACGCGTGGTCGAAACGGCCGTCATGCTCCTCTGCTTATAAGCAGAAACGAGCGGTAATGCAAGCGAAAACTTCATGCGGGTCTTGCGCTGTGACGGGTCCTGAGAAGGCGGCCCAGCATCCTGACCCGGATTATGCACTGCCGACTGACCGAGGCGCATTCGATGAAGCGCCACGCTCGCCCGGCAGTCGCACCCACTTGATCAGCAGCGGGTAGTCGCGAACTTCCACGGGCAGGGTGATGACACCGCCCTTGATCTGCGCCTTCACAAGCCGCGGTTGGAAGCGGTCAGGGTTGTCCGGGTTGATGAGGTCCTCGCGGTCCTGTTGCTTCTTGGCCAGGTTTTCGTTCGGCATGGCCATGAGGTCGATCTCGAGCGGGGCGATCCAGCTTGGGTCGTCCAGCATCATCGTGGCCTGGCGTCGGACGTGCCGGTCCTCGGCCTGCTCGGCGGACCAGAAGAACACAAGCAGCTCCTCAAACTCGTCATGTGCCTTGGTGTAGGTTTGCACGTAGAGGCCATCCATCTTGCCCGGCGTGATGCCGGCGGTGTCTAGTTCTGTGCGGATGAGCTTTGCGGTTCCGCTTGCCGGTGGCGACGCGAGTTCTATGTCAACGTTGATGGTGTCGTCGCGTTCGTAGGTGCTGTCCAGCACGGCGGTGAGGTTCTGTGTGGCATAGTATGAGGGCTTCTTCTTCAGGTCGGCCGTGAGCATGTGCATGGAGTGGCCACGATCATAGAACTGGTCGTGAACGGCGCGGTAGAACGAATACATCGTGCGCGGATTGACGCCCAGCCAGTTGTCCAGCAGCATTCCCCGCAGCTCGTACTTTGCGCCCATGACCCACGTGATGTGCTGTTCACCGCTAGGGCCAATCATGTTGGGCCGGCCATCCTCGGTGGTAGCGAGCGGAAGCTCGCGGCCGCCATTGTGCTTGCGGATCATGTGCTTCAACGCGTCAATCTGCTGGTAGTACGATGACCAGGCAGCGGAATTGCTGAACTGGCTGGGCTGCTCGGGAAAGAGGGCTTTGCCCCAGAAGGGACGAGCGCGATATGGATGGTAGGTGAACAGATCCAGGTTTTCGGCCAGGCCGGCCTCGAAGGCCAGGCGAAGCCAGGGGTAAGGCTTCTCCTGCATGCACTGCAGCATGACCACGGCCGGCGCCGCAATGACGGCGTCGGGCTGGATTTCCCGGACAATGGAGCGGAAATAGCGCAGCCAATCGACGTAGGCGGACGGATCGGCCAGCGGGGACTTGTTGCCCATGTTGGGTTCGTTGTAATACTGCCAGTGACGGCAGGTGGGGCTCAGCGCCCGGACGATCGGGGCGACGAACGCGCGCATTCGTGCGCGATCGTCATCCGTCATCGGCTTCTGCATCCCCGTCTTCCAGCGGGGGTAATCAATGCGCACCATCAGGTCAATCTTGTGTGACTGAAGTTGCGCCGCGTAATCGGCCATCGGCGGCAGCAGCTTCTCAATCGTGGGTGAGATATCCTCGAGCGGAGCGTCCTCGATGATATGCGAGTTGATGTAGTCGACGACCCACTTGTAGCCCGCCCCCGCAATGGCATCGACCAGCTCGTCCTGGAATTCTGCATCATCCCGGTCGCGCTCCATGAGCAGTGTGGTGAGCACGCCAAACGAACTATGCGAAATCTCGTCTGAGTTGCGCGGCGCCCCGGTAAGCACCTGGGAGCGGATGGCGGGGGGCAGGTCGCGAAACCCCGCAACGCGCTCTTCTTGTGCGTTCGAGAGCACGACGGTTGTCACGGCGACGATAGCGGCCGCGGTTCTTAAGGTTGTACCGTTCTTCATTGCCAAGTTTCCGGAGTTCCTCTATTGAGTTGCGCCGCAAACTACACAGGCTTCTGGGCGTATTCAAGTGACAATGGAAGAGCTCGGAAGTTAGAAAAGGATCTGGAATGAGCAGATTAAGTGTCTTGGTATGTTTCATGACGATCAGCGCCCTTTCCGCCGCGGTGTGGGCCGAGGAGGCGGCGCCGAAGGCGCCGATCGTGGTGGAGGCCATGGGCAGGGATACCGGGGCCGCATTCCGGCCATTCGAGACGCACACCCTGGCCCACCTGGTTGGATTCGATGCCGGCGGCGCGGACAATCCGGAGCGGAATGCCTACGGCGGGCGCACCGACCGGCGGGCTGAGGCCGCCGGTTTTTTCAGGACCCGGAAGATCGACGGCCGCTGGTGGCTGGTCGACCCCGAGGGATGCCTCTGGTACGGCACGGGCCTGTGCCAGGTAAGGTTGGAGCTGTTGAGCCCCCTTTACGTCAAGGCATTCGAAGCGAAATATGAGAGCTATATGGATTGGGCTAACGAGCAGAACGTGTTTTTGCGTTCGCTTGGCTTCAACTGCGCCACCCACTGGCAGTACCGCGACCAGTTGCTCCGTTTCGCCCGGTCCGAGAAGCGGCTGCCCTATATCGCCGCCATGTCGATCACAACGCACTTTATCCTCCACATCGGCGAGGAGGAGCTGTACGGCAAGGGCAAGTATCGCGACGGGATTCTACCCGTATTGCACCCCGAATTCGAATCGTTCGCCCACGACTACGCCAGAAGGTGGTTCGAGGAGCAGCAAACCCCTGAGCTGCGCAACGATCCGTACATGATCGGCATCACCACGGACAACGAACTGGGATGGCATCCCGAGGCCCTGGATTTCTTCCTGACCAAGCTGCCGCCGGGGGATCCCAGCCGCGCGGTGGTGGAAGCGTGGCTGGACAAAAACGGGATCGAGAAGCGCTCCGGCTTTACGGACGAGGAACGCTACCGCTTCGGCCTGTTCTATGCCGGCACCTATTACCGCATCGCCGCGGAAGCCGTTCGTCACTATGACCCGAACCATTTGTTTTTGGGCACCCGCAACAACAACCTCCGGCTTCATCAGCGCTGGATCTACGAAGCCATGGGGCCCCACGTCGATGTCGCGACGATCAACCACTACTGGGATTGGGATGCCGATCCGCTGAAGTACAAGCTCTGGACCGATATCATGGGCGACAAGCCCGTCTTCGTCACGGAATGGTATGCCAAGGGCGAGGACAGCGGCCTGCGAAACGAGGGCGGCGCCGGCTGGAGGGTGAAGACCCAGAAGGACAGGGGGCGCTTCTACCAGCACTTCACGCTCGGTCTGCTGCAGAATCCCGGGGTCGTCGGGTGGCACTGGTTCCGGTACCAGGACGACAATGTGGGCGATCCGAAGAAGAACAGCAACAAGGGGATCGTAACCTACGACTTCGAGGTCTATGAAGATCTCGTGGCGATGATGAAGGAACTCAATGGGAACCTGTATGCGCTCGTCGATTACTTCGAGGAGGACGCACACCTGATCGAGAAGCGGATCGCCTGGATTCGGAACCGGACCTTCGACCGGGTCCTGCCGGTGGGCGCCCGCAACGCGACCGGCATCCTCCTCTTCCAGGGCGACGAAAGCGTCGCGGCCATGCGATACGGGGCGCTCGCGAAACGGAGCGACGGCTTCCGGGTCCATGTGGGCGAGGGATCGGTCCTGAAGCGCATGAACGCGGATGGCTCTGTGGAACCGGTCGCGGCGGAGGACGGGTGGTTTGTAATCGACAGCGAGACCGAGACCCTTGGCTGGCTGGTCGAAGGCCCGCACGCCGCCTTTGAGATCGGTGCGGATCAATAGCGCGCATCGCAAACGATCACAGCGGTAGTGTCAAAAGTTCTATGAAAAGAATGAAGACAGGTTGATCAACTGAATATCCAATGTCCAATGAAAGAGAATTTGATCTGCAAGACCGCTTCATTGACTACGCCGTTCGAATCATCAAGCTTTCTGAAGCGCTGCCGGAGACAAAGGCCGGCAAACACGTCTCCTCGCAGATCTTGAGGAGCGGGACCTCGCCCGCCCCGAACTATGGAGAGGCACAAAGCGCTGAATCCAAGGCTGATTTTGTGCACAAGCTCAAGGTGGCGCTCAAAGAGCTGAGAGAAACCGAGACAAGGCGCGTTAGCCCGCCTGCAACGCTGTAGCACTGCTGCCTTTTCCCGTGCCGGCACGTCATTTCATGCGCACCCTCTTGATCAGCAGCGGATAGTCGCGCACTTCGATCGGCAGGGTGATGACGCCGTCCTGGAGCTCGGCCTGGAGCGGGCGGGGCTGGAGCCGGTCGGGGTGGCCGGGGTTGATCAGGTCGGGCCTGTCTTTCTGCTCCTCCGCCAGGTGTAATGCCGGCCGCATCGGCTGACGTTCGGATGAACTCGACTGTGCCGTCGGCGAGCGGTCCGTCGAGCGCGACATCCGCGCGGCAACCGCCGCGCCGGCAACCGCCAGGGCAGCGGCGCACAAAGCGCGTCGTGGGGATCG
>JAFGJQ010000407.1 GCA_016929015.1 Phycisphaerae bacterium | reverse complement strand
TTCGGTCATGCCCGAGGCTGAATCCTGCGGGCACGCCCACTGGCGGCGATCACGTTTTCGAGACGCGATCAGGCTCGAAGGGAGTAACTTGGTTCAGTAAGGAATCGTGAGGGCGGGTCCAAGACACGACGGGCGGGTACAATGCACGGCGTACCTCGCCCCGAGTGGAGAGAACTTGTCTTGGTTGAGGATTCTGAAGAACCGTCCGCCCCGTTCCTCTCGCTCTCGCCACGGCCGTCCTGGGTGATTCGTGCTCCCTGGCCGTTGTTGGCGGCAATGCTCGCGGTCCTGCTGACGCTTCCATCCTTGCGTGCCGGCTGGATGGCGGACGACTACTTTCACCGCGCTGTGATGACGGGTTCCACGCACTACGGAGAGATGCTGCCGCCCTGGTGGAACATGTTCCGGTTCTTCGACGGAAACCCCGAGCGAATGCGCCGGGCGATGGATCTCGGGTTCCTGCCCTGGTGGACGTACCCGCATGCCAAGGCTGCCTTCTTTCGTCCACTCACCGCTTTGACCCATCGCGCCGACTACTGGCTCTGGCCGTCCAGTCCGATCTGGATGCACGCGCAGAGCATTCTCTGGTACGCGGTCGCCGTCGCCGCAATTGCCTGCGTATACCGCCGCCTGCTGCCTGCCGCCGGCCTGGCCGCAACCGCCGCTGTGTTCTACGCCGTCAACGACGCCCACGGCATGGTGGTCGGATTCCTGGCCAACCGGAACACGCTGATTGCCCTCACCTTCGCCGCATTCACCCTGATCGCGCACGACCGCTGGCGGCGCGAGCACCGACCGGCCTTTGCGGTTCCGGCCGCCGGTGCCCTGCTCTTGAGTCTGTTCGCCAAGGAGGCCGGACTCGCCATCTGCGGGTACCTGGCCGCGTATGCACTTTGGATTGACCGGACGAGTTGGCGGGGCCGGTTGTTTTCCCTTGCACCCTACGTCCTCGTCGTCGTCGCGTGGAGGGCGATCTGGACGACCGTCGGCGCCGGTGTGGAACAGGTGGGCGGCTATGTCGACCCGCTCGTGGAACCTGCACGGTATGCCTCTGCCGTACTCCGCCATCTGCCCTTGATGCTGCTTGGCCAATGGGCTTTGCCTCCGGCGGAAACGAGCAGTATCGTTCTGAAGCCGATGCTGGGTGAAGGCTTCGCGGTGTGGCACGGGCGAGTGGCGATCTCGTTCTGTGTGCTGCTGGCCCTGGCCCTGTGGCCGATTTTGAGGCAGAGCCGGTTGGCCCGCTTTTGGGCCACGGGCATGATGCTCTCGGCTCTGCCCACCTGCGCTGCGTTCCCCATGGATCGCCTCCTGATGTTTGTCGGCATCGGTGCGTATGCTCTGCTGAGCCAGTTTTTCGCGGCCGCCTTTCGACGTGGCGAGGGCCGACCTGCCCGCCGCGCCGGTCGCATTGCTTTCTTCGCCCTCGGCGGATTCCTTTTTCTGATTCACGTCGTACTGTCACCCCTGCTGATGCCCTTGCGCGCGGCCTGGCCGGCAGGCTCGCGAGTGCTGGACGAGCAATTGCACGTGCGGACCCCCATGGACGAGTCCCTCGCGCAGCAGGACCTCGTGCTGGTCAATCCTCCCAGCATAATCCACGCCGCCTACGCCCCCCTTCTCCGTGAAGCGAACGGCCAATCTGTTCCCCGCCACCTGCGAACGCTGGCCCCGGGCATGGGCCGGCTCACGCTGCACCGATCAGACGAGTGCACGCTGGTCATTCGGCCGGACAAGGGCTTTGTTGCCGGTCCGCTCGATTCCCTGGTCCGAGACGAGCGAAACCCCATGGCGGTCGGACAGGCAGTCCACCTGACCGGCCTGACCGTGACCGTCAGCGCTCTGACTCCTGACCGTCGCCCGGCCGAGGCCATGTTTCGGTTCGAGAAACCCCTGGAAGCCCCTTCCTTGCGCTGGCTCCACTGGGAGAAGGGAGAATTCGTGCCCTTCGTGCCGCCGCCCATGGGTGCCACTACGGTCCTGAACCCCGGCCCGCCGCGCCTTTGGTAGGCTCACCACCCGTCACGCGCGCAAGAAAAGGGGGCCGCCCGAAGGCGACCCCGTGCATTGCTGATTCAGCCGTGCTGTCTAGTACCGATCGCGGTCCCGGCGACCGCCGCCGCCACCGTAGCCGCCCCGTCCGCCGCCGCCGCCACCCGGGCGCGGAGCGCGAGGCTTCGCCTCATTTACTGTCAGAGCCCGACCGCCATGCATCTGGCCGTTCAGGGCTTCGATGGCCGCCTGGGCGTCCGACTCGGATTCCATCTCGACGAACCCGAATCCTTTGCTCCGGCCGGTTGCCCGGTCCATGATCACTTCGGCGCTGACCACAGTTCCATGCGCCGCCACCAACTGCTCCAGATCGGAACTGCTGGTGTCATAGGACAGATTCCCCACGTACAACTTCTTGCCCATCGTTTTCTCCTAATCGATGGTGATTCCGACCCGCGTTTTCTCTTTCAGGGTCGCATGTGAAAGTGGCCGACGCTTCGGCCCGAAGGACGGGAAGCCGATCAGAGCAGTGCGACGGAGATGTGAACAAACCACCTTGCAAACCTGCTGACTCGACGATCCAATCACCCGCAATATACGCTGGCGGCCCCGGTACGGCAAGCCCTTTCCAACATTCCAATCCACTTTCCAACCCTTTGTTTACCACGACTTTAAGGGCGTCGGCGAAGGTGAGGAGGGGGCTAAGGACGTATCCGTACCAACCGCAGCGGGCCATGTCTGGGGCTCAAACTCGCCACAACTTACCGAGCTTCCGCAAAGCCCACCCATTCCCGGGGCTTTGGGCTGGCGTTCGGGTGCGGCTCCTGCGAGCGAAGCGGTCTTTCCAAGGGGGGCAAAACGAAGGAATCCGGAGTCTCCAGGCGGAGGCTCCGGATTCCCTGGCGATCCCCATCGGTGGGATCCTGGGCACGGCCGGTGCCCTGGTTCCACACTTCTCGTTCTAGGGCACGGGCCCGATCAACCCGCCCTCGAAGAACAGGTAATCGGCCACGTCAACGTCATCATCTTCCATGGAGTCGAACACCAGGCACGGCCAGCCCAGCGTGGTGGCTCCGCTGCCCGTGTAGCATTCCTGGAAGAGGGCGAAGTCGGCGAGGTCGGCGTCGTCGTCGCCGTCGGCGTCCGCCCCGTCGTAGAAGTTGACAACCACAGCCTCGCAGCCATCCATGTAGGCGACGCCCTGGGTGGCTGATCCCTTGGCGATGATGTTGGTGAACTTCACCCGGGCGGCCGAGCCGGCGGGCATGGTGTAGTCAATGTACAGCTCGTGCCAGACATCCGTGGCGGCTCCGGCGAGGATGGTGTTCGGCGGGCCGCCGATGTCGACGTTTCCGGGCACGTTGCCCGCGGCCCATTCCACTTTCACGCCGGCCTTGCCGGTTCCCTCCAGGGGTTCGCCTGCCGAGCCGCCAGTGAACAGGTATGCGTTGACGTCCAGCGTCTCGCCCGGCACCACGTCGATTTCCTGGTAGATTCCCGCGACGGCCTGGCCGGTGGCCTTCATCGTGCAGTTTCCGTCCAGCGGTGTGAAGCCCGGCACGAAACAACTCTTCTGAGCCGATGAGGTGCCCGGGGTGTTGAACTCCGACCAGTCGGCGATTCCGTTGACGCCTCCGTCGCCGAACTCGAAGCTCGGGTTCAGCAGCATGTTTGAGCCGCCGTTGCGGGTGGCCGACGCGCTGTCGAACCGAACCGCTCCGGTCGTTCCGGAGTCTCCGACATAGATCATCACAATGCGGGCCTTGGTCATGGCGGTCGGCACGACGGTGTTGATGCTCACCGGTACCCAGGCGTTCGTCGTTGCGTTCTCGTCGAAGGCCAAGTTTTCCTCCGGCGGCGGCACGGTGGCCGACGATGAGAACTCGAGCTTGATGCCCACCATCGCGTTACCGTCCAGCGGGTCGGACGAGGGAATCATGGCGCGGGCCTTCAGGACAATGCGGTCGCCGGCAACCAAGTCGCCCATTTCCTGCACGAGGCCCGAATACGGTTCGGTGATTCCGAACTTCACGCTGAACGTTCCGTGGAACGCGGCTTCGTCCGACTTCTGCTGGTCATTGAAGCCGGTCCAGCCTTCGATGCCCTGCGGGTTCGGATCATCACTGATGCCGGGCGTCTCGAAGTCTGGGTTCAGCAGGGGGAGAGGGGTCGGCTCCGCGCCCTCCAGGGTCAGTGTGGCATCGTCCCAGAAGACGGCGCCCGAGACGCTGTTGATCGTATATCGCAGCACGCAGGTCACGCGGACCTTTGTGGTTCCCGACGGCGCGGTGATCGGCCCGGCCGAGGCCTGAATCCACGTATCCGCTTCGGAGCCGGCATCCAGTACAAGTGCTTCACTGAAGGCGCCCGATATCGGCCCGAATACGTTGCAGAACTCCACCCGAAGACCGGCCTGCCCGGTGCCGCCCAGCTTGTCGCCGGCGCGGGTGTAGAGCCAGACGCTCGCGCTGACCGTGTCTCCCGGCGCGGCGGCCAGTTCCTGGTATCCGCCGGTCGCGGGATTGACCGAGTCGCCGAAGGCCTTCAGCGCGGCCTCGCCGCCCGGCGTGCGATTCGCCTCCAATGACCGTTCCACGTTTTCGCCGAGTTCCGTCCAGCTTGCCGCGATGAACGGATTGGGAGCGCCTTGCCCCGCGCCGACCTCCAGGCTGCCATTGCTGACAATGTTCTGGCGGGCCAGCGCTGACCAGGGAAGCACCAGACCGACGGCCAACGCAAGCACAAACCATCGCCGCTGAATCATCTTTCGCACCTCCATCGAAGATCGATGTGTTTCCCGTCTCGCGGCCGGTCGTGCCCGCTCCCTAGCGGATCGAGCAGCCCAAGCCGCCATGCAACTACTGATCCCCATTCACCGGGTTGTTCCCCCGCCCCAGTCCCCAGGACCAGAACGGCCGATTGCCGAACCTGTCCTTGTCCAGGGCGTTTGCCCATCCGCGGACGCCGCTGTTGTGACCTTCACGATCGTGATGGCTGTCCAGCTTGTAGAACTCCACGTGCGCGTCCACGAACACCAAGTGGCTGCCCGTTCCGCCACGATGACGCGGGTTCCAATGAACCGCGTCGCTCATCATCACCGCCATACTGGGATAGGTAATTTTGCTGATCTGGTTCCCATTGATCGCGGGGATCTGGAACCCGCCGGTGGTTGCTCCGTAGCTCCAGTCGTTGAACCAGTACTCGGAATAGAGTTCCTTGACATATGTATCCCCGTTCAATGGGATCTGCGGGAACAGTTTGGCCCGCTTTTCCTCCCACAGTTCGTCCGACCGCCGGACACTGTACGCAGCAATGCCCATGTCGCTTTCCTTGCCGGGGAACGTGTCAGGTTCGTCCGTCACCGGATACCCGAGTACCGAACGAGGTCCCCGCCCGATTCGATTTCGGACCACGGAACCTCCCTTGGCCTGAGGGCAGATGAAGACCTTTGTCGTTCTCGTGTACGGTACCAGGTGGAAGAGCAGATGGTATTGCGAGTAAGGCGGCCTCGTGTATCGCAGACGCGGGTCGGGATTGCCACTTCCATTGTCGCGTCCCTTCATCCACGGAAGGTAGTCGCCGTAATCCTGGCCGTAATACCCCGTGGCCAGCCCATGTTGATGCATGTTGGAGCGCCCCACCGTGTCCTTCGCCTGGTCTCGCGCTTTCTTCAGCGAGGGCAGCAGGATTGAGATGAGCAGGGCGATAATCGACACCACGACCAGCAACTCGATGAGCGTGAACGCTCGATTCCCCCTGCCATCCATCCGCGCCGTCCTCGCCATGGGAAACCTTCCTTTCTGTCTCCCGCCTCGCGGTCCCGCGACACCGGCGAGGTCGTTTCCCGGCCACCGCCGGTGCCGCGGACCGTTGCCAATCTGTCTTTGATCCGTTCCTTCCGGATCGGATAGCCTCTCGGACCCGCCTTCCAGCCGGTTGCTTCCGTGTGGGATCCGCCTTCCAGCCGGTCTCCCCTGTGGGACCGGCTTTCCAGCCGGTCTCTACCGCCGGCGCAGCACCGCCAGCCCACCCAGAACCAGCAGAGCAAGGGTCCCCGGCTCCGGAGTCAGAATCTGAACGTAGCCGCCCAGGCGGCCGTCATTCAGGTTGCCCCACAGCCCGTAGGGCGGATCTTCATCCGGGTTACCCATGTCATACGCCAGCGGACCGGACGTGTACGTGTTCCCGCCCTGGGTCAGCACGTACTCGATGGTGGCCGGGTCCGCTTCCGTCAGGCTGTTCGGGGTGTAAATGATCCCCTGCCGGACGGTCTCACCCTTGGTGTAGGTCAACCCGTGGTTGGCCGTGAAGCTGTAGAACGGCAGCCGACCGCCAAAGCACGCGATCTCGCCGTTCTCCGTCTTCAGCATGAACACGCCATCCACGTCTTTGGTCCACCAGGACGTGAAGTTCAGCCCGCCTTCGACTTTGGCGGTACCGGTAATGGTGACATCGGCAAACAGCGAGAACTCATCCGCATTCATGAACACCGCTTCGGATACTCCGCCGTCCGCCGACAGGCGGAAGTTGTGCCGATTCGCCCAGCCCACATTCACCTGGTCATCGTTGATCAGGATCGACGACGGGTAGTTGTTGTTCGTCGTCAGCACGGATGCCGGGCTGTCGTTGAAGATGCGGGTCTTGATGATCGCGCCGTCTATCGCCGGCCCTGTCGTGACCGTGTACACGATATTCTCAAACTCGATCTGACCCCAATTGGAACCGACTGCCGGCGTCACCATCGCCAGACCCGCGACCGCCAGCACCGCCACAATCATTGTTCTTCTTGCCATTCGCTCCATGAGAGTCCTCCTCCATCGAGAGATGAGCCTCGTGAGTTCTGGTTTCCACCCGGGGTCGCACAGGTCGCGACGAGACACGCGCCCGGCTTCCCACACCACGTCGAGAGAGACTCAGACGGGTTCCTCCAATGAGCCGTACTGTATCAAACCAGGAAAGCCATTGCAAGCGCTTTCATTCCTTGGTACCCTGAATTCTATGGATCGGCCGGCGATGGCGTCCATCAACGGTTCCCGGGAAGCCCGGAAAGTGCGTTAATTCAATGCAGGCAAAAGGATTACAAGAAACATCACAGGCGATTATCGGGGTCGGAACGGCCGCATCTACCCCGGCACACGGCACTTTTGCCA
This sequence comes from Phycisphaerae bacterium, assembly GCA_016929015.1. Taxonomy (GTDB): domain Bacteria; phylum Planctomycetota; class Phycisphaerae; order UBA1845; family UBA1845; genus JAFGJQ01. Next base: position 2,771 of record JAFGJQ010000407.1, on the reverse strand, counting down.
ACCTCAACCCGCCCCGATCGGATAAGATGGTAGACCGAGGTTCCGACTGTTTCTCCCGGCTGGCGGAGCACAGGATGCCATGAAAGCGTTTCCGGCCAACTTCCTCTGGGGGGCGTCGACCGCCGCGTACCAGGTCGAAGGTGCCGCGCGCGAAGACGGACGCGGGCCCAGCATCTGGGACGTGTTCTGCCACACCCCCGGCAAGACGGCCGGCGGACAAACCGGGGACATCGCCTGCGACCACTACCACCGCTGGCCAGAGGACATCGAACTCATGCGCCGGCTTCGCCTGAACGCCTACCGGTTCAGCGTCAGTTGGCCGCGAGTCATGCCCCTCGGCCACGGAGCGGTGAACGAGAAGGGCCTGGATTTCTACGACCGCCTGGTGGATCGCCTCCGCGAGGTCGGCATCGAACCGTTGGTCACGCTCTATCACTGGGACCTGCCCGCCGCTCTCCAGATGGAACTGGGCGGCTGGCGCCATGAGGACTTGCCGCGGCTTTTCGCCGACTATGCCGCGCGCCTGTACGACCGGCTGGGTGACCGCGTGCGCTACTGGCTGACCCTCAACGAACCGTGGGTGGTGGTGGACGCGGGCTACTTCGTCGGTTGTCATGCGCCGGGCATCCGCAACCGGGCCTGGGGCTACCGAGCCGGGCACAACCTATTGAGGGCGCACGCCTATGCCGTGGCCGCGTATCGCGCCTCGAAGCATGCCGGCGGCGCCATCAGCTTTGCCCTGAACACCGAGTACAGCTTTCCCGCCACCGATGCCGCGGAGGATGACGCGGCCGCCGAGCGGGCCATGCTCGGCTTCGGTGGCTGGTTCGCTGATCCGTGCTATTACGGCGACTACCCGGCCGTCCTGCGCGAGCGGCTGGGCGACCTGCTGCCGGCGTTCTCCAACGAGGACGCAGACCTGCTCCGCGGCTCTCTGGACTTCATCGCCCTGAACTACTACATGAGCAACGTCGTCTCCCACTCGGCGAACGACGGCGCCCTGCAATACCAGACGCAGGCCCAGCCTCATCGGGCGCACACGGACATGGGCTGGCCCATCACGCCGGACGGGTTCCGCCGGCTGCTACACTGGCTCGCGCAGCGCTACCCCGGCCTGCCCTTCTACATCACGGAGAACGGCGCCTGCTACGACGATCAGCCGGGGGCCGACGGACACGTGCATGATGCAAGCCGCATCAGCTACCTGCGCGATCACATCGCGGTCCTGCGCGACGTTCTCGCCGAGGGCCTGGACGTGCGAGGTTATTTCTGCTGGTCCCTGCTGGACAATTTCGAGTGGGCGGCCGGTTACGAGAAACGTTTTGGGCTGATCCGCTGCAATTACGAGACGCAGCAGCGGATCATCAAGGCCAGCGGCCTGTGGTACGCGAAACTCATCGAAACCAACGGGATGGGAATGGAAGATGGCAAGTAATCGACGAGATCAAATGGACGCCCGTCTCACGCGCATCGGTGCCGCTCTTGCTGCGATCATCCTGGTGAACGCGGCGGCGGCTGACACCTACACGCCGCTGACCAGCTACGAAGCGTCGGAGACGACCCTCACCGTCAGTGCCGGGGACGACGGGCTGGTGGTCGCCCGCGTAACGGGAGGCGTGGCGGGGGCCCCGCCCGCGACCGACGGCAGCTACGTGCTGAAACTCACCTTCACCGGTGAAGACGGCAAGGTGGAGTACCGGCACTTCTGGTCCGGCACCACGTATGCCCTGGATGAGGAGGAGGAGTTGCTGGCCGATGTGTACATCGCGACATCGTCCGCCCTGCCCTCGCTCATCGGCATCTGGAGCCCCAATTGGAATCCGCCGGACGCCTGGCAGGTCGCCGCCGGGCTGCCCGACGCCACCGGCGTCTGGAAAACCGTATCCTTCAACGTTTCGACCCGCACGCAGACGGGCCTGGATCAGATCTGGGCGCTTGTGTTCGAAGGCATGCCCGGCGCCGATGGCACCATCTACGTCGACAATCTCCGTTTCCGCCGGCCCACCGAGGTCACCACGCCGACCAATCTCGGCGTGGTCGCCTTTGCAGAGCACAACCTGCTGGCCTGGAACCCGTCGACCGACAGCGGCACGGAAGGCTACCACGTGTACCGGTCGGCCTCGGCCGGCGGGCCGTTCACGCGGCTGACCGTCACGCCGCATCCGGAACCGACGTATACAGACGCCGTCGGGCCCGGCACCGGCCGAAGCTACTACTACGCAACGGCTGTGATCGATGGGCAGGAAACGGCGCCGTCAACCGTTGCGTCCGCTGAATACAACGGCCTGACGGATGAAGAGCTGCTCGATGCACTCCAGCAGGCCACGTTCAGCTACTTCTGGGACTTCGCCCACCCGGCCAGCGGACTGACCCGAGAGGGGCTTTTCCACGGCTACGACGTATGCGCAACCGGCGGCACGGGCATGGGCCTGATGTGCATCGTCGTCGGCGCGAACCGCGGGTTCGTAACCCGGTCCGCGGCGGCGGATCGCGTGCTGCAGATGCTGACCTTCCTCGGTGAGACCGCCGTCCGCTACCACGGCGCCTGGTCGCACTGGATCAACGGCACCACCGGGGCCACCATTCCGTTCGGCGTTGCGGAGGACAACGGGGCGGACCTCGTCGAGACATCCTACCTTGCCCAGGGCCTGCTCACCGTGCGGCAATACTTCGACGGTGCCGACCCCGTGGAGACCGAGATCCGCACCCGTGCCACCGACCTGTGGGAGGGCATCGAGTGGGACTGGTACCGCCGGTATCCGTCCAGCGAG
>JAFGJQ010000406.1 GCA_016929015.1 Phycisphaerae bacterium | reverse complement strand
GCAGTACATCGAGGGCCGGTCGCTCTCCGACCACCTGCGACGTCTGGCCGCCGAAGGCACGCCGCCCGGACACGACTACTTCCGCCGCGTGGCGCGTTGGGGGCAGCAGGTGGCCGACGCCCTGGAGTACGCCCATCGTGAGGGCATCATCCACCGCGACGTCAAGCCGTCGAACTTGCTGCTCGACGCCCGCGACAACGTCTGGATTACCGACTTCGGACTCGCGCGCGCGGACGCACGCCTGACCATTACCCTCACCGGCGACGTCATCGGCACGGCGCGATACATGTCGCCGGAGCAGGCCCGCGGCGGCCGGGTGCAGCTTGATGGTCGGACCGACATCTACTCGCTGGGTGCGGCGCTCTACGAGCTGCTCGCCCTGCGGCCCGCCTTCGACGGAGACTCGCGTGAGGCGGTCCTGACTCGCATCGCGTTTTCCGATCCGAAACCGCTTCGTCAGGTCAATCCGGGCATTCCTCGCGATCTGGAAACCATCGTCGGCAAGTGCATGCAGAAAGACCCGGACCACCGCTATGCCCGGGCCGCCGACGTGGCGGAAGACTGCCGGCGTTTCCTGGCGAGCGAACCGATCAAGGCCCGCCGCACGCCGCTGTACGTGAAGATCGGCCGGTTCGTGCGGCGACACCGCGTGCACGTGGCGGGAACGCTGGTGGCCCTGGTTCTGCTGGTGACACTGCTGGTCCTCCGTACACAGATGCGGCAGGCGGAAGGGCAGCGCAGCCTTCAGGACGGCCTGGCGGCCATGCTCTCCGACTACAACCCGTCCGAGGCCGCCAGACACCTGGACCGGGCCGACGCCCTGGGGGTCCGCACGGCGGAGTTGTATCTCTACCGCGGGCTGATTCCCCTGCTGACCGCGCAGCCGCAGCGCGCCATCGAACCACTCACCGAGGCGCTGCGCCGCAGCCCGAACCACGTGGAGGCGTGCCAGGGTTTGGCATTCGCCTATTTCGAGATGACCGACGACGTGAACGGCCTTCGCTTTCTGCGCCGATGCGACGAGTCCCACATCCACACCGCCCTGGGCTGGCTGCTCCGCGGCCATGCCCTGACGCACTTGGACGGCGCGGACCCAATTGCGTGCTACGATCGGGCACTCGACCTCCAGGCGGATTTTACACCGGCCATCGAGGCGCGGGCCACCTTCCGCCGCCAGCGACTGCTGATCGAAGGCGACCGCGCGGCACTCCAGCCCATGCTGGACGACTTCGACGCATGGGTGGTGTTCCGGCCGAAGGCCGCCCGCGCCTACGCCGCCCGGGCCACCGGCTACCTCTTTGCCGCCGCATACGCCGCGACGCAGCCGGACCTGCGGGAGTATCCGGCCAAGTGGCTGGATCGCTGTCGGGATGACCTGGACCGGGCGGTGCAGATGGGCGGCGATCATCAGGCGGATGTCCACGGGCGTCGAGGCATTCTGCGCCGGTATCTCGGTGACTACGCGGGCGCCGCGGAAGATCTGGCTCGGGCGGTTGAGCTGGACCGGGCGGCCTCCGGAACGGAGCATCCGGGTTACGTCCACCACCGCGTCATTGCGTTGCACGAGGCGGGCGACGTGCAGACCGCCTTGTCGGAGATCACGCCAGCGTGCGCGGAAATGCCGAGCTTTTACCCGCTGTTGCTCCAGCGAGCCATCCTGTTGGCGGAGGTCGGTCGGTTGGACGAGGCTCGTGCTGTCTGCCGCGAGACCCTGCAACAGCACCGCACGAACACCACGGCCGTTCTCATCGCGGCCGGTGTGGCCGAACTGCTGGGCGACTCCGCCGCCGCGGCGGCCGCGTTGGACGACGTGCGGCGGCGGCTGGACGGCGGGCAGGCCGATCCGAGCAATGATCCGTTCGCCCGCCCGTGCCTGGACTACCTGAGCGGCCGGATGGATGCGGAGACGCTGCTGGGCTTGCCCGGCGTGACGCCCGGCGTGCGCTGCATGATGACCTCGCTGATCGCGATGCGCGAGCTTGGCCGAGGGCATCGGTCCGAGGCACGATCCGCGCTGGACGCTTGCATGGGGACGGGCGTGTTCGTGTTCATCCACTACCGCTTCGCCGAGGTCCTCCACGCCCGGCTGCTCACCGACCCCGCCTGGCCGGCGTGGATCGGGCCGCGTGAGGGAGACAGGCCGTAGACGGTAGGTAGCTCGCGGGGCCTGCGCTGCGGGCCATCCACCGCTGGACCGGACTGTCCGGAAACCGCGCGTCACATCTATATACCCGACCACGTGTTCGCTTGGCGGCCTGCACTGCATGACCGCCCATGATTATGCCTGAACATGCGGCAGAAAACGGGTTGCCCAGTTTGCCTGGGTGGCCGGTCTTGCCCGAAATTTCGGGGCCAAAAGGTGAAATGTCGGGGTGGGGAGGGCAGATGCTCGGGCAAGAAGTCAAAAGAAGGAAGGAAAGCAGGCACGAGGGCACGTAGGCACGCAGGCACGAAGGGAGGGTGGGGGGGTTGGGTCGCCCCGGCGACTCGCCGTGGCGAGCGGCGGGAAGGGGTGAGGGAGGTTGGGGGCCAAAGCAAGAGACAAACAACAAAAAGCAGAAACGAAGAGGAGGGCATCCCGGCGCGGCCGGGACAGGCTACGGGGAGGATGGACTCGATGGACTTGATGGACGGGATGGACAGGTGGGACCGGTCGGACCCGGCACCCCGTTGAAACGGGGTGCCGGGCAAAAGAGGTGTGGGGAGGGCCCATCGACCGGCACATGTATCTGCCCCAGGTTAGCCACCTGTACTTGAACAAGGCCCGCGAGAAGTTGGCGGCCCGGGAGCGTGCCCAGGAAGAGGCGGGCGTTTTTTCCCGCAAGGCAACCCGGCGACGATCGTCCTACGTATCCGGTGGAGAGCCTGATGGTCAATCAGGTTCGCGAGGCGGTGTCCGTGTGGTTCCAGGCCGTCGCGCTTCCGCGATCGGCCCGCAAGGCCGTGCTGGAGAAGGCGGCGAGAAACATCAGCTACACGCGGCATCACAACACCGAAGCCAAGATCGTTCATCGCAAAAGGACGCTTCGCGCGTTACACCGGAAAGGGCTCGCCCTGAGGAGAATGCGGACTGTGTAGGTAGTGACGTTGCACTGTAGTGCGAGCTACGGCCCCGTTTCGACGGCCGCCCGTGGCTTCAGCCTCGGGCATGTTCTGCTTGTGTCCCGTGCTGTTGTGAGAACACGCCACCTTCGTGCAAAACAACGAGCGATGCGATCATGGGGTCCGGGGACGATAATCGGCGACACGCGCATCCTTCTGCCCCCATGCCAAGGCGCTGATTGCCGACAGGCTTACCGACACGGCACCGGCCTGACGCGGGCCGGGCGCGATTCCGCAGCAGGGATTCATTCGGGACGGTGCGACAGGGCTGTGGCCGGGATTTCCTGCCTGGCCAGGCCGGGGGACTCCCACGAAACGACGAGCTCCGCCCCGCCCGTTCGCTCGAACATGGCCACGCGGATCGGATGAAGCCCCGCCTCCAGGGCGATGACGCCGGACTTCTCCAGAGAGGAATGCAGGCCGTCGTTGTCGACGACCAACTCGTCGCCGATCCACAGCCGACTGCCGTCGTCGGAGCGCAGGTGGATCCGATACACGCTGGTTTTCGGTACCTTCACGAGCCCTTCAAAGCACAGAGCCCACAGATCGTCACGCCGCGCGGGCTTGATGAACAAGCTCTCGGCCGTGCCGCTCGCAACAACCGGGATCGACGAGAAATCGGGCACGCGGTCAAACTCACCCTCGTAATAGGCGTACGCCAAGCCCGGCTGGATGTCGGGCACCGCTTCCGCCGGACGCGGCGCGACCTTGTGGAACTCGGCACTGCCGGTCGGACTGACCGGCCGTCCCCCGCGGAACGATCGAGCCTTCAGCGTGGTCGTCTGCATCAGCGTCACCGGCCCCGTTGCCCGCGAAGATTCCGCCGTCGGCTCCGTGCCGTCCGTCGTGTAATGGACCTCGACGTTCGCCTGGTCCGTATGGATCGTCACCGGCAGGGAATCCGTGAAAATGTCGTATTCCGCACGGATGACCGGCGGGTCTCCGACGTCCGGCCGCCCGACAATGTCGAGCACAATCACGAACACCGCCTCCGCGGATTCCGTCGCCGGCACCAGCACTTCCAGCCGGTCCTCCACCCGCCGCGTCTTGACGGCGGCGTCCGGCCCGCCGGCCAGCCGATACGCCCGCTTCGGCTCGTTCAGCAGGCCATCCAGCGCCAGCGTGCCGTCGGGTGGGGCGTCGAACACGTGCAGGTACAGACGAGTATTCCCACCGTCCAGCGCGCGTTGCGTGCAGCGTCCCCAGTCGGGTGGCCGCTTGAACGGGCCGGCCTGCGTGCCGTAGACGGCCTCGCCGTTGATCTTCAACCAGGCGCCGATGTCGCGGAGCCGCTCGACGCTGGGCTGCGGAATCAGGCCTTCGGCCGTCGGCCCGACATTCAGCAGGAAGTTGCCGCCCTTCGACGCAATGTCGACCAGCATGCGAATGAGCTGCTCGCTCGATTTCCAGTTCGTGTCATGACTGTTGTAGCCCCAGTGATCGTTCATCGTCATGCACGTTTCCCAGTCCATTCCGGGGGCGGTCTCGGGAATGAACTGTTCCGGCGTGCCGTAGTCGCCCAGGCCGCCCTGCGACCGATCCAGCCCATACGGGCCGCCGGCCTTGCCCAGCCGACTGTTGAGGATGATGTCGGGCTGGAGAGAGCGGACGTATGCCTCTAGATCCTGGCCACGATCATGCGTCCAGGTGCCTTCCCATTGGCCGTCGAACCACAGCACGCCGATCGGCCCGTAATTCGTCAGGAGCTCGCGGATCTGGTTCTTCATGTGGGCCACGTACCGGGAAAGATCCGCGTCGCCCTCCGGACGCTGCTGGCGCTCCCACGACCGGCGCGGCAGGTAGTCCGGATGATGCCAGTCCATGATGGAGTGGTACCAGCCGATCCGGATGCCGGCCTGGGCGCAGGCATCGGCGAGCTCCTTCATGATGTCGCGCCGGAACGGCGTGGCCATCACGTCGAAATCCGTGTATTGCGAGTCGAACAGGCAGAATCCGTCGTGATGCTTCGACGTGATCACGATGTACTTAGCGCCGGCCTCTTTCGCGATGGCGACCCATTCTCGGGCGTTGAACTTCACGGGATTGAACTGCCCCACGAGCTTGTCGTATTCCTCCAGGGGGATTCGGGCGGACTCGCGGATCCACTCGGCGTGGTTTGTCTGGCCGCCCCATTCGCCGGCCGGAATCGCGTACAACCCCCAGTGAATGAACATCCCGAACCGTGCCTCACGCCACCAGTTCATTCTCGCGTCCTCCACGGTGTGCACAGCGGTCGGCGGTCCACCCGGCGTCTGTGCTTCACTTCGCAGGCAACCGACGATCAGGCCGATCAGAAGAACCCCAGTAAACGTGCAGTGCCAGTTCGTTCGCATGACGACCTCCTCGCGCAAGTCCTCGAGCCGGAAGGCAGGGCATCGAATTGCGACTGGCGCATCCCGGCGCGCCGTCATTCGCAATTCGCAATTCCGCCGACCGGCGCGCGGCGTCGATGCAGCCACGCCACGACGCTGACCGCGATGCCCAGCGTGGTCAGCGGAATGATGAACCACATCATGGCCGCATTGAACGTGGCCAGCGCCTCGTGACGCATGGCCGACAGAACCAGGAACGTGACATAGGCGACGTAGTACCCGAGGAAAAGCCCGCCTTCCCACCGCGAGATCCGGCCACCCGTGAAGAAGATCGGCAGGCAGGCCGCCGACACCGCCAGCATGACCGGAACGTCGAACCGAAGCGCGGCGTCGGCCACGCGGATGCCCTCTTGGCCGATCATCGCCGACCCCCCCAGGACGGCCAGCAGGTTGTAGATGTTGCTGCCCACCACGTTGCCCACGGCGATCTCCCGCTGGCCGCGAACGGCGGCCAGGACAGACGTGGCCAACTCCGGCATGGAGGTGCCCGCCGCCACGATGGTCAGCCCGATCACCAGTTCGCTGACGCCGAGGAATCGCGCCAGCGCCACGGCGCCGTCGACCAGCCAGCCCGAGCCGAGGACGAGCAGGCCCAGGCCGATCAGCACCCACAACACCGACCAGCCGAGGCGCCTGCGGGGGGCTTCGGCGGGCGGCTCGGCGGCGGCGATTGCCGCGACCCGGTTGTTTCGCATGCCCAGGTAGATCAGCAGCGCGGTGTAGGCGCAAAGGGCGGTGACGAGCACGGTGCCTTCGACTCGCCCGACGGCCCCATCCAGCGCCAGCACCCAGGTCAGAGCCGACACGCCGATCATCACCGGCACGTCCAGGCGAATGAGCTGGGACGACACGACCAGCGGAGCGACCAGCGCGGAGGCGCCCAGGATGAACAGCACGTTGAAGGTGTTGCTGCCCAACACGTTGCCCAGCGCGATGTCCGCCTGGCCGGAGAGCGCGGCGTTCACGCTGACCGCCAGTTCCGGCGTGCTGGTGCCGAACGCCACCACGGTCAGGCCGATGATCAGCGGCGGCATTCCCACCGTGCGGGCCAGTTCCGCCGCGCCTCGCACGAGCAGTTCCGCGCCGGCGATCAGCGCCGCCAGTCCCAGGATGGTCTCAACGGTTGCCATACAGGGTGTTTCCTCCGGGGCGGGATTATCGCCGACCCGCCGGGTCCACGCCACGACGATCGCCCCCGGGCTGCTCGCGGTGCAACGATGCCCTTCGTCGTACCCGCTTTTGGCGTTCCGGCGTTTTCGGCCCCTCACTGTGAGACCGGCTTTCCAGCCGGTCTTGGGAGGCTGTGGGTCGCCCCGGCGACTCGCTGTGGCGAGCTGCGGGCTTTGGGCTGTAGGTCGCCTGCGGAGACCCGGCGCGGAGGCTGTCGAATCAAGTTTCCGGCGGATGATCCTGCACCGGTCCGCCGATCGGTGCGAAATGCGTCGAAGGCCGTTGGTGCCGGAAGACCGGACCGGCTCTGACACCTTTTCCAGGAACTTCCAAAGAATGTTGCGGGCGTTCATCCGGTGTCAGCGAAGCAATGGCCAATCATCTCCGCGTCCCGGCTTGCAGGGCCCTCCTCCCGAAGTAACAACAAAACGCCCACTGATTTCCGGCCAAACAGGCACGTTCGAACGGCCAACCGAAAGGAGGGCCCGGAAGAGTCCGTCATGCTGGCCGTGCAGAAGGTTCCCGCGGTGCCCGGGGGGATTCGTTGAAGGAGCCGTATTCCGCGTTGTGCGACCCCGACGTTCTGTGTATCTTGAACAGGAGACGCGGGACGGCCAGTCGCCTGGCTGGCGTCCAGGATGGGGATGAGCGGAAGGCATATCCTGAGGTTACTCTCCCCCACCCATCTTGCACCCCGCCTGGGTGGCGGGTGCAGGTCCGGATAACTCGGCTCCCCCGGCCGGGAGCCATCGAGGAACAG